>DATDPT010000001.1:0-55267 GCA_035292605.1 Acidimicrobiia bacterium
CGCAGGGCGAAGATGATCAACTTCGGGCTGTTGTATGGGATGGAGGCGTTCGGGTTGGCTGACCGGCTCGGGATCTCCCGCGAGGAGGCCCGGGATCAGATCGACGCCTACTTCTCACAATTCGTCCAGGTCAAGGAGTTCATGTCGGCGGTGGTGACCCAGGCCCGCAACCAGGGGTACACCACGACCCTGTTCGGCCGACGTCGCTACCTGCCCGAGTTGAAGTCCGACAACTTTCGGATCAGGCAGATGGGGGAGCGGATGGCGCTCAATGCACCGGTCCAGGGGACCTCGGCGGACATCATCAAGAAGGCGATGATCGAGCTGGATGGAGGCTTGAGACAGGGTGGGTTCGAGTCGGCGCTGATCCTCCAGATCCACGACGAGTTGATCCTGGAGTGTCCCCAAGCCGAGATGAGCGTGGTCGAGAAGCTGGTGGTGGAGACCATGGAAGGGGTGGTGGACCTCGACGTCCCCCTGGTTGTGGACGTGGGAACCGGCCCGGATCTAGCCTCGGTCAAGAGCTGATCTGGACAATCCGCTTGGCGGTTTTCCCCCGATCGGCGTACACTCGGCGGGCCTGCGGGCCCGGCGCTCGCAGAGTTCCTTTTTGGAGGTAACCACCTGCACATGCCCAACGACCAAGAGAACGCGCCCGAGAGCACTGCCGAGGAGGAAAGTGCAGTGGCGCCTGACCCGACCGCCGGAGAGCTGCCCGAAATAGAGGCACCGGCGGTCACCGAGGAGCCCGAGCCTGAGGCTCCTCAGGTAGCTGAAACGGTTGCAGAAGACGAGCCCCCCGCAGAGCCCGAAGTCACAACCCCCACCGGGGTTTCTGGCCGTGAGGCTCTGGTTGCCCCCGATCTGAGTGATCTCCCCGACGACATCGGCGACGACTTCGAGAGAGCCATTGCGGCCACCGTCCTCGAGTTCAAAGAGGGCGACATCGTCGAAGGGACCGTGGTCAGCGTCGACGGCGACGGCGCCATGATCGATATCGGCTACAAGTCCGAAGGTCTGATCCCGACCCGTGAGCTCTCCATTCGCAACAACGTCGATCCCAATGACGCGGTCAAGGTGGGAGACCGGGTCGAGGCCGTCGTCCTCAACAAGGAGGACGATGAAGGTCGTCTCATCCTCTCCAAGAAGCGCGCCATGTACGAGCGGGCTTGGGGCCGGATCCAGCAGATCGCAGACCAGGAAGGGACTGTCGAGGGAACTGTCATCGAAGTGGTGAAGGGCGGTTTGATCGTCGACATCGGTTTGCGTGGCTTCCTGCCGGCCTCGTTGGTCGATCTGCGGCGGGTTCGTGACCTCGACCCCTTCATCGGCCAGACGATCACCGCCAAAGTCATCGAGTTGGACCGCCCGAGGAACAACGTCGTCCTCTCCCGCCGGGCCTACCTCGAAGAAGCCCAGGCCGAGGAACGCAATGCCTTCCTCGATGGCCTGGGCGAAGGGGAAGTCCGCGACGGGGTCATCTCCTCGGTCGTGAATTTCGGCGCTTTCGTCGATCTGGGCGGGATGGACGGTTTGGTTCACGTCTCAGAACTGTCGTGGCAGCACGTCAACCATCCAGGCGAATTGGTCAAGGTGGGCGACAAGGTCACCGTCAAAGTTCTCGAGGTGGACCGGGATCGGGAGCGAATCTCACTGTCGATTCGTCAGACCAGCGACGACCCGTGGGACGTGTTTGCCCGCGAGCACGAGGTCGGCGACGTTGTCGACGGGGTGGTCACCAAGACGGTGCCCTTCGGGGCCTTCGTGTCGGTGGCCGATGGTGTCGAGGGACTGGTCCACGTGTCGGAGATCGCGGTGCACCGCGTCGAGTCTCCCGAACTCGAGCTCTCGATCGGCCAGCCGGTCAAGGTGAAGATCACCGAGAAGGAGAACGAGCGCCGACGCGTCTCGCTCTCCATCAAGCAGGCTTCACCCGACTGGCAGGAGCGGGAATCCCAGATCGAAGAGCAGAAGAAGGGTCCGACCCCAAGTCGACGTCGCCCTCAGAAGGAGTTCGAACGCGAATTCGGGCCGACCGACGACGAGAGACCCCCGATGCCGGTGGACGCGTCTCTGGAGGCCATCCTCCAGGAGCTCAAGGAGCGTGGCATCGGTCGCCGCTGAGGTGCCTTGCCACAAGGATCGGTGCGTCGATATGAGACGACCGAACTATGGAGGTTATTGGGAAAGTCTCAAGACTGGCCCCATAAGGTCCGAATCATTCTTGTGGAATTGGACTTGAAACACTGGGAGGGCGCGCCCCAACCGGTAGCATGCCAGACGGTATGTGCCGGCGACGGGTCGGCGCCCAACCGAGGGGACAAACGAAGGGGACTCAATGGGTAGGAGAGCCATCGTTCTGCTTGTGGCCTTGATACTGGCCGGACTGGCCGCTTGGGCGGTCTGGAACTACTTGCAGGGCATAGAAGACGAAATCGAAGCCGGCCAGGCTCAGGTCACGGTCTACCGCGCGGTCGATGCCATCACCGAAGGGACCGACGGGGCCATCATCCTCTCGGACTTCAACTCGGGTGGTCAGCTGATCGAGGCGGGCACCGAAGAGCAGGAAGACCTGCCTGCCGGAGCCATCACAACCGAAGAGCAGCTCAACTCGGTGTTGGGTGGCAAGGTGGCGGCCGGGCCGATCTCGGCGAACTCGATCTTGGTCGAGTCGCAGTGGACGGCGATCACCATCGACGTCACGCCTCTCGCTGATAAGATCTCTCAAGGCAGCCAGGCCATCGTGATCTCAACGGACAACGTCCGCGGGGTCAACGGGTTTGTCAACCCCGGTGACCGGATCAACATGATCATCACCCTCGACATACCCGAGGACTTGCTTCCCCCGGAGCTGCAAGGAATCGCCGAGACACCGACGGAACCGCCGGTTGAGGGCGCACCCGCCACCGAAGAAGCCGTCGCCGTTGTCACCTTCACCCGGTACGTCCTCCAGGGGATCCCGGTGCTGGCGACAGGTCGTGACATCCGCGCCGACGAGGACACGCCGCAGCCGGTGCAAGCCGAGCCGGAAACCCCGGTCGAGGGCGAGGTCGACACCGCAGGCGCCGAAGAGGACCTCGGGAACGAGACCATCTTCACCCTCGAGGTCACCCCCGAGCAGGCCGAGCGCATCGCATACGCCTTCGAGAATGGTTCCATGTGGTTGACCCTCGTTCCCAAAGACTTCGTCGAGGTGGAGACCCCGGGTGTGACCATCCTCAACTTGTTCGGCAATCTGAGCGACGACATTTTCGGATAGGTTTGAGTAAGAGGTTCGACCATGTCATTGGCTGAGCACAACTTATTGGTGGTCGACAAGGACGATGATTTCGTCTCGGCGGCCAAAGAGCTGTTCGAAGGCCGACTTCCTGTGGCGCGCTCCATCGAGGAGGCGAGTCAGACCATCGAGTCGGGCGAACTTCGAATGCTGCTGCTCGGGCCCTCGTACAGCAACGAGGAGTCCATGGAGCAGGTGCGAAGCCTGCACAACCAGGATCCGGTGCTCGTTCTGATGATGGTGGCCGAGACGGTCACCGCCGACCTCCTTCGGTACGCGATGCGTGCCGGTGTCTCGGACGTGATCGAGTCCCCATTGGACGAGACCAAGATCGAGGCGGCGATCGAGCAGTTCGCTCACGATGTCCTCAAGCGGCGCAATGTGGCGGCTCGGATCTCCCACGAGCCGGATCGCACCGAGCGAGGCAAACTCATCACTGTCACCTCCGCCAAGGGGGGAAGTGGCAAGACAGTCATGGCCACCAACGTGGCGCTCCTGCTCAACCGGCTGTCGGACAAGAAGGTGGTGCTGGTCGACGCCGACCTCCAATTCGGCGACGTCTGTCTCCTCCTCCAGCTCGAGCCGCGCTTCACGATGGTGAACGCAGCCCACGAGCTGCATCAGCTGGACTCCGAGATGCTCGACTCGTTGCTCACCGAGCACCCGAGTGGGCTCAGGGTTCTCGCCGCACCGTTGGAGCCGGCTTTTGCCGACGACATCACGACCGCCGGACTGATGCAGATGCTGGATGTCCTCCAGGAGACCTACGACTACGTCGTGGTGGACACCGCTTCGATGCTCGACGAGTTGATCCTGTCGCTGATCGAGAAGGCGGACCAAGTGCTGATGATCGTGGACATGGACCTCCCATCGGTCAAAAACGCCAAGCTTGCCTTGGAGACTCTCCGTCTCCTCAAGTTCTCCACGTCCAACGTGAAACTCGTCATGAACCGCAGCAACTCCAAGGCGCGCCTTGACAACAAGGAAATCGAGGGTGCACTGAAGATGGAGATCGCAGCCGCCGTCCCCTCCGACGCCTCCGTTCCCAACTCGGTGAACGAGGGTCGTCCGGTGGTGGAGACCGACCCCAAGGGGAAGGTCGCCAAAGGGTTTGAGAGTGTCGCTGCGTTGATAGCGGGGAAGATCCCCGAGGGCGCGCAAAAGAGCGGGCTTTTCGGGCGTAAGTAGTGGGAAGGTTGTGAACGGTGCCATCTTTATCTGAAAGAGTTGCAGCTGCCAGGCAGAGCGAGACCGCCGACATCGGTGTCAACCGCACCGATGCCATGAGCGAGCTCAGGGGTCGTCTCCACTTCAAGGTCGTGGAGGAATTGGGCCCGACGCTCTATGACAGGCAAATGTCGGACGCAGAGCTTCGGCTTCGCGTTCTCGAGATGCTGGAGTGGGCGGTCGACCAGGAGCAGGGGCTTCCCCTCACCTCCGCCGATCGGCGGGCCCTCCTCAACGAGATCGCATCCGATGTCCTGGGCTATGGCCCTATCGACCCATTGCTCAACGACCCGGATGTCACAGAAGTCATGGCCAACGGCCCCTTCGATGTGTACTACGAGAAACTGGGGCGTATCCAACTCTCAGACGTGAAGTTCGTCGATGAGGTCCACCTCCGGAGGATCATCGACAAGATCGTCGGCCAGATCGGTCGTCGTGTCGACGAAGCCACGCCCATGGTCGACGCCCGTCTCCCCGACGGCTCCCGTGTCAACGCGGTCATCCATCCGCTGGCAATCGGCGGGCCGTTCCTGACGATTCGTAAGTTCGCGGTCGACCCTTACCAGGAAGCCGACCTGATCAACTTCGGGACCATCACCCAGCGCGTCGCCGACTTTTGTCGTGCCTGCGTCCGGGGCCGGCTCAACATCCTGATCTCGGGTGGTACCGGCTCGGGTAAGACCACGACCCTCAACGTGATGTCGTCTTACATCCCCGGCGACGAGCGCATCGTCACCGTGGAGGACGCCGCCGAGCTCCAGCTCCACCAGGAGCACGTGCTGACCCTGGAGTCCCGCCCCGCCAACATCGAGGGCAAGGGTGCGGTTGGCATCCGTGACCTGGTGCGAAACACGTTGCGTATGCGTCCCGACCGGATCGTTGTTGGTGAGGTTCGTGGGGCCGAGGCCCTGGACATGCTCCAGGCGATGAACACCGGTCATGACGGGTCGCTGACCACTGTCCACTCCAACGCCCCTCGCGACACCCTGTCCCGTATCGAGACCATGGTGCTGATGGCCGGTTTCGACCTGCCGATGCGGGCCATCCGGGAGCAGATCGCATCCGCCGTCGACCTCATCATCCATGTGTCACGTCTCAAGGACGGAACCCGTCGGGTGACCCATGTCACCGAAGTGGAAGGCATGGAGGGCGAGATCATCACCCTGCAGGACCTCTTCCTGTTCGACTTCGGCATGGGCGTCGACGAAGACGGGATCTACAAGGGTCGTCTCAAGGCCACCGGCATCCGCCCCACGTTCTCCGAGGATCTCGAGAACCAGGGCATCCGGCTCCCTGCCGACCTGTTCGATCCCGAGCCCTTCGCCAGGGGTCGTGGGTGAGACGACTTCTTCTGTTGGTTGTCGCCCTGGTTTTCGGGCTGAGCACGGCTGTCGCCGCACAGACGGCCTCCCCCGAGATCGAGATCATCGACATCAATGGAGCTCGCTACGCCGAGAACGGGCAAACGCTGATGGTTGTCGAGTTTCGAAACCTGCCGGCCGCTCCGGACCCGGCCCAATTGGCGGTGACCGTCAATGGCCAGCCAGTTTCCGAACTGGAGACGGCACTCCTCGGCGAGTCGAGTGTCCCGGTGGGTGTGGTCCTCGTGATCGACACCTCGGGCTCGATGGAGGGGGCCCCGATCGAAGCTGCCAAGGCGGCTGCCAAGAGCTTCGTCGCCCAGAAGAACCCTGAAGACTCGATTGCCCTGGTCACCTTCGCCGACACCGCGGTGGTTGCGACCGGTTTCACCACCAATACCAGCGACCTCAACAACCGCATCGACGCCATCATCGCCGCCGGGGAGACTGCCCTTTACGAGGGCGTGATCCTGGGTCTCAGCCTGTTCGACACAGCTTCGGCCGACACCTTGATCCCCAACATGATCCTCATGAGTGACGGTGAGAACACCGTCGAAACCGCGACGCAGGATGAGGCCCTTGCCGCTGTCACCGGGAGTGACGCTCGCACCTTCGCCATCGCCCTCGAATCACCGGACTTCAACCCCGAGTCGGTGCAGGCGATTGCCACTGCCGGAGGCGGTCTGTTCCTCTCCACGCCGAATCCCGAGGAGCTGTCTTCGCTCTATGGAGCCATCAGCCGGGAGATCAGCAACACACTGGTGTCCCGCTTCGTCTCACCTGTCTCCGCTCCGGGTGACGCCGAATTTGCGGTGACCTATCCGGGTGGCCTGGCCTCTAACGTGGTGTTCTCGGTCTCCGGATACGCCACAACCACCTCCGCGGCTCCGACCACCACTCCGACCACGGTGCCGCCGAGCACCATCAAGGTCGAAAGCAACCTCCCCATGGGTTCCAGCTCACTGAAGTTGATTGGCGCGGTCGGCCTCGGCCTCACCCTGTTCCTTTTCCTGATCATCCTGTTCGGGCGCGACGAGGACGAGGGAGGGGGCCGCTTCGCCAAGCGCCTCCAGGCCTACGGGCGACGCGGTCGGGCCGTTGCTGAGGAGAAGACTCCTTTCCTACAGAGGATCCCGATCCTCAACCGGTTCAGCCAGGCAGCCGAGGAAGAGGTCAGGAAGCGTGGCATGCTCTCCGGCGTCAACGCAGCCCTGGAGCAGGCCAACATACCGATGACACCGGGCGAGGCCATCCTGGCCATGTTCGGCCTCTCCGCAGTCGGTGGGGTGTTCCTCGCCATCTTCAGCGGCCCGGCCACCGGTGCGATCGTGTTCGGCGTCCTGCTCGTCTTCTTCATCTTCATGATCAGATACGCAGGTGGCCGTGAGAAGCGGAAGTTCGAGAAGCAGCTTCCGGACACCCTCACCCTCCTCTCCACCTCGCTGCGAGCCGGTTACTCCCTGCTCCAGGCGATCGAGGCGGTGGCGGCCGAGGCGCCGGAGCCGACATCTCGGGAATTCAGCAGGGGTGTGACCGAAGCCCGACTGGGGCGAACCGTCTCCGACGCCCTCCAGGGAATCGCAGAGAGGACCCAATCCCAGGACTTCGAATGGGCCACCATGGCGATCGAGATCCAGCGGGAGGTCGGTGGAAACCTGGCCGAGGTCCTGCAGACCGTGGCCGACACCATGCTCTCCCGCAACCGGCTGAAGGGTGAGATTCGGGCTCTGACCGCAGAGGGCCGGATCTCGGCCTTCGTCCTCGGATCCCTTCCCTTCGCCCTAGCCATCTTCCTCTGGTTCACCAACCGTGACTACCTGCTGCCGCTGATCGAGTCGCCGACCGGGAAGATCGCCATCGTCGCCGGGGTCCTGCTCATGGCCGGCGGGATCTTCTGGCTGAAGAAGATTGTGGACATCGAAATATGAACCTGCTTGAACTGGACGGACAACTGCTGGCAGTGCTCACGGTGGGGGCACTGATCTTCTTCGTGCTGGTATGGGCCGGTCTCGGGGTGACCCGGGCCCGTGAGGACATGACCAACCGCCTCGCCCTCTACGGCCGCACCACCTCAGGCGTGATCCGGGACGACGTGCTGACCAAGCCACTCGCCCAGCGCACCATCGGCCCGATCGTGCTCAAGATCTCCAACTTCTTGAGACGGTTCACCCCGGTGGGATATCTGGAGAAGAAGCAGCACGGACTGATTCTGGCCGGCAACCCCGGGAACCTGGACGCGCCGTCCTTCGTCGTCATCAAGCTGCTGACCACCGCGGTGGGTCTCTTCGGTGCCTTCTTCTTGGTCAACTACGGGAGTGACGGGCTGCAACGGACCTTCCTCTTCATCATGCCGATCGTTCTCGGCTTCTTCGGTCCGGACGCCTGGCTACAGCGCAAGATCGACGACCGGGCCCACACCATGCTGCGAGCCCTGCCGGATGTCCTCGACTTGTTGGTCATCTCGGTGGAGGCCGGTCTTGGTTTCGACTCGGCGCTGTCCCGGGTGGTGGCCACCGTCCCCGGGCCGCTGTCCGAGGAGTTCTTCCGCATGCTCCAGGAGACCAGGGTCGGGGTGAGCCGGCGTGACGCCATGCGTCATCTCATGGATCGCACCGACCTCGACGAGCTGAGGTCCTTCATGCTGGCCATGATCCAGGCCGAGGCGTTTGGTGTCACCATCGCCCGGGTGCTCCGGGTCCAGGCCGACGAGATGCGGGTGAAGCGTCGTCAGCGGGCCCAGGAGAAGGCATTCGCCGCTCCCGTGAAGCTCGTGTTCCCACTGGTGTTCTGTATCTTCCCGGCCCTGTTCATCGTGCTTCTCGGGCCGGCGGCGATCCAGATCGGCACCGCTTTCATCGACTGATGAGCGAGACGGCGGCCACGCCGTCACCACGCCGTTTCTCTCTTGCCCATCTGCTTCTGATCGTGCCCTGGGTGGCACTGGTGATCGACGCCTGGGCGCCGATCCGGGACAACTCCTTCCTCTGGCACATCCGGGCAGGTGATCTCCAGGCTCTGGCCGGCGAGGTGCTGACCTCGGACCCGTTCTCGTTCACGATGCATGGGCAGCCCTGGCTCACCCAGAGCTGGCTCGCCGAGCTCCTCTACGCGTGGGGGGAGCGCAACTGGGGCCTTGGATTCGTCCCTCCGTTGATGTTGCTGATGACTTCGATCACCTTCCTCGGGATCGGTCTCATCGCCTACCGGCGCTCTCGGAGCGTCTCTGGCACAGCGGTGGTGTTGATGCTGAGCACCATCCTCTTGATCAGTTTTCTCGTACCCAGGCCGGTGATCTTCTCCTTCGCCCTGTTCGTGGTGGTGATCCTGGCCTGGGAGCGACCTGTGACCCGTTGGGCGCTCCCCTTTCTGTTCTGGGTGTGGGCCTCGGTGCATGGCAGCTTTGCCATAGGGCTTGGCTACGTCGGATTGAGCTTGGTGGCCGAAAAGGAGTGGAGGTGGGCGCCTACGGCCATCCTGTCCGGTCTGGTGACCTTGCTGACTGCCCACGGGCTGGGTGTGGTCACCGTGCTCCTCGAGTTCGTTTACGCCCGTGACGCTCTCGCCTTGCTCTCGGAGTGGAGAAGGCCAGAGATCGTCTCCGTGGCGTTCCTTCCGTTCTTGATAGGGCTCGGGCTCGTCGTGTGGGCCGCGGTCAGGGACCTGGTTACGCCACGACACCTGTGGGTGATAGTGCCCTTCCTGGCCTTGGGTCTCGGGGCGACCCGTGCCATACCGCCGGCGTGGATTGCCCTCATCCCGTTGGTCGGCCTCGGCGTTCACGGGCTGAAGGTCGGTTCGGCACCCCGCTTCACCACCGGGCAGGCCGCGCTGTTCGGGACCGCGGTGCTGGTGTTGCCCTTCTTCCTGGCCTCGGACGCCGCAATAGACCAAGAACGCTTCCCGGTGGCGGCTTCCGCTGCCCTCGACCAGGGTCGCACCTTCCACGACGACCGCACAGGGGGATATCTGATCTGGGCGGAAGGCCCGGGCCGTCCGGTATATATCGATGATCGCGCCGAGCTCTACCAGGAGCGTCTCGCCGAGTTCGTGGCGATCCGCGACGGTGACCGGCCATGGCAGCCGGTGTTCGCGCGTGACGGCATCGAACAGGCGCTGCTCAAGGTCACCGAGCCCCTGGTCGAGGACCTGGAGGCGGCGGGATGGCAGCCGGTATTCGAGGACGACGAATATGTTGTTCTCAGGCCTTGAGGCCCTGTAGTACCTTGCCCGGATGACTTCTGCCCTCCATCTGGATACGGCCACCCTGGAGGCTGGTCTGGATCACATCCGCCAATCCCCGCAGGACGTAGGGACGATCGAGATGATCATCCGCCGCCCCGGCGTCGACCAGCGTGAAGAGCTCGAGGAGGCCGAAGTGGACTTGGAGCTCGGCGTGGTGGGGGACACCTGGAAGGCTCGAGAAAGTATCAGCACACCCGATGGCAGCCCCAATCCAGATTCTCAGGTCACGATCATGAATGCCAGGGTGATCGATCTGGTGGCCCAGGGGCGTGATCGGTGGTCGCTGGCAGGCGATCAGTTCTATGCCGACCTCGATCTAGGTCGTGAGAACCTGCCGCCGGGGACCAGGCTGCAACTCGGGTCCGCGGTGGTGGAGGTCAGTGAGATCCCGCATACGGGTTGTGCCAAGTTCTCCGGACGCTTCGGGGCCGACGCGCTGCGCTTCGTCAACACCGGCCCGGGACGTGAGCTCTCGTTTCGGGGGATCAACACCCGGGTGGTGGTGCCGGGGTTGATCCGCCGCGCCGATCAGATCAAGAAACTCTGAATGCGACTCAGAGCCACTCCAGAACGTAGAAAGGGGCCCGCAAGCGGGCCCCTTTCAATCGTTTGGTTTCGAATTACTGGTCGAGCCCGGAGCTGACCTCGGAGAAGGTCTCGGAGACCTCTTCACCGGCGATCTGCACGGCCACGAGTGCAACGATGGCGATCAGCACAACGAGGAGTGCGTACTCAACCATTGAGGCGCCCTTCTCGGACTGAATCCAACTCGTTACCTTGGTCCACAGAGCAAGCATTAAACCCCTCCTTGTCTCGGATTACTGGCTTGCAGTACTTATGGGCAAGTTAGCCCATATGGGTTCTGGGACAATGGGTCCACAGAACCATCAAGTCTCAGTTGCCCGCCTCGACGAGGCCGGAACTGATTTCGGAGTAGGTCTCCGAAAGCTCGGTGCCCGCGATCGCCACCGCGGCCAGCGCAACCATTGCGATCATCATCACCAAGAGGGCGTACTCGACCATGGAGGCGCCCCTCTCATGTTTGGTGAGAAAGTAGATGACCTTGTAGAACATGGTTTTCTCCTACCGTTAAAATCCTGCGATCAGGTTACGACTGGATCACCACAGCGCTGATGGGCCTAGCGACTCATATGACTAGTGAGGTCGCGCGATCCCGAGACGGATCGCCTCGATGGCGGCCTGGGTCCGGTCGCTGACTGCGAGCTTTTGGAATATCGAAGCCAGGTGGTTCTTGACCGTCTTCTGGGAGATATAGAGCCGGTCTGCGAGTTCGTCTGTCGCGGAGATCCCGACCGCCAATAGCCGGAGGATCTCTTTTTCCCGCTCGGTCAGGGATGCAGCCCCGGGGTCGAGCACCGCCTGGCTGTAGCCCTCAAGGACCTCGTCTCGCTCGTGATCCTCGAGCTCGATCAGGTTCTTGCCATCGGCCACCGCCCGCACCGCGGCGGCGAGGGTGAGCAACGGCACTCCCTTGGAGAAGAATCCCCTGGCGCCGGCGGCGACGGCCCGCGCCTTTTGATCGTCCGAGGCATACATCGAGACCACGATCGCGTGGGTTCGCTTGCCCAGTGCGGCGATGGTGGTGATCCCGTCCCCGCCCGGCATCTCGATGTCGACGATCGACACCTCCGCCGGCTGGGCGGCGAGCGCCTCGTCGAGGGCCGGGCCGGAGTCGACAACGCCAACAACCCTGGCGTCGGGGAGGGAATCGAGAGCCTGGCTGAGACCTTCGGCGAACAGTTTGTGGTCGTCGGCGATCATGACGCGAATCATCGGTTGCCCCATTCAATAGTCACTGTCGTCCCTACCCCTTCATTCGATGCGAAATCTATGGTCGCTCCCAATTTGTCGGCACGTTCACGCATTCCCAAAAGCCCAAAATGCCCGTCGGGCTCATATTCCGGGTTGAAGCCGACCCCGTCGTCCTGCACCTGGCAACTTCCCCAGTCCCGGTGGATCCGACCCGAGACCACGATGTTCGAGGCCGAGGAGTGCTTATGGGCGTTTCGGACGGCCTCGGTGACGATCGAGGTCAGATCTGCGATCAGAGCCGGCCGCGGTGGGCGTCTCTCGTCGATGTCGACCACGATCACCGGGCTCCCGTTGAATCCGGAGGTCGCCTGGAGAACTCTGGCGGTGAGCGTCGGCCCCGGTGTGCTTCTCAGGTCGGCCACCTTGGCTCTGACATCTTCGACCAACTTGGTGACATTGGAGCGAAGCACCTTCAGATCCGCCACCAGTTCGGGATCGTCGACCTTCTGCATGGCCGCCAGGTCGAGAGACAAGCCGAGTGAGGCCAGTGAAGGCCCGATCTCGTCGTGCATCTCCCTGGCCAGGCGGAGACGCTCTTCGGCG
Source organism: Acidimicrobiia bacterium (assembly GCA_035292605.1). GTDB lineage: Bacteria > Actinomycetota > Acidimicrobiia > Spongiisociales > ZC4RG35 > JALYNX01. The sequence continues at coordinate 12,484 of DATDPT010000001.1, forward strand.
ACGGCGGAGCCGGCGATGTCCTGCAGCAATTGGAGATTGGCAAAGGCGATGCCGAGTGGGCGGAGATAGGCCTCGACCGCGGCTCGATCGTCGTCCGTCAACGGCTGTGGGGTCACCAGCTCCATCATTCCCACCGAGGCATCTGCGGTCTTGATCGGAATCTGGTTCACCTCGCCGTCGGGGTCGGGGACTCCGCGGGCGGCCAGCACCACGAGCCCGTTCTCACCCTCGATCGCCAGTTTTCCAGCAGAGCCGGGAAGTCGGGTCAGGACGGTGTCCAGAGTCTCGGCGCCTACTTCGACGGCGTTGAGACGTCCGGCCGAGACATCTTGGGAGAGGCGGACCAGCACGCCGTGGATCTCCTGGAGACTCTCCAACCGCTGAGTCGCCGATTCCTTCTCGACGGCCAGATCTGCCGCCTGCTGGTGGATGTCTTCGAGCAGCTTGCGGATCACGCCGACCAGCAACACGAAGACGAGATAGAGGGCCATGGCCGGTGCGGCCTCGACCAGTCGGATACCTTGGGAAAGGGTGACCAGGGCGAGGAGCCCGGCGGAGAGCAGTCCGGTCATCAGACCGCTGCGGATCCCCCCGTAGAGGGTGGCGAAGATCGGGGGCCCCATAGAGAGCAGCAGGTACGGGCTGGAAGGGCCTCCGGTCAGGGTGATGGCGACCACGGTGAGGAAGGCCCCCATCAGGGTGATGGCCTCGGCACCGAATCTGATGTGATACCACTCTTCGGGAACCGCGGCCGAACCGAGGACGTAGATGGTGGCCACGCCCATGGCGAACAACGACTCGCTGTGCCCACCGGTGCTGACCAGGTCGATGACGACGGCCACGACGAGGGCGATGAACTGGCCGACCTCGACACTGAAGTGGACGCGCCGCTCCCAAGGAGCGCTGACGGTCATGGGGAAAGGCTACCGTCGGGCAAGGTGACTACAGAGAACCGTCGCTGGGTGCTCTCGGGTGGGATCGGCTCCGGGAAGAGCGAAGTGGGCCAGCTCCTCGCTGATTCCGGGATCCGGGTGGTCGACGCTGACCGGATGGGCCACCGAGTGCTCGAGCCGGCAGGCCAAGCCTTTGCCGCGGTGGCCGACCGCTGGCCGGAGGCGTTGCGCGATGGTGTGATCGATAGAGGACGGTTGGCCGACATCGTGTTCTCTGATCCGGGCCAGCTCCGGGAGTTGGGGGCTCTGACTCACCCTCACATATTCGGCATGATCCGGGCCGAGTTGGAGGGTTTTGACGGGATGGCGGTGGTCGAGGTGCCGATCCTCGAGACCGGTCTCCTCTGGCCCCGGATGGTGGTCGACGCCCCCGATGAGGTGCGTTTCGAGCGTGCGCTGGAACGGGGGATGGGCACCGACGACCTCCGGGCCCGGATTGTCTCCCAGCCCAGCAGGGCGCAATGGCTGGCGTCGGCCGACCTGGTGATCCCCAACCACGGGACCCTCGAGGAGCTGGGGGACACGGTGGCCAGGGTGGTGCTTAGTCTCTCCCTCCAGGGGCGAAGCGACGTTGAGGGAGTACCGGCGGAGCGGGGGGGAGGGGCAAGCTCTAGCGAACTCATACCTCGATCAGCACCAGATCGATGAGGCGGATCTCGTCCCGATCCGGCGTTGCATAATCCCAGTAGACGTGCCAAACGCCCCCATCTGTGGGTATCTGGAAGATGTACGCGCCTCCCTCATCCCCGGTCACTCGATGTCGGCGACCGCCGGCGGTGGCATGGAGCCCGCCCAGCAAAGTCTCGAGACCGTCGTCCAGTGCTACCGCCATTTCATCATCTACGGCGTGGTAAGAGTCTTCGAACTCGGGACCCACTTGGTAGGGAATCACCGTTCCACCATAATGCCCCAGTGGGGCGATTGCCATAGCGCCCTCATCTTGTTAACATGTGTCACAGATGACGACGACTCGCACGGTTGCCCGCATCGATGAACGAGGCAGGATCTCTTTGAAGAGTTTCGGTTTCGAGGACACGGACGTGGTCGTGGAAACCACGCCCGATGGCTCTCTGCTCATTTCTCGGGCGGTCGTGCTCACCGAGGCTGAGGCGAGGCATTACAACAGCCCTGAGGCGGTCAAGGCCCTCGAGGCAGGTCTCCGCTCGATGAAAGAAGGGCGTTTCCGACCGATGAAGCTCCGCACTCGCTGACTGTCCCAAAGCGAGTAGACCTGCATGAGTTCAAGAGCCTCGGTGGCTGCGGTGGTCGGGCGGCTCTAACGGAGGGTGGGGGACTTACTCCTCTTCGGCATTTGGCCCGAGGCTGCCTGCGGCAAGGCGGAGTCTGATGTCCTGCATCCTGCTTGGTTCGACCCACTCAGGAACGGCCAGGCCGATGAGATGGCCCGATTTCTCGTTCGGAAGACCGACGTGCACTGCGCAAGACACAATGACCCGCATTACGAGGGTGCTGATGGCGTCGTGAGGTTCGTCACATTCCGATGGAAGGCGATAGGCGAGGAAGATCCCAAACCGCTCTGCCACATCGGAATCCGTCCATTCTGATGGTGCCCGCGGAATCTGTCCTCCAGTTCCCGTCCCATGGTCGCCCGTGATGATCATTGCGGTCGATGGCCCAGCGACGTCTGCAATGTCGCGTATGAGCGAGTCGACACACGTCATTTGATCGGCAATCGCCCGGCGCCGATCTTCGACGGAGATCAGGCCTTCTAGAAACAGCAGGTCTTCTCTAGCCCTTTCTTCTTCAAACTCACACGTCTCGTTGACTACCGGCGGGTCGTGGGGAAGCGCTAGATGGGCGAATATGTAGTCATGTGATCCATTCCCAGCCAGATCGTGGCCCAATCGGGTCAGTCCTTCAGTCGTATGCATCGTGGCGTCCACCACGTAGTTGCCGAGGCGTTGTTCGACCCAATTGCCGAGAGCTGTGGAATCTATGAAACCTGCGACCGTCTCATCGATCCAAGGCGAAGCCACGCAACGGTCTACCCCTTCGCCGCAGGTGGTGGCATCCCAACCACTCTCGAAGTGCGTATAGGTGAACCCAGCGTTTCTCAGAGTTCGAGAGACGAAGCTGTCGCCTCGCGTGATCGTGTAGAAACTCCCCAGGTTTCCCCAGGGCTCGGGTGGCCCGTCATCGACCACAGGATGTAGCTCGAGCAAAGCCGATACCGACGGTGCGGTGAAGGTGTGTTGCGACCAAGCCTCAGGTATCACTTGGAATCCGATTGAAGACAGGTGGTCGATCAAGGGCGATGCGTCATGTTCGAACCAGTCCTCGGCGATGCGGAGACTTGGGTAGCCGTCGACGATTACGACAATTACATCCTCCACCGCTTCCGTCGGAGTGACGCCTGTATCGGAATCCGTCAATCCGACGAGCGGGTAGGGGGTGGCGTGCTCGAAATGTGCAAATACGAGTTCAACGAGGGGTGCCACGCCGACAACGGCTATTAGCACCACGGTCACACCGTCGAGTATCCGGGAGCCCCGCAGGAGATGCCCTCCGCCTGTCATGGCGGCTACCACTGCTATCCATATGACCGGCGCAATGTCAGGTAGGTCCTTCCAGTACACGAACACCATCAACCCAATGCCCACCCCCAAGCTTGCGGCTTGAATGTCGATCCCGAAACGAGAAAGCAGCCAAACCACCCCGCATCCAACAAGCGCCAACGACCCACCAAGTACCAGCAACTTGTTCGGTGAGGACAGGTCCCAGGAGTTGCGCGCCCAGATCAGGATTGGAAGGTTGAATGCGGCTGCCGCCACTACGCAGGCGGCCCTCACCCAGCGCCGCGGCTCCTTTGATGACTTGGGATCCCGTCCGCTTTGAGTTCTCAGACGACCATTCTCTCCATTCACTCGAGGTCGATTCAACACGACGTCAGGAGCGAGACACAGTCTTGTCCCACCCTCCCGGTACCCTCCAGCCGTGCCCGAGTTCCAGGTCGTCTCCGACTTCGCGCCCGCTGGTGACCAGCCCCAAGCCATCGAGAAGCTGGCTGAGGGGATCAATCGCGGCGACCGGTTCCAGACCCTGCTCGGGATCACCGGGTCGGGGAAGTCGGCCACGATCGCCTGGACCATCGAACAGGTGCAGAAGCCGACCCTGGTCCTGGCCCCCAACAAGGCGTTGGGCGCCCAGCTCGCCAACGAGTTCCGCCAGTTCTTCCCCAACAACCGGGTGGAGTACTTCGTCTCCTATTACGACTACTACCAACCCGAGGCCTACATCCCCCAGACCGACACCTACATCGAGAAGGACGCCACGATCAACGACGAGATCGACCGGCTCCGCCACTCTGCCACCGCCGGTCTGTTGGTTCGTGACGACGTGATCATCGTGGCCTCGGTGTCGGCGATCTACGGGTTGGGCTCTCCCGAGCAGTATCTAGGCCAGTTGCTGCGTCTCATCAAGGGGGTGGAGTACCCGATGACGGCGGCCATCAAGCGGTTGGTCGACATCCAGTATGAGCGCAACGAAGTCAGCCTGACCCGGGGCAAGTTCCGGGTCCGAGGGGACACACTGGAGGTGTTCCCCTCCTACGAGGAGACCATCGTCCGGGTCCAGTTCTGGGGAGACGAGATCGAGCGCATCCTCCGGCTCAACCCGGTGACCGGCGAGGTCATCGACGAGATGTCGGAGCTGATGGTCTTTCCGGCCACCCATTACGTCACCGAACGGGAACGGATGCTGAAGGCGATAGCCGGCATCGAGGAGGAGTTGGGGGACCGTCTAGCCGACCTGGAGGGCAGCGGCAAGTTGTTGGAGGCGCAACGGCTGCGGATGCGGACCAACTACGACCTGGAGATGATGCGCGAGATCGGGTTCTGTTCGGGGATCGAGAACTACTCGCGTCATCTTGACGGGCGGGCGCCGGGGGAGGCCCCCTACACCCTTCTCGACTACTTCCCCAAGGACTACCTGACCATTGTCGACGAGTCCCATGTCACTGTCCCTCAGATCGGCGGCCAGTACGAAGGGGACCGCTCACGCAAGGAGGTACTGGTCGAGCACGGCTTCCGGCTCCCCTCGGCGAAGGACAACCGGCCTCTTCGTTTCGACGAGTGGCTTGAGAAGGCGAATCAGGTGGTGTTCCTCTCGGCCACCCCCAGCAACTTCGAGATCTCACACTCGAGCCAGGTGGTGGAACAGATCATCCGTCCCACCGGTCTGGTCGACCCCGAGGTGATGGTCCGGCCCACCAAGGGCCAGATCGACGACCTCCTCGACGAGATCCGGCTCCGGGCGGTGCGGGAGCAGCGGGTCCTGGTCACCACCCTCACCAAGAAGATGGCCGAGGACCTGACCGACTACCTCCTGGAGATGGGGGTGCGGGCCCGTTACATGCACTCGGAGATCGACACCCTGGAGCGGATCCAGATCATGCGTGAGCTCAGGCTGGGGGAGTTCGACGTGCTGGTGGGAATCAACCTGTTGCGTGAGGGTCTCGACCTGCCGGAGGTCTCGTTGGTGGCCATCCTCGACGCCGATAAGGAGGGGTTCCTCCGCTCGGATACGTCATTGATCCAGATCATCGGGCGGGCGGCCCGGAACATCGACGGTCAGGTGGTGATGTACGCCGACAACGTGACCAAGTCGATGAAACGTGCGATCAGTGAGACCAACCGCCGGCGCAAACTGCAGGCCGAGTGGAACGAGGACCACGGCATCGACCCCCAGACGGTGCGCAAGCGGGTGTCGGACATCTTGGAGCTGGTTCAGACCGAGGCCCCCACCGGGAATCGGCGGCGGCGCGAGGTCCAACCACGCCCTCCGTTGGATCTGGAGAGCGAGGACCTGGTCCGCCTCGTGCTCAGTCTCGAAGAAGAGATGCACGAGGCGGCCAAAGAGCTTCGTTTCGAGTATGCGGCCCGCCTCCGGGACGAGGTCAACGAGTTGAAACGGGAGCTGCGCGAAGTGGCGGAGGCGGGGTAGAGCGCTACAACGCTCAAAAACCAACTCGATCTCAAATAACCTGAGATGACATGGTGCTGGCGCGGAGAATCGGATCTACGGAGGCGATCCTGTCTGTCGTCGCCCTTGTGGTGATCGTTCTCGGGCTCATGAGTACCTGGCAGGCGCTCTTTCTCGATGCGCCTTATCCGATTTCAATTACCGACTTCGGCCGCGATTTGCTCGGAGCGCGCGCCGCGCAAGTCGGGGTCAACCCCTATCAGACGGTGGGGGAACTCTCTTTGGCACTGCCCGACTGGCCAGTCCAACCCGAGGCCGCCGATCTCTGGGTAGCACATTCGCCTCTCTCGCTTGCTCTTGCTCGAGGGTGGCTCACAGTGATCGGTTCTGAACTCGCGGAATCCATCGCGGATTTCGTGCAAGGCATCTCACTGGTGATCCTTCTTGGGTGGGTCTGGATATTTGGCAACCGGACAGGGTCCGGATGGCACGGCCTTTTGCTTGCGTCTGCGACGGCATTGACCCTGGGGTTTCGGTTGGATGCATTCTGGATCCAGGGTGCATCGTTCTTAGCAATGGGCGTGGCCCTGGTATTACTTCTGGACCAGAACGGTCGGCGCAACATCGCCCTCTTGATTCTGGGCGTTCTAGTCGCCTGGAGACCATGGGTGGCCCCCTTAGCTCTTTTCCTCCCGGGCAGCCGTTCGAGTGTGAAGGATGGTGCTCAGGTCGCGCTCATTGCCACAATCGCGACAGTGTTGGTCCTGCCGTGGGTAGGAGGGTGGGAGGCCATGACCGCATGGGTGTCCAGCGCTCTTCCGGAGAACCTCGATTACTACGTGGTCCACGGATCGAACCTGAGCTTCACCGGCTCCGTCTTGCCGGTCGGCATTGCCTCCGTCCTCTATCTAGCTGCGGGAGTTCTCGTTGCTTCACAACGAACACGGTGGCCGAACGAGAGCTGGCCTCTTCTTGGGGCAGTGGTGATCCTGACATTCACCCCGCTGATCTGGCCTCATTACTGGCTGGCATTAATCGCGGTCGTAATATGGCTGGCGAAGGAGCGATCTTTTCATTGGGCCCTATTGGTCCTTCTCGTAACGGCGTGGCCCCTCACTGAGCCTCCTGGAGTGACCTCCAAAATGATGTCCTTCCTAGGTGTTCTCCTCCTCGCGGCGGGTCTTTCGACGAGGTTGATCCCAGGCGGCGCTAGTCAAACCATTCGCTCTCAAGGAAGTCCAAGTGGGTCTGAATAGCAATTCGGGCTCGAATCCGTCCGACGCCTCGTCCGTTTGGACCGCTCGGCCTCGTTCTGGCCCTGCCCTGGTCGGGATCGTCGTCGCCCTGACTGCCTTGCTCGGGTGGTTTGGAGCCCTCGCCATCGCAAGGAGCATCGATCCTTCATCGACCGCCGATGCCACCGCCGACTGGTTGGTGGTCTCTGCTCTCGCCGATGGGATCGACCCACATAGCAACCTTCGTGAGCTTGCAGACCGCTACAAGGTCGAGTTCTGGGTTTCGGACGAGCCAGTTGATCGGGTTCTCAAACACCCGCGGACACCGGGGGCCCTCGTACTCCTCTACCCCCTGTCATGGGTTACTGCCGATCAGGCGTACAGAGTGATGCTGGTTGTCGGTTTCGCTGCGACCGCGGTCGCGATGATTGCCCTCAGCAGGACTTTCTCATTGTCCTGGATCGCCATCCTTCTTGGGATTGCGTACGCAACTTTGTCCGGGCCCGCTAGATGGTCTCACCTGTTCGGATCTCAGGCGCCAATTCTTCTCCTATGTGTGGCGATGTTCCTGGTGTTCATGTCCAAGGATGACAATCCTTGGACAGGGGTGTGGCTGGCGATCGCCGGAACGCTGAAAATGTTCCCCCTTGTTCTGCTCGCCGTTCTCATCGCCCGCCGACGGACTAGAGGCATGGCCGGCGCAGTTGTGACCCTCGGGTTGCTCAACCTCACACCTCTCCTGCTGTCGCATGTGAGGGTTGCCTCGACCATGGAAGCCCTGTCAACAACCGTGACGAATTGGCTGGATCTGCCAGCCAATATCGGGTTGTCGGCCACCATCGGACGCCTCCTGCCGGTCAACCCCACTCTCGCATCCATTCTCGGGGCGTTGATGGTTGTCGGAGCGTGGCTCTTCGTGCTGCGACGTTCCGGGCCACTGGGAGCATCGTGCGCCTTCCTGATCTGCATCGGCATGCTGGCCCTTCCCCTCGCCTGGCCCCATTACATCCTGTCGGCGGTGCCGGCTGTGATGCTTGCCTTGCACGAGCGGGTCCTGACGCGATGGCAATTCGTCGGAGCGATGATCGCGGTAGTGATGACAATCCCTGTCCGGTCGATCGCGTTTCACACCGCAGGTTTGGCACTCATGGCCGCGGTCATGGCCTATGCACTCTGGACTCGGCAGACACAGGGTTCAAACCCGTCATTGCCAACGCCAATGACAAAGCCTGTCTGACCCTTGGGCGACGACGCCCTGACTAGCGCGGACGGACGGTTATTCCCGACCTTTCCACATCAGGTTGATCGGGCGTACGCTTTCAACATCAAAGGACCGTCTGAGGGGGCCAACTGGGAGGTGCCACGGTGACGTTCGGGTACATCGATGCGGGATCTGGGAGTCTCCTCATCCAGCTCCTGGTCGGGGGCTTGGCCGGGGTGGCGACCTTCGTGAAGTTCAGATGGGCGACTCTCAAAGCTCGAACTAGGGCGAATCCATCCCCGGCCCTCAAAGGTCCCGACCCGTCTTGATGGGCCACTGAGCTGTCCGTGCGTCCTGCGATGCAGGGCTTTCGGCCGACCCTGTGGGAACTGCTCCAACTCGCGGCAGCAGCCACCTTCACCCCACTTAGAGTCTGGGCCGAGAATCTGGTCGAGACTCGATTTTCCCGCGGGCTCCTGATTTGGGCCGGGTTGATGTGGCTCTTAGGGGTGGCGGTATGGCTCGTGTGGGTCGGAGTGGGTGGGCAGCGTCGCTCAGTGACGATCGCTGTGTTTTGGCTCCTCCTTGCGATTGGCTCAGGCGGCTCGATCCTTGGCGACGACCCCCTGAGAGTCGCGCTGTTGTTTGCGGCTATTGCCGTTTTCGTGTCTCTCACTTATCGATTGGAGGGGATGCGAGGGTTCCGGCTCTTCACCACTTGGGCAGTCTTCGTTGCCGGGTTCTTTCCCGTCGCATCGGCTCTGACTGAGAAACTCACTTTCCAGGAATCGGATCTTCATGCAGCGACGCCTGTAATCGCGGCCGACTTCACGTCTTACCCAGACATCGTGGTTCTCGTCAGCGATGCCCATGGTGCCTTCTCGGTCCTGACGGATCTGTATGACTTTGAAACAGGTCCAGCCATAGAGCGACTCGAGGAATCCGGACTCCGGCTCAACGAGCAAATGAGGGCCAACTATTCTCTGACACATCTATCTCTGGCGAGCTTCTTCGAGATGGGTTATCCGGTCGAGAACGGTGAGATGGTGAGCCAAGAAGACTTGGTCGAGTTGCATCAAGCAGTGGGAGGCCAAAACCAGCTTGTGGGGATCTTCAAGGCTGAGGGCTATCAATTTGTGATGGTGGAGTCGGGATGGTCGGGTGGCCGATGCACGGCCGCCGTTGACGTATGTGTTGCCTCGCCATGGCCAGACGAAGCAACTTCATTTGCCATTGGTCGGAGCGTTTTCGGCGTAGGGAGAAGGTTCCTGAAGGAGAGTGGCCCAGCGGGCGCGCTGTCAACCCTTCGTTGGTTGGAGGAGGAACTTCCGACCTATCTTGCGAATGGTCGGCCAGACTTTGTTTTCGCACATTTGTTCCTTCCCCACCCGCCTTTGCGGCTGGGAGCAGATTGCGACTTCGAATGGAGGGCTGGACTCGGTGGTCTCAGTGTGGGGATTCCAGGCCTCGACAGCACTCGGCTTGCCCTGCGCAAGGCGGCATACATCGATCAGGTTGAGTGTGCACAAAATGCCATGACAAAGGCTGCTTCCCTAATGAGCGAGGATGTCATATTCCTCACGTTTGGCGACCACGGCCCCGATTCCCGGGCCCAGTTGTTCAGGAATCCCTCAGACTGGTCACAAGCCGATATCGACGAACGGATGCGGGCCTTCTTTGCGGCGAAGGCAAGCTCCTGCGGCTTCGAAGATGTCACGAGTTTGGTGAACGTGGGACTGCGGCTCCTCAGATGTCTAAGCGGCTCGAAGATCCCTGATGTGGATGATCGGTACTTCGTGGCGACTGGAGCTACGGGACCGACCGGCGAGTCGTTCCCTGTTCATGAGGTTCGAATGACAGGGGGGTGAGACTGTCCAACTCCCTGTCTTCCTCGGTTGCCTCTCATGAAGGTTGGGTCGGTTGCCGATTGATTGAGATGCATTCGAATCGGCATCGCCCGTCGTTAACGTCTTCTGAGGAGGAGTGATCGTGTTTGTTTTCGGATACCTCGATGCTGGGACCGGGAGTCTTCTGCTCCAACTTTTGGCTGGCGGGATCGCCGGCATGGCCGTCTTCGCCAGGTATCGGTGGCAAACGTTGAAGGGGTGGTTCCGAAAGGCACCTGAGTCGGAGGAATAACCGGTTGGAGCGTCAGCCGGAGACGACGTCGGACGGGTTCTTGTGGCAAGCCTTCCTCATCCTCGCCGCATCCGCATTCACGCCCCTTCAGGTTTGGGTGAACAATCCGGAGTCGCCAGCGTTCGCGACCACGGCTCTTGTGATTTCGGTGCTGACGGCCCTTGGACTCGGTGTCCGGGCAGTCTTCGTCAGGGTGGGAGCCGACCCACAAGGGATCACCTCTTCGATAGCGATCTTCGTTGTCTTTGCCATGAACACCGGAGAGATGATCGACTCGGTAGTAGGAGGCCGATGGACGATTCTCGGCTTAGCGCTCCTTGTCTCCGGAATCCCCTATCGACTGCGATTGATGGGCCTCCTTCGGGGTCTTGTAGCGTGGGGAGCCTTTCTTCTCCTGGCAATCCCATCCGTCAACTACATCACGACAATTGTGTCTAACGAGGTGACCGTCGAAGCAAACCCGGAGCTGTCCCTTCCATCGCTCGAGTCTCGACACGACGTAGTTGTCATCGTTTTGGACGGTTATGCGAGCGGGGAGGTCCTCCGGGAATTCCATGACTTCGACAACCCTGAGTTCTACGCCGGTCTCGAGGGCATCGGATTGAGTGTTGGCCGCAACGTCAAATCCAACTTTCCGCTCACGGCCCTTTCCGTCGTCAACACGCTAAGTCTCGACTATGTGGTGAATGAGCAGCATCTCTCACGCGCCGACTTCGACGTGCTCTATGAGATGTTGGGTGGCAACAACAACCTGGCAAGAGTTCTCACCGAGAGCGGCTACACCCAAACCTATGTGGAGTCGGGCTGGCTCGGCACGAGGTGCAGATCGCTGGTCGATGTCTGCGTTGCTGGGCCTTGGCCAGACGAAACGGTTTACGACATAGCCCTCCGCTCGTTGGTTCGGGGACTGCCCGGGCTGGAAGAGGGGCGGTCCTATAGCCGAGGGGCATTGAGAAATATCCGATGGCTCGAAAACGATCTCCATCAATACCTCACCAACGAAGTCTCCGACTACGTGTACGTACACGTGCTGGCTCCGCATCCGCCTTTCTTCTTGACATCTTCGTGCGAGAGCATCCCGACGCCGGAGCTGTCCGGATTCACCGGAGGCGGTTCCTGGTTTAGCCCCGACCAGATTGAGATGCGTTCGGAGGGTTACCAGGAGCAGGTGAGATGCCTGAATTCTGTCTTGACCACGGTGGCGAGGGCGGCTGTACAGGAGGACGCGATCGTCGTCATGTTTGGCGATCATGGCTCCGACTTCGGTGGCCAGCTCTATCTCGACGGGAGTGAGTGGACAGACGCTCAGATTCGTGAGCGGTTCGGAGTGTTCTTTGCCGGTTACGGGCCAGGATGTGACTTTGAGGATGTGGGGAGTCTGGTCAACGTTTCTCGTCGCATTCTTGGCTGCCTCTCCGGAACCGACCTAGTCGACTTGCCGTTGCGAGCTTTCCTAACCAGCAAGAGCTGGGACCTGACAGAGATCGACCTCGCATTAGCCTTTGAAGGTTAAGTACACGATCTCGACGCATCTCTGGTGCTTGAGGCGTCGCCGACCGGGTGGTGTGCGATCCTCAAGACTGACGAGAATCGAGCCGATCCGTTTTCTGGACTATCGATGAACAAACTCTCCGTCTTCATGCCCGTCTTCAACGAGGCCCGCACCTTGCGGACCATTGTTGGGCGCGTTCTCGCCTCCCCGATCGATCTCGAGATCGAACTGATCTGTGTCGATGACTGCTCCAATGACAACTCGTTGGCGATCCTCCACGAGTTGGCCGCCTCCGATTCCCGGATCAAGGTCGTCGCCCAACCGGTGAACATGGGGAAGGGGAAGGCGATCCGCACCGCAATCGAGAACATGACCGGCGACATCGGGATCGTCCAAGACGGCGACCTCGAGTACGACCCGGCCGAGTATCCCAAGATGATCGGTCCCATCCTGGAGGGAAAGGCCGACGCGGTCTACGGTTCCCGTTTTGCGGCTAGCGCCGAGCGTCGCGTCCTCTTTTTCTGGCATGCGATGGGAAACAAACTGCTCACCGCCATGTCCAACATGGCCAACGACATCAATCTCACCGATATGGAGACCTGTTACAAGGCGGTAAGGGCCGACATCCTCCACGACCTCAGGCTGACGAGTGATCGATTTGGCATCGAGCCCGAGATCACCGCACGGCTCGCCAGGTACGGGGCTCGCATCTACGAGGTGCCGATCAGCTATCACGGCCGCACTTACGCCGAAGGAAAGACAATCGGTTGGCGAGACGGCGTCCAGGCCTTGTGGCTCATCTTCAAATTCCGTTTCTTCGACACCAAATCCTCGGTTGACGCCGGTTACAGCACTCTGGAGAGTCTTTCCGCAACCCCTGGAGTCGCCAGGTGGACGATGGAGCAATTCAGCCCACATCTCGGTGGACGCGTCTTCGAGGCCGGGTCTGGGATGGGGAATCTGACCGCTCAACTCCTTGACAGGGAGAGCCTGGTTGTGGCGGACATCGACGAGCGTCATGTGAGAGAAGTCAGGAAGCGCTTCGGTCACTTGGAGAATCTGGAGATAGTCCAAGGCGATCTCCAGGATCCCGGGTTCTACGAGGGGTTGTCCAAGGAGTTCGACAGCGTGCTCTGCGTCAACGTCCTGGAGCACCTCGACGCCCCCGACGTTGCTGTTGCCGAATTCTTCAAGGCGACCCGCTCAGGTGGCAAGTTCCTGGTTCTGGTTCCCACCCACGAGTGGCTCTTCTCGGAGGCGGACCGGGCGCTCGGCCATCGTTTGCGATTCACCGAAGCCGGACTCAGACAGCTCCTCGAGGACACGGGGTACGTTGTCGAGGATCTCTACGACTTCAATCGGTTGGGCGTGCTCGGTTGGTATGTGAACAAGGTGTTCGGCCGCACGGAAATCGCGCCATGGCAGGCCCGTCTGTTCGCGTTTCTGTTGCCGCTGGCTCGGTTGGTCGACCGTCTGTCCTTCCTTCCCGGGCTCAGCTTGGTGGCTGTGGCCAGGGTTCCATAAAACTCAGCCGCCTCTCATGAAGCTTGCGCCAGTTGCCGATTGATTGACATGCAATCGAATCAGCATCGCCCGTCGTTAACGTCTTCTGAGGAGGAGTGATCGTGTTTGTTTTCGGATACCTCGACGCTGGGACAGGGAGTCTTCTGCTCCAAATGTTGGCTGGCGGCATAGCCGGCATGGCCGTCTTCGCCAGGTATCGGTGGCAAACGGTGAAGGGGTGGTTCCGAAAGGCACCTGAGTCGGAGGAATAACCGGTAGGTGCGCCATCCGGAGACGACGTCCGACGGGTTCCTGTGGCAGGCGTTCCTGATCTTCGCCGCATCCGTATTCGCTCCCTTTCAAGCTTTCACGTCGAACACCGAGGCGCCTTCACTCTCCACCGCGGTAGCGGTGACGCTGCTCGTCACGGCCGTCGGATTGCTGGTGAGATGGGCGCTCGTCAGGGCTGGTCTGGCGGGGCTGGGCGCGACCTATGCCGTCTCACTGTTTCTCGTCTTCTTCATGAACACCGGCGCGTTCGTCGAGGATTTCTCCGGAGGGCGCTGGGCACTCCTTTCGATGACCTTGCTGGTTGCCGCCATTGGATACCGTCTCCGGGGCCTTCGGGTCTTCCAGGTCCTCCTCACCTGGGGCGCTTTCTTTCTGATTGCGATGCCGCTGTTGACCCTCTTTGACAATGCCAGTCCCGGGCCAGTGACAATCGACGCCGGGATCGAGATGACGACCTCGGACCCGGTGGCGAAGCCAGACGTGGTGGTGATAGTTGCCGACGGATACCCGGCCGACCGGGTATTGAGCGGGCTGTACGCCATCGACAACCAGGGCTTCTATGAGGAGTTGGAAAACCTCGGTTTTGAAGTAGGACGGGATGTGGTTTCGAACTATCCGTTCACGGTTCTCTCGGTCTCCACCATGCTCCAACTCGACTATGTGGCGGGGGAGCAAGCCCTGACGAGGTCGGACTTCGACGCGATGTACGACATGCTTGGTGGTGCCAACCGGCTCGCCGGTTGGCTGAAGACACATGGATACAGTCAGACACTCGTCGAATCAGGCTGGCTGGGGACGACCTGTGGTGAGCAGGTGGACACATGTGTGTCCGGACCGTGGCCTGATGAGAGTTTGTATGACATCGCAGCCAGGTCCCAGCTACGCGGTCTGAGTGGGCTCGAGGAAGGCCGTTCCTTCAGCCGTGGGACAGTCAGAACGATGACATGGTTAGAGACCGAGTTGGAGGGCCTTCTTCTGAACGATCTTCCCGACTATGTCTACGTACATCTCCTGGCTCCTCATCCGCCCCTCTTCCTCAATTCTGCTTGTGAGAACCAACCGTCCTCAGAAACTTCGGGGTTCACGATGGCTGCCCCCTGGTCGACCGCTGCCGAGATCGAGGTCCGACGCGCAGCATTCTCAGAACAACTGGCATGTGTCAACCGTGCGCTGTTGAACGCGGCGAGGCGAGCGGTCGAGGGTGGTGCGTTCATGGTGATCTTCGGCGATCACGGGACCGACCTCGGAGGACAGCTCTATGTGGACGGGACAGAATGGGACGACGCACAGATCTGGGAGCGGTATCGACCGACGGTTGCTGGCTACGGGGAGGGCTGTGATTTCGATGACTTGGGAAGCCTGGTGAATCTGGGGCGGAGGCTTGTGGGCTGCCTCACCCACGATGACATCCCAGACCTGGGATCCCACAGCTACTTGGCAAGTAAGAGTTGGGATCTGACCGAGGCAAACGTCCCGGAGACACCCGATGGCTAAACCACAACTGTCAGCGGCCGTAGTCGTCGGTCTCGTGGCCACCCTCTTTGCCTCGTTGATTGCATTGCGGGTGTGGAGTGAATTCGATCGGGATCCGACGGTCTTTATTGCCTTCGGGGAAGAATCGATCAGCATCAACGAGTATGCCGAATCCAAGCTCGGACGAGAGGTGTTGAAGCGCCCTGCATTGGGGCATGACGGCAAATATTTCTTCGTACAGGCCAACGACCCATTCGTCCTCGAGCCCGAGGAGAACATCGCGGTCATCGACCGCCCCCTGTATCGAAGCCAGCGCATGTTCTACCCGGTCCTGGCCGGAGGATCGGGGCTGTTTTCCGCTGACGTGATCGTGTGGTCCCTGCTCATCGTCAACCTGATAGCGATCGGGGTTGGGTCCTGGGCGGTGGCGCATCTGGCGATGGAGATGGGAGGCTCACCTTGGTGGGGGCTGGCCTTCGTCCTCAATATCGGGTTTATCAGCGAGATGAACATCGACGGGGCCGGGGTGGTGGCGGCTGCCGCCGCTTTCGGGGCGGTGGTAATGCTCCTCAAACAACGCCTGGGTTGGGCGATCACCTTGCTCACGATCGCCGTTCTCTCTCGGGAGGCGATGCTGATCGCCGCGGCCGGTTCGGCGTTCTGGCTATGGCGAAGGGGTGAGCGACGAGACGCGCTACTCGTGAGCGGGATTCCCTTTGCCGCCGTTGGTCTCTGGGCGATCTATCTGCGTTTTCGTATCGAGTTCGATAGCGGAGTCTCGGAGGTCCAGGAGATCGGTCTGCCCTTCGCCGGCTTCATCGACGCCTTCAGACTCTGGGCCGACGACCCGCTGAACCTGGTGGCCGGGATCACCATCATGTTGCTCCTGCTCTTATTCACCCGACGGGTGCTGATCTCCGGCCAATTGGTGGGGTGGGCTTTCCTCGGATTCGTTCCTCTGGCGATCCTCTTCACCCGACAGGTGTGGCAGGGCTACTTCGACATCACGCGGGCGGTGGCCCCCGTACTCACCGCGTTCGTGTTGCTGGTCTTTGTCGCCGGGAGAAATTCCCAACGAACAAGTGTTCGCCCCTGATCCGGATTACACTGTCGTAACTCAGGCGACCAGGCGGAGCGTTGTCCACCGACTCGATTCTCATCAGGGGCGCCCGTGAGAACAATCTGAAGAACCTCACGGTCGAACTGCCCCGCAACCAACTCATCGTCTTCACAGGGCTCTCCGGGTCGGGGAAGTCCTCGCTGGCGTTCGACACGATCTATGCCGAGGGTCAGCGCCGGTACGTCGAATCGTTGTCGGCCTACGCCCGCCAATTCCTCGGTCAGATGGACAAACCCGATGTGGATTTCATCGAAGGATTGTCGCCGGCGATCTCCATCGATCAGAAGACGGCATCCCGGAACCCGCGTTCGACGGTGGGCACGGTCACCGAGGTCCATGACTATCTCCGTCTTCTCTACGCCCGGATCGGGGTCGCCCATTGCCCCAACGATGGGACCCCTGTCGATCGCCAGACCCCGCAGCAGATCGTGGACCGGATCCTCGAGCTGGAGGAAGGGACTCGATTCCAGGTGCTGGCCCCGGTGGTGCGTGGGCGCAAGGGTGAATACGAAGGCCTCCTCTCGGACCTCGCCAAGCAAGGCTTTGCCCGGGCTCGGATCGACGGCGAGGTTCGTGAGCTCACCGAGGAGATCAAGCTCGATCGGTACTATCAGCACACCATCGAGGTGGTGGTCGACCGGCTGGTCCGCAAGGAGGGGATGACCCAACGTCTAACCCAATCCCTGGAGACCGCGTTGACCCTGACCGAGGGCGTGGCCGACATCGAGATCGAAGGCGGAGCCACCCTCACCTTCTCCCAGCATCTGGCCTGCTCGAAATGCGGTCTCAGCTTCGAGGACCTCCAGCCGCGGAACTTCTCCTTCAACAGCCCTTATGGGGCCTGTCCCGAGTGCTCGGGAATCGGCACCAGGTACCAGGTCGACTCCGAGCTGGTGATCGCCGACCCCGACCTCTCGATGAACGAGGGCGCAGTGTCGATGTGGGCCTCGAATCGTATGCGTTACTACTACCGGCTGTTGAGCGGTCTCGGTGAGGTGTTCGGCTTCTCGATGGACACCCCGTGGAAGGACCTCTCCGACGAGGTCAAGGACAAGATCCTCTATGGGACCGGGGAAGACAGGATCACCGTCCACTACACCAACCGCTTCGGGCGGAAACGCCAATGGACGACGACTTTCGAAGGGGCGGTCCCCTTCCTCACCCGCCGTCACGAGTCGGCCGAGTCCGATTCGGCCCGGGAGTACTACCAGGAGTACATGGCCCAAGTTCCCTGCGATGCCTGCAACGGGGGGCGGCTCAACCCGGTGACCCTCGCGGTGACCATCGCCGGTCACAACATCGCGGAGGTCTCCGAACTCAGTCTCGGGGACGCCGAGGAGTTCTTCGAGCGTCTCGAACTCAGCGAGCGGGAGGCCCATATCGCAGAGCGGGTCCTGAAAGAGGTGCGGGCCCGGATCAGGTTCCTCCTCGACGTCGGGCTCGATTACTTGACCCTATCTCGGTCGGCGGCCACCCTCGCCGGAGGGGAGGCGCAAAGGATCCGGCTGGCAACCCAGATCGGCTCCGGTCTGGTCGGAGTCCTCTACATCCTCGATGAGCCTTCGATCGGGCTCCACCAGCGTGACAACGAGCGTCTCATCGAGACCCTGATCCGGCTCCGTGACCTCGGCAACACCCTGATCGTCGTCGAGCACGACGAGGCCACCATCAGGGTGGCCGACCACATCGTCGACATCGGGCCCGGTGCCGGGGAGCACGGAGGCGACATCGTGGCCCAAGGCACCCTCGAAGACATCACGAGACAGCCCGACTCCATCACCGGTGACTATCTGGCCGGAAGACGCCAGATCCCGGTCCCGTTCTTGCGAAGGTCGGGAAACGGCGAGACGATCCGGGTGCTGGGGGCGACCGAGAACAACCTCCAGGGCATAGACGTCGAGTTCCCGCTCGGAGTGTTCACCGCAGTGACCGGCGTCTCCGGCTCGGGGAAGTCGACCTTGATCGAGGAGATCCTGTGGAAGACTCTGGCCAACCGGGTCAATCGGGCCCGGGTGGTCCCCGGCCGGCACAAGAAGGTCGAGGGGATCGAGCACATCGACAAGGTGATCGACATCGACCAGTCACCCATCGGCCGGACTCCCCGCTCCAACCCGGCCACTTACACCAAGTTGTTCGACCACATCCGCGCCCTCTACGCCCAGACGGCCGAAGCGCGGGCCCGTGGATACAAGCAGGGGAGGTTCTCCTTCAACGTCAAGGGTGGCCGCTGCCAGGCGTGCTCGGGGGACGGGAACATCAAGATCGAGATGCACTTCCTTCCCGACGTCTACGTGCCATGTGAGGTGTGCGGCGGAAAGCGTTACAACCGGGAGACCCTCGAGATCCTGTGGAAGGGCCACAACATCTCCGAGATCTTGGAGATGTCGGTGGAGGAAGCCCTCGGCTTGTTCGAGAACCAGCCCAAGATCGTGCGAATCCTGCAGACCCTTTTCGACGTAGGACTGGGCTACGTGAGGCTGGGCCAGCCGGCGACCACCCTCTCCGGGGGCGAGGCACAACGGATCAAGCTGGCGTCGGAATTGGGCAAACGTTCGACCGGGCGCACCTTCTACATCCTCGACGAGCCGACTACCGGTCTCCACTTCGAGGACATCCGCAAGTTGCTTCAGGTGCTGCAACGTCTCGTCGACTCGGGAAACACGGTGGTGGTCATCGAGCACAACCTCGATGTGGTCAAGTCGGTGGACTACGTGATCGATCTCGGGCCTGAGGGCGGCAGCGGCGGGGGGAGAGTCATTGCCACCGGGACACCCGAAGAGGTGGCTCAGGTGGGAGAGAGCTACACCGGCAAGTTCCTCCGGGAGCTGGTTGGAGGTTGAGCGGCTAAGCCTCAACGTCGACTCTGCCGCTGCCGATCAGAATGGTGTCAATGTGGCGTGAACGTCGTCTCGAGACACTGATCGTGGCAGCCATCGTTCTGCTGACCGCTTTTTACGTGCGCGCCGAGTACATCCCTCACTGGGCCGAGCGAAACCTGGAGCTGGCCGAACAGAAGTGGGAGCTGCCGATCTCGCACGTGGGCCCCTGGTTCTCGGCCTGGACCCAGGGAGACGGACAGGCCTACGCGGTGATTGCTTCGGACCCCCTTGGATTGGACATTGGCGACGATCTGAAGGACGCGGGTTATCGCTATCAGCGCGCCGGCTTTTCATGGCTGGTCTGGGTCGGGAGCGGAGGACAGGCGGACCTGATCCCCTATGCGATGGCTGCGGTTGGCGCCCTGGCAGTGATCGGGACCTTGATCCTCGCCATCTCCCTCAGGAAGCGTCTCGGCCCTTCCACTTGGTTCCTGGTGCTGAACCCCGCGCTTTACATCGGATTTGCCGGGGACACCGCCGAGTCGCTCGCCATCCTCTTCCTCGGATTGGCGCTGGCCTCGAGCCACCTCTGGGCTGGGGTGGTGTTAGGGGTTACCCGACCCGACTATCTCCTCGCCCTTCTCGGGCGATGGAAGACCTTCACCTACGGAGTGGTGGCCGCGGCGCTTGTGGTCGGGTACGCCACGGTGCGCTTTGGGATCGAGAGCCTGTTCCCTGATGGTGCGAGGGTCTTCGGCTCGCCATTGGCGGGTTACATAGAGACTCCCTCGCTCGCGGGGTGGGTGCTGGCTCTCCTCGCCGCGGTCACGCTCGCAATCGGCGTTCGCTTCCGGAACTGGACCTGGGCTGTCGTCGGTCTCTATGTCCTCTGTTTCTCCTACACCGTGGTCCTCGACCCGGTCAATGCCTGGCGGGCGGCGGGTCTGATACCGGTGCTCTGGGCTTTCGGTCCACGGCCGGTGAAGACTCAGCGAGCCACCGAGTCCGAAGACTCACCGGTAGCGGCGGTCGCCTGAGAGGCCTCATGGCCGAAGGAGAGGACGATCAACACCGCCAGTGGAGCGAATGCCCGCGCCGCGTTGTTACCGAAGTCCCACACCCAGTTCGAGGAGATCAGAGCCAGACCGGTCCAGCCCAGGATCGGCCAGCGCAACCAGCTCCGTCTGCCGATGCCGACGAAGAGCCCGGCCAGAACAGTGACTAGGCCGAACCCGAGATAAATCAACTCCTCGACGTCGAGGTTTGGCCAGTTGGCGGACCCGTCGACCAACCCGACGACTGGCAAAGCAACATTGCCCCGCCCGGTGAAGCCGTCTCCCAGGGTGACCGTGAGCCATGTCATCCAGGCGAGGAGGACCAACAAGGAAATCCCGCCCAGCGCCCGTCGCTTGCGATCCAGGCCTACGGCCAGCCCGATCGGTGTCACCACGAAGACATCCTTGGCCAGGGTGGAGAGGGCAAAGCTGGCAGCCGGCAGGACAAGTTTGGACCCCAGGGCCATCAGCCCCAGCATCATCAGGGCCAGCGCCAGGGCGTCGGAGGTGAGGAGCCGCACGGAGAGCCACACCCCGGGGTTGAGGAGCACGGCGAGGGCGACCCATTCGCTGATTCCGACCCGGGTGGCGACGGCTGCTGTGGCCCCCGCTGCGACCGCGGTGGATGCGATGGTGAGGACGATCATCCCGATCAGCAGGGCGGATCCCTCCAATAGCCCGAATCCCGACGCCAACAGTGGATAGAGGATGCGGCGGTAGCGATAGCCGGCATGGTCGAGAAGGGGCTCGACCTCGTCACCACTCAGATCGAGCCCGATGGCGTAGTAGATCTGACCGTCGTGCCCGGGGCCGGGAGCGAGCGGGATGTCTCCGAGTTGGGTTTCGATGAGAGGCCGGACGGCGCTGATCTCTCCAACCTGGAGCAGGCCCTCGATTCCGCCCACCGCCTCGGATTGCGCCCAGAGCAGGATCGCCGAGGCCACGGCGCCTATCACGGCCCATCGGATGAATGCGGAACGGGCGGACACTCAGGGATCAGTTTGTCATAGCGGGCGTCGGATTCTCGGCTCAACGTCTCCGCAGACCTGCCGATGTACCCTGACATCACTCTTGGAGGGCTTCGACTTGGCAGAGACACCCCCGTCGGGATTTGACGGCTTTCCCGAACTCGAAGGCAAACATGCCGTGGTCATGGGTGGTGCCGGGTTTCTCGGCTCACACATCTGCACCAGGCTGATGAACTCGAGGACCAGGGTCACCTGTCTCGACAACTTGATCACGGGCAACGCTGCGAACGTCTCACATCTGATGGGAGACAAGCGCTTTCACCTGATCAACTATGACGTGACCGACTTCATACACGTGTCCGGCGACGTCGACTATGTCCTCAACTTCGCCTCGCCCGCTTCACCGGTCGACTATTTGAAGTGGCCGATTCACACACTGAAGGTGGGGGCTTTCGGAACCCACAAGGGTCTCGGGCTGGCGCTGGACAAAGGTGCGGTGTTCTTCCTCGCCTCGACCTCCGAGGTTTACGGCGACCCCCAGGTCAACCCCCAACCCGAGAGTTACTGGGGCAACGTCAACCCGATTGGCCCCCGTGGGGTCTATGACGAGGCGAAGCGGTTCGCCGAGGCGCTGACTCTCGCCTACAACCGTGAGCACGGTCTCGCGACCCGCATCGTGAGGATCTTCAACACTTACGGTGTGCGTATGAGACCGGATGACGGGCGCGCAGTTCCGGCCTTCTTCAAGGCGGCACTCGAGAACCGGCCGCTCCCCGTGTTCGGCGATGGTTCACAGACCCGGTCGTTGTGTTACGTCGACGACGAGGTGGAGGGGATCCTTCGCCTCCTCCTCTCCAGCGAAGTGGAGCCGGTCAACATCGGGAATCCCGAGGAGGTGACCATGGTCGAGCTGGCCGAGTCGGTGCAGGACGTCGTGGGCAACCACCCGGGGATCGAGTTCCGTCCCTTGCCCACCGACGACCCGATGGTGCGACGCCCCGACACCACAAAGGCCGAGGCGGTCCTCGGTTGGAAGGCACAGATCCCACTCCGAGAGGGTCTGGAACGAACCCTGCCCTGGTTCAAGGAAGTCCTCGGGTACTAAGGGTCTTCACAGGTATCGCGTTACGTGATACGCTATAATCATGTCCCAAGCCATTTCTGTGCGGCTCGACGACGAGTCGCTCCAGGCGCTCCGAAAGATCGAGTCGACGGGTCTCTCACGTTCAGAAGCGATAAGGAGTGCCGTCATCAACGCCGCTGCAGGGCTGAGACGACGGGAATCGCTCGCCGCGGAGGTGGCGGCCTTGGCAGCCGGCCCGGATGATCGTGCCGAGATGACCGCTATAGCCGAGTTCATGGACGCGATCAGTGCGGAGGGGTGAGATCTATTGGATAAGCCTGCTCGGACGACCTGGTCATGTTCAGACCGGGCGCCGTCCTGGGGTGGTTGTCCAGGCCGACGAACTGCGAGCGCTGTCGACGCTATTGGTCGCTCCGACATCCACGAGGGCGCTCCCGGCCAGCTTTCGCCCGGAGGTGATCGTCAATGGCGAGCCAACCAGGGTCTTGATCGAGCAGTTGGGTGCCGTTGACGCGAGTCGGATCGGTCAGTTGATCGGGCGGCTCACTGTTGAGGAGCAGTGGGGAGTCGATGCGGCGCTGATCGACGTCCTGGCTTTGCATTGACCTGATGTCCTGGTCCCAAATGGGGGAGTGGTGGCTCACCGAGCTCGAAGGCGACCCTGCCTACGAAGAGGTGGTCACCCCGATGCTGCTCGACATCCTCAGGCCGGAACCCGGGGCGCTGTATCTCGACCTGGGGAGTGGTGAGGGGCGGGTGATGCGGGCCGTCCAGGAGCAGGGCGGCCTGGTCCACGGTGTCGAGATGAATCAGGTCCTGGCGTCTCGATCAGGGACGATCGGGCCGACGATCATTGCCCGGCTTCCCCACCTCTCGTTCCTGAGGCCCAACGTCTACGACGGAGCCTATTGCGTCCTGGTTCTGGAGCATGTCCCGGACCACCATGGGTTCTTCTCGGCTGCGGCTCGGGTGGTCAAGTCGGGCGGCACACTTTCACTCGTCATCAATCATTCGGTTTGGACCGCGCCGGGATCGACTCCGATCACCGACAGCGACGGGGAGGTGCTGTGGCGTGCCGGGGCCTACCTTTCGGAAGGGTTCTCCGACGAGCCTGCCGGCGAGGCCACGGTCAGGTTTCATCACCGTCCGATCAGCTCGTTGCTCAACGCCGCGGCGGGCTCGGGGTGGAGTCTCGAGAGGATGGTTGAGATTCCCTATCACGAGTTGGGTGACCAGGCGGGGATCCCGCGCCTTCTGGCAATCCGCTGGATGCGACAAAGCAGAACCTGAATGCGTATGAACCGACTTACGGCCGCATCAGCGACTGCCGCCTTGGTTCTTGTTTTGTTGGCGATCGGAATTCGCTTCGCGGTCAGTGGACCTGATGATGTCGACAAGCTGGCTCAGTTTCAAAGCAGTTCCGGGATCGATGTCGGTCCGGAGGCGGCTTGGTTTGCCACGGGCTTGAACGGTGATGGAGCCGTCTATACATTGATCGCGGCCGATCCACTCGGCGCCGATGTCGGACAGCGGGTGTTCTTTCCGAGTTATCGATATAGCCGCGCCGGCTTTTCATGGCTGGCTGCGGCGCTGGTCCTCGGAATGGACCATCTCCTGCTATTGGGTCTGAGCCTCGTCGGAATGGCGTCTTTAGCGACTGTTGGATGGCAGGCAGTGAGACTTCGCGAGACCCATGGTCTGAGGGCGTGGATACTTCTGGCAAACCCTGCTCTCTATGTCGGATTCGTTGGGGACACAGCCGAGCCCCTCTCGATCGCCCTGCTCACTCTCGCCTTGGCCCACGGATCGATTCTGTCAAGTGGTGGTTTGGCGATTGTGAGACCCGACTACCTCGTGGCGTTGCTCTCGAATTGGCGATTGGCCATATCTAGTGCTGCGCTCGCAGTCGTGTTCAGGCTGATTTGGGTTGTTCATTTCGGTGACTCTGTGACAGGGGGTCTGTTCAATCTGTCGTGGCCGTTCGTCGGGATCCTGGAGACCAGCAGTCCGGTCGGGTGGCTGGTGATCGTGGCCGGTCTGTTCACATTGATCAACGGATTCCTTGACCGCGACATCTCATGGGTGGCTTCGGGCCTTCTGGTGATCTGTTTCAGCGCCGTGGTCTTGGATACCCCCGTAAATGCTGTCCGCGCTGCAGGCCTCCTGCCCGTGCTCTGGGCCTTCGGCCCGCGCAAAATGGTCGGCTTGCATATCCCGCGCCTCCTGGCAATCCGCTGGTCGCTTCTACCCTGAGGGTGTGTTCGACCGGCCGCAGCCTTCCGATATCCCCGACCAACCGGGCGCCTATCTGTTCCGTGACCAGCACGGCAAGGTGATCTACGTCGGCAAGGCCAAGTCGTTGCGAAGCCGGGTCTCGTCCTATTTCGGGGTTGGGCTGCATCCGCGCACCCAGAGCATGGTGGACAACGCACGGACGGTGGAGTGGATCATCACCGAGTCCGAGGTGGCGGCGATCATGCTCGAGTACTCGCTGATCAAGCGCAACCTCCCCCGTTTCAACATCCGCCTGGTCGACGACAAGTCCTATCCCTATCTGGCCATCACCCGGAGTGACGAATGGCCCCGGGCCCGGGTGCTCCGGGGCGCCAAACGGAAGGGATACGAGTACTTCGGCCCCTATGCCCACACCTACTCGATCAGAAAGACCCTCGACCAGCTGTTGCGGACCTTCCCGGTTCGCACCTGTTCCGACTCGCTCTTCGCGCGGCAGAAGTCTCAGGGGCGCCCATGTCTCCTCTTTCACATCGAGAAATGCTCGGGGCCTTGCATCGGGGAGGTAACCCCTGAGGATTACGGCCAAATGGTTGACGGGTTGGCGGGCTTTCTCCGGGGTGACACCGAAGGCGTGGTGGCCGATCTCGAGGACCGGATGTGGGAGGCGTCGGAGCGACAGGAGTTCGAACTGGCGGCGCGGAACCGCGACCGAATCGACGACGTGCGGAGAGCCCTGCTCCGCCAGGAGGTGGTCACCGAGCGCCTCGAGGACTTCGACCTGATCGCGTTTCATGGCGACGACCTCGAGTCGGCGTTCCAGATGCTCCATGTGAGAAGGGGCCGGGTGGTGGGACGACGAGGGGTGGTGGTGGACCGGGTCGAGGAGCTGACCGACGCCGAGTTGATGGGCCGTGTCATCCGCCAGCTCTACGGCGACGAGGCGCCTCCGCGAGAGGTCCTGGTGTCGATCGCCCCCACCGAGATCGACCTGCTCACCGAATGGCTGAGCACCTCGCGGGGGTTCCGGGTGGATCTCCGGGTCCCCCGACGTGGCCCCAAGCGTCGCCTCATGGAAACGGCATCCGCCAACGCCGCCGAGGCCTTCGGTCGTCACCGGCTCAA
The DNA here is from genome assembly GCA_035292605.1 of Acidimicrobiia bacterium. Taxonomy (GTDB): domain Bacteria; phylum Actinomycetota; class Acidimicrobiia; order Spongiisociales; family ZC4RG35; genus JALYNX01. The sequence continues at coordinate 38,115 of DATDPT010000001.1, forward strand.
AAGGCAGCGTGACCACAATGCCCGGGCCCGGGCTCTGCGCTCACTCCAGGAAGTCCTCGATCTGCCGGTGGCGCCGCTGCGGATCGAGGCCTATGACGTATCCACCCTGCAAGGGACGAACACAGTGGCCTCGATGGTGGTTCTCGAAGACGGGATGCCGAAGCGCTCGGACTATCGACGATTCAAAATCAGGACCATCCAGGGCCAGGACGACTTTGCTTCCATGGAGGAGACCCTCCGCCGTCGATTCAAGGCATATCTCGCGGAACGGGACAGACCCCTCCCGCAGCAGGGCAGGTTCTCCTATCCACCCTCATTGGTGCTCATCGACGGTGGCCCCGGACAACTGGGGCGCGCGATCAAGGTTCTCGACGAGCTCGAGCTCGACATCCCCGCCATCGGGCTGGCGAAGCGGATGGAGGAGGTCTACCTGCCCGGTCTGCCCGACCCGGTGCGCATCCCTCGCGACGCCGAGGCCTTGTATCTGCTGCAACAGGTGCGAGACGAGGCGCACCGCTTTGCGATCACCTATCACCGACAACTCCGATCTAAGTCGATGGTCGATTCGGTGCTGGACGAGGTGCCCGGCATCGGCCCGAAACGCAAGCGCGAGCTGATTCGCCGTTTCGGATCTTTGAAGAAGATCCGTGAGGTAGAAGCCGATGATTTGGCCGAAGTGGTCCCAAGGAACGTGGCCGTCTCTCTGTACGCTGCCCTGCACAGCTGATCGAAGACGCGATGGACCTGGCACCAACCGAGCACCCACATGTCCTGGTGGTCACCGGGATGTCGGGCGCTGGGCGATCGTCGGCAGGCAACAGCCTCGAAGACATGGGTTACACCGTGATCGACAACCTGCCGCCCCGGCTCCTTGCCCTGGCTGCCCAGTCCCACGACCTGCCCCAGCTCCACAAGCACCTGGCAGTGATCATCGACTCTCGGGGCGGCCTCGAGATGGACGAGCTCCGTTCGGCCATGGACGAGCTGGCCCGAGAAGGGGTGCTGACCAGGGTGGTGTTCCTCGACGCCGAGGACGACGTCATCGTCAGTCGATACGAGGAGAACAAACGGCCCCACCCGCTGGGCCTGGCCACGATCTCCGACTCGATCGGCGCAGAAAGGGAGCTGCTTGCGGACCTACGCGAGGCGGCGGATGTCATCGTCGACACCTCGAGTCTGAATGTGCACGAGCTGAGGGAGCGTCTCGATGCCCAGTTCAGCGATGAAGAGGAGATGGCCCGCCCCATGCGGGTCTCGATCAGGTCGTTCGGATACAAATACGGGACCCCGAGAGACGCCGATCTCCTTCTCGATGTCCGTTTCCTTCCCAACCCCTACTGGGTGCCCGAGTTGCGTGACCTGAGGGGCACCGATGACGCCGTGGCCGAGTATGTGTTGCAGGACGAGAACGCCAAAGAGTTCGTCGACCGAATCGATGACCTCTTGAAGTTCCTCATCCCAAGGTTTGAGGCGGAGGGAAAGTCCTATCTCTCGGTGGGGATCGGCTGCACCGGGGGCCACCATCGTTCGGTTGCCATCGCCGAGGAATTGGGCCGGCGTTTGGCGCAACATGACGTGAAGGCGGCGGTGCGCCACCGCGACATCAACCGGTGAGACCTGAAACCGCGGTCGCCCTCGAACCGCTCCTCCTCGATCCGGAAGGCCCGATCGTCGTCGCCATCGGCGGCGGCCACGGCCAGGCCGCGGCACTTGAGGCGATCCAGTGCTACGCCGGTGACATCTCCGCGTTGGTCTCGGTGGCGGACGACGGGGGCTCGTCGGGCCGGTTGTCTGAGCTCGGCATCCCACCACCCGGGGACGTGCGGAGGTGTCTCCTCGCTCTGACCCCGGAACCGTCGCTGTGGTCGGAGCTGTTCGCCCATCGGTTCCGGGGTGGTGACGTGGCCGAGCACTCGCTCGGCAATCTGATCCTGGCGGCCTTGACCGACCTCTTCGGTGACTTCGAATCCGCGGTGGCCACCGCGGAGCGGATGCTGGGGACCATGGGGACCGTGATCCCGGTCGCGGACCACCCCGTTGTGCTGGCGGCGACCATCGACGGGAAGCTGGTGGTTGGCCAGGGCAGGATCTCGAAGACCGCGGGTGACCTGACCGAGCTTCATATCGAGCCCCGTGAGGTGGCCGCGACACGGCGCGCTCTCGCCGCCGTCGCCGTGGCGGACCAGATCGTCATCGGCCCGGGGAGCCTATACACCTCGATCATCTCGGCCCTCAAGGTGAACATGCTTGCCCCGGCGATCATGGGAGCCGATGCCCAACGGGTGTTTGTCCTCAATCTCGTCACCCAGGATGGGGAGACGCTCGGCATGGACGGTGCTGCCCATCTCGATGCGATGGCGACCCACGCCGGAGTCACCGGGCCTGGGATTGTGGTGGTTCACGGCGGGATTCTCGAGGTGCCCGAGGGTCACGAACAGGTCATGCTCGATGTCGAAGGGGCGGCCCGTCACGGGTGGAGGGTGGTTGTTGCCGATGTCGCCAGCGAATGGGGAGACTGGCCGACACACGACCCGCTGAAGCTGGGAAGGGTGCTCGAAGAGTTGGCCATCACCGAGGAGTGACCGTGTCACCGTATCTGACCTTGGACGACGTGGAATTCGGCGGGATTGCCGTGCTGGTGCGGTCGGATCTCAACGTGCCACTCGATGGGGGAGCGGTTGCGGACGACTTCCGGATCGAGGCCGCCCTGCCCACCTTGGAGCGCCTGGTCGACGGAGGGGCGAGAGTCACGGTCTGCTCCCACCTGGGGCGGCCTGAGGGAGTCGACCCCGCCTTCTCCCTGCGCCCGGTGGCGCAGCGCATGGCAGAGCTCTCCCAAAAGACAGTCGTTTTCGAAAACGAGGGCGAAGGCCAGATCCGGGTCCTGGAAAACACCAGATTCCTCCCCGGTGAGACCAAGAACGACCCTGCCCTCGCCGACCGGCTCGCCGCCGGCGTCGATCTGTTCGTCCAGGATGCCTTTGGCAGCGTGCATCGGGCCCACGCCTCCACTGTTGGAGTAGCCGAAAGGGTGAAATCGGTTGCCGGGCCGCTCCTCGACGCCGAGTTGACCGCCCTGACCCGATTCCTCGAAGACCCGGCACGGCCGTACTCGCTGATCCTGGGTGGCGCCAAGATCTCGGACAAGCTCGCAGTGATCGAGAACCTGCTGCCTCGCGCCGATGCGATCCTGGTTGGGGGAGGAATGTGCTTCACGCTTCTGGCGGCGAAGGGGATCGAGGTCGGGGACTCATTGGTGGAGCCGGACATGATCGAGAACGTCAAGAGGCTGCTCGAAGGCTATGACGAGGAGAAAATCATCCTCCCCTCGGACGTGGTGGTGGCTCAGGAGTTCAAGGAAGATTCGCCCGCAGAGACGGTCTACGTCCGTCATATCCCTCAAGGCACGATCGGCCTCGACATCGGCAAGGAGACGGGGGCGATCTTCGCCGGCGTGATCCGCGACTCGAACACGGTGTTCTGGAACGGCCCGATGGGGGTCTTCGAATGGGAGAGATTCAGGGCGGGCACGGAGCGGGTGGCCCGTGCGATGGCAGAGACTTCGGGTTTCACCGCGGTTGGGGGCGGCGACTCGGTGGCAGCGCTCCGGATGCTCGGGTTGCAAGGTGAGGTGGACCACGTCTCGACCGGTGGCGGCGCCGGTCTCGAATTGCTCGAGGGCAGGATTCTCCCCGGTGTCGAGGTGCTGGGAAGATGGGCCCAATGACCGAGTCCAAGAAGCTGATGGTCGGGAACTGGAAGATGAACGCTACCCATCTCGAGGCGATCCAGATGGTCCAAAAGCTCTCCTATCGGTTGGAGCCCCGCGATTTCGACCGGGTCGATGTGGTGGTGGCACCACCGTTCACCTCGCTGCGCTCGGTGCAGACCGTCATCGAGGCCGACCGATTGTGGATCGGGTTGGGGGCCCAGGACGTGTTCTGGGAGGAGTCGGGGGCGTTCACTGGAGAGATCTCCGCACCGATGCTGGCCAAGTTGTCGGTCCAGCACGTGATCGTCGGCCATTCCGAGCGTCGCCAGCTGTTCGGAGAGACCGACGAAGGGGTCAACAAGAAGGTGCGCGCCGTGTCGGGAGCCGGGATGCAACCGATCATCTGCGTAGGGGAGACGCTCGATCAACGCGAAGAAGGGGAAGCAGAGCGGGTAGTGGTCGGACAGGTCCTTGCCGCGCTCACCCGAATCGACGTCGAGGTGATCGCGACCGCCGCCATCGCCTATGAGCCGATCTGGGCGATAGGGACCGGGCGCCACGCCCTCCCCGACGACGCCGGCCTGATGGCAGAGACGATTCGATCGACGGTGGCCGACCGGGTGTCGAGCGAGGCCGCTTCGGGGGTTCGCATTCTCTACGGCGGGTCGGTGAATGCCGCCAACATCAAGGATTTCATGGCGAAGGGCGAGATCGATGGGGCACTGGTCGGTGGGGCGTCACTCGACCCCGACAACTTCGCTTCGATCGTCAGGTATTGGCTGTGACCTACCAGCTGATCATGTTGCGACACGGTCAGTCGACCTGGAACGAAGAGAATCTGTTCACGGGTTGGACCGATGTCGGGCTCACCCCTCAGGGCGAAGACGAGGCCAAGGCCGCGGGGAGATTGCTGGTGGACGAGGGAATGCGGCCCGACATCCTGCACACGTCGGTCTTGGTGCGTGCAATAAGGACTGCCGAGATCGCTTTGGAGGAAATGGGTCTTCAATACGTGCCGGTGCGACGGTCGTGGCGGCTCAATGAGCGTCACTACGGCAGCCTCCAGGGTCTGGACAAGAAAGAGACTGCCGAGCGTCACGGGAGCGAACAGGTGTTGTTGTGGCGACGGAGCTACGACATCCCGCCCCCGGCTCTCGATCGCGACGACGATCGGCACCCCGCCCATGATCCCCGGTATGCGGCCCTGGCCCCGGACCTGCTCCCCGCCACCGAGTGTCTCGCCGATGTCGTCTCCCGGATGCTTCCCTACTGGCACGACGTCATCGTTCCCGACCTTCGGGCCGGGATGACGCCTCTGATCGTGGCCCACGGCAACTCGATGCGAGCCCTGGTCAAACATCTGGACGGGATCAGCGACGAGGAGATCGTGGATCTCAACATCCCAACCGGGATCCCCCTCGTCTACGAATTGGATGGTGAGCTCCGTCCTGTGGGCAACCGTTATCTCGGCGATCCCGAATCGGCAAAGGCCGCGGCCGACGCCGTGGCCCGCCAAGCGGGCTAAGTCGGCGCGTCCCTGGATGCCCCCCTCCCGGCTTCGCCGGCTCTCCCCCCAACGCTCACTTCGTTCGCTGGGGGGAGAAACAGAGGACACGTTTCCTCCCCCAGGAGCCAAGGCGACATTGCTCTTGTTTCCTCCCCCAGGAGCGAAGCGACATTTCTCCCCCCAGGAGTGAAACTATGTTGGGGGGAGTGGCCCGAAGGGCCGAGGGGGGAATGGCGAAGCCATAAGGGGAGGTGGCCCGGCCGCAGGCCGAGACGGAGGGGGCTCCTCGGACGCGTGGTGGGATGCCCCTCCCCGCTGCGCCGGCTCTCCCCCCAACGCTCACTCCGTTCGCTGGGGGGAGAAACAGACGACACGTTTCCTCCCCCAGGAGCCAAGGCGACATTGGTCCTATTTCCTCCCCCAGGAGCGAAGCGACGTTGGGGGAGGTGGATCGGCCGCAGGCCGAGACGGAGGGGGCAACTCCGACGCGACTGCGTGAGAGTCGCCCCGTCCTGGTAAAGTCCGTCTGCCATCCGGACGACCGGGTGGCTTCCCTAAACCTCGGGTAGGCAATGGCCGTCGTCGAAGCAATCGCAATCGTCCTCCATGTGATCCTCTCCTTGGCCGTGGTAGCCCTGGTGCTGCTCCACTCCGGCAAGGGCGGAGGATTGTCCGATGTTTTCGGTGGCGGCATGTCCACTTCCAGCCTCGGTGGGTCGACCGTGGTGGAGCGAAATCTCGACCGTCTCACGGTGTTGGTCGGGGTTCTCTTCGGTGTCAGCACCTTCGCCCTGACCTTCCTCTTGAGCTAGGCCCGGCGGTACACTCGCCCGGGTCCGGTCGGAGTGGCGGAATTTGGTAGACGCGCCAGGTTGAGGGCCTGGTGGAGCATGGCTCTGTGGGGGTTCGAGTCCCCCCTCCGACACGAACCTTTACCCCACGCGGTTTCATCTGTACCGATACCCGGCCTTCGGGGTGGTAGGTCAGATTCACCCCCAGTTCTGCGTAGAGGTCGGCCCTGTCTTCCGGGTCGGCTTCCGCGAGCACCGTGACGATGTCATGCAGCGCCTCGACGAGAGCCCGCACCTGTGAGGAGGTGAGCTTGCCGCCGGGGACGGTGCGGCCGAGCCGGGCTTCCAGGTCGCGGCGCTCCCGCTGTACTTGGGCCATCCATCGGGCGACGATCTTGGCGTCGGCGCCGGCGTCGAGCACCGCCTGGTACTGGCCGAGGCGCCGATCACAGTCGCGGATCTGTTCGGCGAGGGCCGCTTGCCGCGTTTCCTCTTCGGGATCGGGTTGGGAGGCCCCAGCCAGGACCTCGGAGGTCTCTTCGAGGTGTTCTTGGTCGAAGAGGGAAGCCAGCCACCGGTCGAGGCCGGGCATCACCGACTCCTCTTTGACGTAGAGGTTTCGGGGGTGCTGGGCCTCTCCGATCCCGTACTGGTCGGGGAACCTGCACCGGTAGTAGGGCTGGTGGTGGTTCTGTTGGCCTTGCATCCGCCGGCCGCAGATCCCACAGCGGATAAGACCGGAGAGCAGGTAGCGACGGCCTGGGGAGCGGTGAGGGGGCCGTCTCTTCGCACTGTTGAAGGCCTTCTGGGCTTCCTGGAACAAGTCGGGGTGGATGATCGCCTCATGGGCCGGCTCGTCGGACCAGACCCAGGCATCCGGGTTGTTCCAGCGCATCTTGGTCTGGTGTCCGAGGCCGACGTCGTCGACGTCGATGAGCACCTCGTCGCGCCGTTGGCGGTTCCATACTTGGCGGCCGGTGTAGCGGGGGTTGGTGAGGATGGCCCGCACCGCCGATTTCGCCCACGCACCTCGGTTCCCGGCTCGGTGCCGGTTCCGGGCGGGGTCGTAGGCGGAAGGAGACGATATGCCTTCTCGGGTGAGTTCGGTGGCGATGGCGTGCAGCCCCTTGCCGTCGACGAAATCCTGGAAGATGCGCTGGACAATCGGGGAAGCCACCGGGTCTGGTTCAAGGTGCCTGAGCGTCTGCCCGGCGGCTGCCTTGGAAGGATTGGGGTGCGGTCCGCCGTCGGCCAGGACGTAGCCGTAGGGCGGCCGCCCTCCGAGGAAGCGGCCTTCGATGGCGGCCTGGGCGGCCATGGCCGTGCGGACCCTGATTTTGATGCGGTTGCGTTCACCTTTACTGATCCCGCCGTAGAGGCTCATGACGATCTCGTGGGCGTCGGAGCCGGGATCCACGGCTCCTCCCACCTCGGGTACCCACAGTCCGACCCCGTAGTGGACGAAGACCGGGAAGGTGAAGCCGAACTGGTTGCCGTAGAAGGCCCGCTGCGGCTCACCGATCACCACCGCCCCGAAAGCCCGGTCCGGATCGGAGAGCGCTTGCAGGAGCCGAGCGGCTTCCGGCCGTCGTGACCAGGGGAGGGAGCGGGATAGGCCGATGTCGAAGAACTGGGCGACGATCTCACCGCCGGCCGGTTCGATGAGTTGTCGGGCTCGTGATAGCTGCCAGTTGCGGGACGACTCTGGGTCTTGTTGGTCTTCGGTGGAGACCCGGCCGTAGAACGCGAACCTCATGACCCTTGCGAGCGTACCGGACGGTCACCCGAGCATGCAGCATCTGTCATTCCCGGACGCTCAGCCGCTCGCAGCAGGATGCGTAGCAACACCACAGCCGCAGCCTGGTTGAGAACCGGCGGTTCGGTCGTGTCGACGACGACCCGGATCGGCTCGCTGTTCAGGCGATCGGCACCCGGTCTGGCGGGCTGCTGCATGCCTGCAAGCTGCAATACCGCCCTGTCAGCAAAGTGCCGGACTCCCTGTCGGAGGTGACCGGCGAGTTCCATTCGCCGCTGGCGTTCCCCCCGAAACGGTCGATGCGTTGTAGAGCAGTGGCGACAGGCGGGCCTCGTGGTGACCCGGCTGAGAGGGCCACGGACACCCAAATGACAGGGTGGGAGGGCTGGCGGTCGTCGGTGACCGCGAGATTGGAGGGTTCCTGACATCGAAATGAGAGGGTCGCCGGCCAAGTTCCTGGTGTGCTCCCGGCCATCCGTGCATCCCTTCGACCCGACGACACAGCGGCAGAGGACCAGCGTCCTGGCGCAGTTGGTGTACCCGGCCTAGCCCCTCCTGGACAGCGGGGAGAAGCACTGAGATGCCTTCTCTGCCCCGACGTGCTGGCCGTCGGCGGTAAGCGCATGGGATTCCTCCGATTGGGCACTCAGGGGCTCAGGTCGCTCTCCATGGGCGGATCAGGCTGGATTCGGATCTCAACCCCGAGGTCGCAAAGCCCAGCTCGGAAGACCACCAGATTGTTTCACGAGACAAAACGAAAAGAGCCGAACCCAAGCGAAAGGCCATCCGACGGAACACCCACGACCCATCATGGAGCAGGAGCGACAGACCCATCCTCGACGTTGCCGAGCCCATCACGCGTTTCGCGCCGGACACCCTCCAACACCACACGCACGTGCAACAAGTTGCCTGATGTCTACATGTAGACATGGGAGGCCTGGAGTCGGCGGGGCATGGTGTTGAGGTGGTGGGCGATGTCGAACGAGGCGCCGCCGTCTTTCGAATCCCTTTCGGACGCCATTGACGCTCAGCCACGGGCCCGGTATTGTTGCGCGTGGCTGGCATCAGAGCTAGGCGGGGCGGTCCAGACGCAATTTCCAGCCTATAGGAGGGCATCTGGTCAGCGGTTCCCGCCGAGCGTTCGTCGTCAGGCCCTCGAGGAGAACCCGAGCACTTGCGTCTACTGCCGTATGGAGACGAACGCCCCGCAGGTTGATCATGCGGTCCCGCTCTCACGTGGTGGGAACGCGACCTTGGACAACGCGCAGACGACGTGCGCGTGGTGCAACGCGTCGAAGGGAGCCCGCGACTTCCCGGTGAATCCACCGTCTGGCTATCGCGGCGCGTGGCCGCCTTGGTGGTGGTGATGGCGGACAAGACGCGGGAGGCGGTTCATCCCGAGCCGGTGTGGCGGGAGCGGTCGAACTTCGTGATCGCGGCTGACGTTCCGGACGGGGGAGACACGCAGACAGAGCAGCTCTGGGCGCGCCAGATCGAGGAGCACCGCTTCGAGATCTGCTGCATCCCGTTCTTCGTGTTCGACCTCGCTCTCGGAGATGTGGTCGAGACCGACGACACCTACCTCCTACATCGCGTGGTGGAGCGGTCCGGTCGCTACGTCTTCCGCGTCTGGTTCGGCGAGTCGTTCCATCCTCGCGACGAGATCGCCGAGGAGCTCGAGCGCCTGGGAGCGTTGCTGGAGTGGTCGTCGGTCAACCTGCTAGCGGTGGACGCAACGGACGAGCCACACGCTCAGAAGATCGCTGACTTCCTCCAGGAGCGCCAGGACCGCGGCCTGCTTCTCTACGAGACGGGCAGGTCTGCGTGAGCGTCAGTTGACGCCGCCGGCGAGGGCGTCGATCATGCAGCGCGTCGGAGTCAACATCGACGAGAACCAGTTCCTCCGTGGGGTCGATCCGACTATCCATACGCAGATCACGACGTCGTGGGGTCCCTGGCATCGTGGACTCGGCGGTCGGATCCCGACAGCCCAGGAGATCACCAACTTCTCGTACCGGATCGATGAGCAGTTCGGTCAGAACTTCGTCTTCGGCACACCATGAGCGTCGAGCTGCTCCGCGCCTTCTTCGAGGATCTGGCCGTGATTCGTGATCGCTCCGCGAGTTCAGCTCGTGAGGCGTTGAGCGGCGACGGGCCGGTGTGGGCGGAGCACCCGGATGCGTTCGATCGGCTTCGCGCGCTGGTGAGGTTGCCCAAGGACATCGAGGGGTTCGCGACGGCGGTCGAGGAGTTCGTGCATGTGGCGCTGCACTCGGCGCTCGTCGTGGTCCATGGCGGCACTGCTAGCGCCGAGGTGGGGCGTGTCCGGCTCGTGGGCGAGGACGGCGAGCCGCTGGGCGAGGGGCTGCACGAGCTCTACGGCGATAAGGACCGACCCGGAACCGCCGATCATCAGCACGCCTGAAGACTGCTCGACTTCCGTACGGTTCCCGACGAGTTGTACATCGGCAGCCACCGAATCGAACACGATTGCCTCCGAAAGGTCCGCATGCATGTCCTCTACCAGGTTGTTCGCTACCACGATGGACCCTGTGATTGCGCCAGCAGGATCGGAGTTGCCGAGCAACTTGATACCCCGGCCTTCCAGGAAACCTGGGGGGAACGGTGAGCTGGGCAACGGAGTGCCGGCCACATTGGCGACTCGACTATCTGTTATCAGCGCACCACTTGATCAGATGAAGATCATGGCTGACAGTCTGGCCCTCCAAGTTGACCCCTTGGATGACCGTGTAACCGATTCTCCGCGTCAGGTGGAGGTTGTCGAGCCGGTTCTGTCGCCGAGGAGGGTCGCTGAAGCGAGTTCGGCGGCATCCTCCGGCCCCGTTTGCCTCCCCTCCTGGAAGCGGCGTTCGAACGTCGAGGCACCCAGCCGCTCGCGGGCGGCGGTCGTGGCCTGGTCGTGCCAGATTCGCTCGAAGGGCCGGATCCCAGCCCCGACCTCCCGAATCGCTTCGACGGAACCGAGGAGGGTGGCGGCTCGGTCGGGGTGGCCCTCGTTGAGGGTCCAGAGCGCAATGTGGTCCAGGCAGTGGGCGAAGCACTGTAGAGGGAAGCCGGCTTCCCGATAGTGGCCGACCGCCTCCACGAAGCGCGTCTGCGCCTGCTCCTGGTCATCGGCGAAGTGGGCTGTGAGTCCAGAGAGCTCGGCGGCGTGGGCCTTGATGAGGGCTACCCCGGACTGCTCTCCCAGGCTTTCTAGCCGGGGGGCGAACCGCTCGGCGTCGGAGGGCTCCCCGAACTGAAGCTCCCAGAGAGCCAGTATGAAGAGACATGCCATCTCTCGGTAACGCGGGCCGGGCCCTCTGATGGCTTCGAACGTCTCGAGGGCGGAGGTGAGAAGCTGGCGCACCCGCTCCGCCTCAGACGGTCCCCACAGGGCAACCGCGAGGACTTGTTGCGCCCCGGCTCGGCCCGGCGGGTCGTCCACCGTCTCGAAGATTTCCAGGCTGCGCTCCACGTCGCGGACCGCCGCCTCGGCATCACCTTGGAGCATCAGGAGCCAACCGCGGAGGGACAGCGCCGGAGCCAGGATCTCCGGACCGACATCGCCCGCCGAGAGCAGCTGGTCGAGCCAATAGGCGCCTTCCCGGACGGTGGTTTGGACCAGAAAGATCTCGAGTGCTGTGAGCAACCGCAGGCCGGTTTCGGGGTCTCCCTGTTCGAGGGAGCGTTCGAGCACCGCCCGGAGATCATCAAAGGCGCTGCGGACCCGGCGAAGCCAGACTCGCATCTGCGGACCGGCGAGCTGCTGCTTGGCTTCCTGGGCGAAGCCGAGGGCCCAACCGGTGTGAGCCTCCCGGACCCGAGCCAAGTCGGGAGCTGCGGCCAGCCGGGTCCGCGCATACTCGCGGATGGTGTTGAGCATCCGGTAGCGAACGTCCTCCTCGTCGCGGACCACCGCCAGCAGCGATTTGTCGACCAGACCGCTGACAAGATCGAGGACCCGGTAGCCCTCGATATCGCCTCCGGCCCCAACCTCCTCCGCCGCCGCCAGATCGAAGGATCCCGAAAACACCCCCAGACGGGTAAAGACCACCCGTTCTGCCTCATTGAGCAGGTCATAGCTCCACGCCACCGTCGCCTCCAGGGTCTGCTGGCGGGGAAGGGCAGTCCGGCTCCCGGCGGAGAGAACCGCGAGATGGTCCCGCAGCCGGGTGGCGATATCCTCGACCGAGAGGGCACGGACCCGAGCCGCGGCGAGCTCGATGGCCAGCGGTAGGCCGTCGAGTTGGCGGCAGATGGCGGCGATAGCCGGAGCGTTTCGCTCGGTCAGGTCGAAGCTGGGATCGGCGGCGCGGGCTCGCTCGACGAACAGCACGACCGCCTCCGGGGCGTTCCTAACGTCCACTGCCTCGTCCGAGGCGGGGAGCGTCATCGCAGGGACCGGCCAAGTCGCCTCCCCGGGGACATGCAGCGGTTCGCGGCTGGTGGCCACCACATGGACCTGCGGGGATGCGCCGAGCACCGTCGCCACGAGACCGGCGGCTGCTTCGACCAGGTGCTCACAGTTGTCCAACACCAAGAGCACATCCCTCCGTTCGAGGTAGCCGGTCAGGGCGGCGACCGTGGGCCGTCCCGGCTGCTCGGGAACGCCCAACGCCGACCGCACGGCCTGGGGAACGAGCTCGGGATCCGCCAGCCCACCGAGCTCAACGAGCCAGACCCCGTCGGGGTGACGTTCGATGCGGTCGGCGGCTACCTGGAGAGCCAGACGGGTCTTACCCACTCCGCCAGGGCCGGTCAATGTCACCAACCGGGAGGCGTCCAGGACCTTCTGCACCGCACCCAGTGTCTCCTCTCTGCCCAAGAAGGTCGACAGTTGAGCGGGGAGGTTGTTCGGGAAACCCTCGAGGGACCGCAGCGGCGGAAACTCGGTCGGAAGATCAGGATGGACCACCTGATAGACACGCTCGGGGTGGGCCAGGTCTTTGAGCCGGTGCACTCCGAGATCGAGGAAACTGACATCGGCGGGTGGGTCGTCTCGCACTAGAGCGTACGTTGACTCAGAAACCACGATCTGCCCGCCGTGGGCGGTGGCCATCAACCGAGCGGCCCGATGCACATCGAGACCCACGTAGTTGTCGCCACCCAGACGCCCCAACCCGGTGTGCAGACCCATCCTGACTCGGATCTCGCCCTCCGCGGGCCAGGCGAAGGCAACCAGGGCTTGCTGTGAGAGGACGGCGGCGCGCACCGCGTCCGGCGCGGAATCGAAGGCAACGAAGAAGCTGTCGCCCTCGGTACCGACCTCGACCCCGTCGGTCTCCGCGATCGCCTCGCGGATCAGCTCCCCGTGCTTCTCAAGAAGGGTCCGAAAGTCGCGTCGTTCCTGCACGAGCCGCGTCGAGTCTTCGATGTCGGTGAACAAGAATGTCACGGTCCCAATGGGGAGCTGGGTCATGGTTGGCTACCGGCCGCAGATACCGGTTGGCCGTGACAGTAGTGAGCAGGACCTGCAGCCGCCAGAGATCCGACCGATCCTCGGGCCAGCGCCCCGCACATATCGCTCATGCCGCACCGGCTGACCGCCTCGAGTGACCCGTCCGGTAACCGGCAGGAGGTCGCAGAACTCCCAGCCGACCTCGCGCTGAGTGCTGCCACTCTCGGTGGTCGCTTCCATGTGTCGGATTTCGTGCCCTTTCCAGCGACTTGGTCTGCATTTGGTCGGCATGAGGATGAGAATCAGTGCGCAGCGATCACAACCATTGATCAACGAATGGCCTGGGCAGAGGGCGTTTTCGGGCAAATGCCCGGGTAGTTCAAGGCCCGTGTTCTGCCTTCACACGGTAGAGAGCTCGACCAAGGCGCAGACTCGGGAAGTGTGACGTGGTGATTGAGTACCATCTCATCAGGGGAGCGGTCGAGGTTTCGAGGGGGCCAGGCGGTCTTGGTGGTGGATGAGGCTGATCCTGTGACGAGGATGTTGCGACGCAGTCATAGGTAGTGATTGAGGTAGAATGTCGCGATATGGACGGAGTGCTGTCGACGGGTGAGGTGGCGACGGCGTTGGGTACGACCCGTTCGCGGGTGCACCGGGCGGTGACGGCAGAGATGGTTTCACCGGCGAGGACCAGCGGCGGCCATTTGCGTTTCACTGTCGACGATCTGGGGGTGTTGGAGCATCGGCTTGGCCTGGTGCCCCGTGTGAATGGGTTGAGTCGTGAGGAAGTGCTGGTGCTGGCCGCCTTGGCGTATCGCCCGTTTGGCCTCCGATCCGCCCGAGCAATCGCCCGCTCCGCCAGGATCAGCCCTACCACGGCGAGCAGGGCTTTAGGGCGGCTCAAGGGGATGGGGCTGGTAGGGAGGCGGCTGCGTCGGGTGGTGTTGGGGGAGGTAATCGACGTGGAAGTCTGGCAGGTGAACCTGCGCCATCGACGCTGGCGGGAGTTGAGGTCGGCCCTGGCCGGTGTGGTTTTCCCTGAACCGCCTGTGGGCGGGGATGGCGAATGCTGCTCGCCGCCGGTATGGCTGCGTCACCTGTTCTGGAACGCCGAGGTGGGAAAGTTGGACCTCGAGCGGGACGGCGCCTACCTCGCCGGTCGGGTGTTGGCGAGCGAGGACGCCCAAGCTCATGCCTGGGGAGCGGCCAATTTGCCCGCCGCCGCCTTTCGACGGGCGGCTTCGATCAGGGGCCTGGAGCCTCGCAGGGCGGCTTTGGCCCGGAACCTGGCCGCCGCCGAGGTAGTGGAGTGGCCTTAGACCTGCCACAGCATCTGCGGGCGGTGCTTCCACCGGCGACCGAGATTGCCTGGATGGCCCTGGTTGGGAACCTTCCGGCTGGTGCCTATCTGGTGGGTGGCACCGGGATAGCAGCCCACCTCGGGCATCGGGTCAGCCGGGACTTTGACTTCTTCGTGGGTGAGCAGTTCGACCCGCAGGTGCTTGCCCTCCGTCTCGAGCGGCTGGGTCGGTTCATCCCGACCCGGCTCGAACCCGGCACTCTCAACGGTTATCTGGATGAGACCCGGATCCAGTTCCTCGACGCAGCCGATCAATACCCAGTTGAGCCGATGGTTGAGATTGGGGGTATGCCGGTGGCCGGGCTCGGTGACTTGTTGGCCACCAAACTCAAGGTGATAGGTGACCGCGGCGAGTTGCGCGATTACTTCGACCTGTTGGTCCTCGAAGCCGCCGGCCACCGGGTCGAGGAGGGCCTGGCGATCTTTGTCGAGCGTTATCGGCCGGCCACGCCGGAAGCGGCGGTGATCCACATCGTCCGGGGCCTCGGCTACCTCGCAGATGTCGCCGACGACCCCGCCCTGCCGATGAGCCGCCAAGAGATCGAAGATTATTGGACCGGGCGCCAGCCGACGGTTGTCCGTTCGCTCGAATGGCTGACGGGACGCCAAGGGCGACGGCAGTCTCCAGGCCCCGAACTTTCGCGCTGATCCAGGATCTGCCACCAAGACATCGGCTTCACCCGTCAGACGTTGCGCAACCGTCGACACTCCGGCGGCGTCACGCGGCCAAAGGGAACTCACCGGCTGGTGAGCCTCGTGGGGTTATGGTTGAAGTCGCTCCTCCGACACCGGACTACTCAGATGCCGGCTGGATGAGGCCTCGTGCAGCCCAAGCCCGGGCCGTCACCACGAACGGTGGCGGCGGCAGCATGGCGCGGCATTGCTCACGCAGCTCGGCCAGCCGCTTGGTGTCGAGACCGGCCGTGTAGCCGCCGGCAGGGCCCACGCCGAGCGTGAACGGCTCCCACCATTCGTCGAAGGTTGGATGCTCGACGTCAACCGAGAGAACTCTCTCCTCGATCTCGTGCAGCCCGGCTGCGTGGAACAGCTCTGAAAGATGGCCCTCGCGGCCACCCGCGCGCTGCGACTGGTCCTCGACATCTGGATCAAGCTCGCGCGCCGCTGCCCAGAACAGGTTGAGCGGTCCCCGGCCGCCTCCATAATCCCAAACACACGCCGCCACCACACCGTGCTGGCGCGTCACCCGCGCCATCTCGCCGAGCCCTGCGACGGGATTCGTCATGAAGTGAACGACGAGTTGTGCCAAGGCGGCGTCGAACGTTTGGTCTTCAAACGGCAGCTCCTCGGCCGCCCCGCGTCGCACGCTGACCCCCGGGTAGCGCTCTCTTGTTGCTGCAACGAAAGGTTCTGAAGGATCGACGGCTGACACCGCAGCCGGTCCCAGCCGCCTCACCAGCTCGCCCGTGAGCGCGCCTGGGCCGCAGCCGACATCGAGCACTACCTGACCAGCCTCGACCCCCGCAAAATCGGCGAGTTGGGGGGCGAGCGGCATCGAATACCGGCCCATGAATCGGTCGTAGGCGTTGGCCCCAACAAAGAAGCTCACCGGCGGAATCTACGCCCTCAATCCGCCACGACGTGACGCGACGAGGGATGAGCCGGTTCAAGAGTCGGCGACCGTGACCTCAGCAACTTCACCCAGGGTGAAATGCGGGGGGCCTGCCTCCATCTCTCCCGACTCGGTGGCGGCGATGTTCTCCGGCGTTGCGCCCTGAGGAATGGGGCAGAAGTAGATGTACCGACCGGCGTCGAGATCAACGAAGGTCGTGTCGTAATTGCTCGGCAACAACAACACATCCCTATAGAAGGTGACCATGGTCCCTCCCTCCTCGGGGGGAAGGGCGAGGATCTCGGCGGCGCTCGCGGTGACGTCGTCGTTGATACGCACGATCGCCAGCTGGTGCGCCTCTGCACCTGCATTGGTGAACTCGATAGCGACGATTCCCGATTCGAGATCGGAAAGGGCGCCTTCGTAGGAGTAGTCGACTGCGGTCACGAACACGGTCTGGTACCCACATTCAGCCACCATGTGGTCCTCGATCTCGGCTGCAGCGAGGTTCACCTCATCGGTGTTCAGTAGCGCGGCGTCTCCCACCGAGGCGGCCGCCTCGGCTGCCGCCAGATATATCGAAAAGGAGTCGCAATACGCTTGTGTTTCCTCGCTGGTCCCGACAGAGCCGCCGACGGTGGTGGTTGGAGTCCCACTGCTGGTCGTGGTCGGCGGTTCCGTCGTCGTAGTTGCGTCAACGACTGTCACCGGCACGGTTGTGACGGTTGACTCTCCGTCGCTGCTCGAACATCCTGCGACCGAGGCCGAAGCCAGGACGACCATCACAACCCGCAGGCGTCTCACCGTGCCTCCTCTAACACCCACTCCTGCTCAACCGATCAGCGGGAGACGGGGGTCGTCGTGCTCGGCTCGACCCGAGGCCGCCAAGATCCACTCAAAATCGCTCAGGTCGGGCGGGCGGCCGGGGACCGTTCGTCTGGCGAGCAACTCATCGAGGATGGCGGCAGCGACGGCGATGGCGGCGGGTTTGGCCATCGGCTCCCGATCGAGGGCGGCCGTGAGATCCACGCCATGGACCACGGCTTCGACGACGCG
>DATDPT010000002.1:0-12687 GCA_035292605.1 Acidimicrobiia bacterium
CGGTCTGATCGGAGGTGACGGTGAGGCCTCGATTGCGCAGGGCACCGGAGAACTCGGAGAGCTGGTCGATGAGACCTGGTCGTCTCATCCGACGAGGGTGTCTACTCCGGCTTCCGTGACCATGTCGATGTCGTCCTTGTACTTGAGAACGACGCCGAGGGTGCGCTCGATGGTTGGAACCGTCAACTCGCCGGCCCCGAGCAGACGAAGGGACTCGGCCCAGTCGAGGGTCTCGGCGACCCCTGGCGGCTTGAACAGCTCCATCCGGCGCAGCCGCTGCATGGCCCCGGTGATGGCCACGGCAAGACCGGTCTCCAGCTCGGGGACCTTGCGCTTGATGATGTCCGCCTCCCGCTCCGGGCTCGGATAGTCGATCCAGTGATAGATGCAGCGCCGTTTCAGGGCGTCATGGATCTCCCGGGTCCGGTTGGAGGTGAGGACCACGATCGGCCGCTCTTCGGCGGCGATGGTCCCGATTTCGGGGATGGTGACCTGGAAGTCGGAGAGCAGCTCGAGGAGGAAGGCCTCGAACTCCTCGTCGGCTCGGTCCAACTCGTCGATGAGCAGCACCGGCCGGTGCCCATCCACGCTGGACTCGATGGCCTGGAGCAGGGGTCGGGCGATGAGGTACTCGCGGGACATGATGTCGTCCGGGGTGGCACTCGCACCCTCGCCGCGGGCCTCAAGGAGTCGGATCGCCATCATCTGACGGGCGTAGTCCCACTCGTAGAGGGCCTGGCCGACGTCGAGGCCTTCGTAGCACTGGAGCCGGATCAGGCTCTCCCCGGTTGTCGCTGCCAACACCTTGGCCACCTCGGTCTTGCCCACCCCGGCCTCACCCTCGAGAAAGAGAGGTCGTCCCAGCTGGACGGAGAGATGGATGGCGACGACCAGGCTCTCGTCGGCGAAATAGTCCTGGTCGTCGAGCGTCTGCCCAAGCTCCTCGATGGTGTTCGGAATCACCCGAACAGACTAGGGAGCCGGTCGAGATTGGGCAGAAGCTCGAGCCGCCTTCGGCTACTTGTCTGAGAGGAAATCTTCCCGTGACTGCTCGGCACGGGCGGCGCCGATCGCAGTTTTGACCTTCTTCTGCTCTTCGGGGGGAGGCAGCACTGCTGTAATCCCCAGGGACTCGAACCAAAGCTCTCTGGCCCAGCCCTGAGTGTGATAGAGATGCTCGTCCTCTTCTTCCTCGACCTGCTCGTAGGCGTCCAGCAACACTTCTGCCTGAGCGCCCTCGAGGCCTTGGGCGACCTCGCCGATCAGCTCCCAGTTGGCGTGATCCTTGACCTCGGCGTCAACCACGCATTCGGCGGCCACCAGTTGGGCGGCGGTCTTGTCGCCACTGTCGAGAGCCATCTGCATCGCCGTTACCAGTGACTCGCCTTTGAATCGAACGATGGTTCGTCCCGGTGTCTCCAGCTCGGGGTCCATTTCGAGTTGCGAGAAGATGTCCTCGACGATCCGCACGTGGTTCTCGGTCTCTTCGAGATAGCCATGCCATTCCTCGCGCAGATCCTCGTTCACGGTGCAGCGTATGGCCATCTCATAGACCTGAACCCCACCTAGCTCGGTCTCCAGCGCTTGGTAGAGAAGCTCGGTCACCTGTGCATCATTCATCCTTGGCCTCCTTGTTCGTTAGGTACCTGATGCATACCCGAGGCCACCGCCGCCCAAACCCGAACTTCGATTGGGGCGTGGTCCATAGAATCCGCCCGTGTACGGGATCACCCTCGCCGTGACCGCATGTCTGCGCTCGGGCACCCGCGCCGACGTCGCCTGGTTGGTGGAGTCGGACGGGTTGCCGATAGCTGATTGGTCGGACGCGGTGATGCTCACCCCCGGGGGCGGCCGGGTCGGCTCGCTGGCTGGCGGCGCCCTCGACGGCAAACTGACCGACCTTGCCGGTCGGTGGAACGCGGGCCGATTGGTCGATATCGAGGTCACCGAGGTCGACGCCTTGATCGCCGGCCTTCCGTCGGCAGGGTCCGCCCGTTGCCTCCTGGTGCCGGCCGATGAGCTCCCAGGAGATCTGTGGGACCTGATGGTCGCCCGTCAATCGGTCTGCCTGGTTTTCAAGATGGAAGGCGATGAGGTGGTCGAGACCAGCCTCTACACCGCCGACACCATCGGCGAGGCCGGGGAGGCGGTCGTCCAGCTGTTCGAGACCGGCAGCAGCGGGTCGGCGATGATCGACAATCAGGTGGTCACCGTGTTCCGGCCGGTGCCCCAGCTGGTCGTGGTCGGGGATACCCCGGTCGCCGACGCCCTCACCGAGTTGGCGGCACTCATTGGCTGGCGGACCCGGATCCTCACTGACTTGGCCTCGGCGACTGGTGTCATCGCCACCCTGTCCAAGCTCGACAAAGTCGTGGTGACCGTGCACGACCTGGACCTCGCAGGCGCCGCCCTGATGGCCGCTCTGGAGAGCGACGCTGGCTATATCGGAGCGCTCGGCGCCCGGAGAATGCAGGAAAACCGCGCCGATTGGCTCGCCTATCGGGGGGTGACCGACCTCACCCGCGTGCATGGTCCCGCGGGTATCGATATCGGAGCCGAGACCGCCGCCGAGATCGCGGTCTCGATCCTGGCCGAGGCAATCGCCGAAGGCGTCGCCGACGGGGCCGGCGCTGTGGAGTGAGCAACGTGCGACGGTTAGACTCAAGGGTCGACCATCCAAGGCGAGACCCGCCGTTCCAAGGAGCACCAGATGACCGGCCAAGACGACACCACGGCAGACGTCCTGCAGTCGGTTTGGCTGACCAGTCACGACCACAACGAGCTGGACGAGGACTGCAGCCCAGGCAAGGTGTGTCGCAACATGAAAGACGTGACCTTCGACGGGTACGCCGAGCCGGGAAGCGACATGGGGGCGGCGTGGCGGGCCAAGCTGGCCCGCGAAGGAAAGCTGACCACGTCGGGTGGGTCGATCCGCGAACTGATTCTCGGTGAGGGCGAGTAGCCCTGACCGAACCGGCCAACTCCCACCAACAGGCAGTCAAGCTGTGAGCGACGACCAGGCACTTTCACCTTCAGCCGGCGTCGGCGAGCTAACCGACCGGCTCCGCCAGGGCGGGTACCTGGCCGATCGGGGTCTGGCGACGTCGGTTTACGTGGCAATGGCCCTGGGTCGTCCCCTCCTACTCGAAGGCGAGGTCGGGGTGGGAAAGACCGAATTGGCCAAGGTGCTGGCGTCGGTGTTCGACCGCCGTCTGATCCGACTGCAGTGTTACGAGGGCATCGACACCAACCAGGCCCTCTACGAATGGGACTACGCCCGACAAATGCTGCAGATAAGGGCGCTCTCCGAGCACAACCTCGCCGACGAGGCGCAGGTCGACAAGCTCTTCGGGCCCAAGTTCCTCTTGGAGCGGCCGTTGCTCACCGCGGTGCGAGAAGGCGACCGGGCCGTGCTCCTGATCGACGAGATAGACCGGGCCGACGACGAATTCGAGGCGTTCCTGCTCGAGCTGCTCTCCGATTACCAGATCACCATCCCTGAGATCGGGACCATCGTCGCTGAGGCGCCGCCGTTGGTGATCCTCACCTCGAACCGCACCCGCGAGCTGCACGACGCCCTCAAGCGGCGCTGCCTGTACCACTGGGTGGGTTACCCCAGCGCCGAACGCGAGGTGGAGATCATCCTGGTCCGCGCCCCGGAGGCCACCGAGACCCTGGCTCGCAAGGTTGTCGAAGCAGTGAACAAGCTCCGCCAGCTCGACCTGGCCAAACCGCCCGGCGTTGCCGAGACACTCGATTGGGTGGCAACCCTCAACCTCCTCGGTCGATCGGATCTCGATCCACGCACCGTGCAGGACACCCTGGGCGCCGTCGTCAAGGAACGAGACGACCTCGAGCTGGTGCTCGAGCACCTCGAGGAGATCGCCGTCGATGGCTGACCAGGACCCAGCGATCGACCTCGTGGAAGCTGCCGACGAGGCGCCGTTCGTCCGGATGCTGGTCGACTTCGGTGAGGAGCTTCGCAAAGGAGGTTTGCCCCTGGGATCGGGCGACCTGCTGGCCTACTGCGGAGCCATGGCGTCTCTCAACCCGGGGGATCTGCTCGACCTGTATTGGGGGGGCCGGACCACGCTGGTCACACGCCGTGACCACATCCCGGTCTATGACAAGGTGTTCCGGAGCTTTTTCCTCGATGGCGGTGGGGACGTGCCCGAACCGCTCAAACTCGCCCTCAAGCAGTCCACGATCGAGAACCAGTCGGTGATCGAGGTGCCGGCCACCGAGCCGGGCCGGCTGGGCAAGGACGAGGAGGAGGCCAAGCTGGGGCTGATGGCCTCCGACATCGAGATCTGGCGTCACAAATCCTTCGCCGCTTGCACAGAGGATGAGTTGGCGGCTTTGCGCCGGATCATGGTCCGCACTCGAGTGATCCCGCCCCGCCGACGCACCAGGCGCACCCATCCGACGTCGTCGGGAAGTCGGCCCGACCTGCGTCGCACCGTCCGCACCACGTTGCGGACCCACGGCGAGCCCTCCGAGCTGTTCTGGCGGCAACGTCGGTTGAAGATGCGGCCGCTGGTCCTCATCCTCGACGTGTCGGGATCGATGGCCGACTACTCTCGCAACCTGCTCCAATTCGCCTATTCGACCAGACGGGCGACGTCCCGGGTCGAGGTGTTCTGTTTCGGGACGCGGTTGACCAGGATCACCAGATCATTGGAGAAACGGCGTCCCGATGATGCCCTCGACGACGCCGCTCGGTTGGTGTTCGACTGGGAGGGCGGAACACGCATTGGCCACTCGATCGACACGTTTGTCCGCGAGTGGGGTCGTCGCGGCATGAGCCGAGGGGCGATCGTGGTCATCTGCTCCGACGGGCTGGACCGGGGGGACCCTGCTTTGCTTGCCGGGGCGATGGAGCGACTTTCCCGGCTGAGCCACAAGGTGGTGTGGATGAACCCGCACAAGGGCAACGACGCCGACTTCCAGCCAACGACCCTGGGCATGATGGTGGCTGCGCCCTTCGTCGACCTGCTCCTTTCCGGCCACGATCTGGCCAGCCTCGAGGAGTTGGCCGAACGGCTGCCGGAGTTGAGATGACCGCGAGCCACCTGTCATGAAATGGAGCGTCTCACTCATGGCCGAAGGCGACCGGGTGGTCGAACTCGAGGAGGTAGTGGAGCTCGCGGACGCCGTGGCCGGCAACGACGGAATCGCCACCGGGATGGGCACCCTCGGTTATGGCGCCCAGATCGTGGTCGAGGCGGACAGCAGCGACCAGGCGGTGGATCGGGCGATGGCGGTGTTCACCGCAGCGGCAGACAAGGCCGGTCTGCCCCCGTGGCCGATCACCCGGGCGGAGACCATCGCCGACGAGGACGACCTGGACTACGGCTTCGAGGACGTCCCGGAGGGCGGGCTGTCCGGTCCGGCGGGCGCTCTGGAGTGATCCGACTCGGCTCATTGGCGGGATATCCCTTCGAGGGCCCGCGCCTGCTTGCCGGGTGGACGGCGCCGGCGCTGTCTGCGGTGTTCGCCATCACCTACAAGCCCGATCCGGTGGGCAAACCCGAGGAGTACGGGGTGCTCTACGTGGGCCACTCCGAGGACCTGTCCAAAGCGGGGTTCCCCTTCAGCCACCCGGTGGCCCCGTGTTGGCTGAAGCGGGTCGAACAAAAGCGATTTGCTCTCTACATCTGTACCTACGAGGCGCCGGGTGCCACCGCGGCCCACCGCGAGCAGATCACACGTGAGTTGATTGCGATGTATCGACCCGGATGCAACCCGGATCAGTACGACCAGGCCTGGAAGGACCAGTGGATCGGCGAGTATCAGACCCCGGGGACAACCGGCCCGCTCACCACCAACCGGGACCCTTCAGCCGGGAACCAGGGTTAGAGCTATCGGCTCAGGCCGACTCGGCCTGCTCGGCCAGGGGGGCATGGGCGTTCTTTCCCGGGCCGTCAGGGTGGTAGCCGACCCCGTCATGCAATCGTGAACGGCGACGCCCCGATGCGGGGAGGGCGGGGCCTCGGTCGGGCACCTGCTCGGGATCGTAGGTGGCGCCCACCACGATGCCCTCGGCCATGCCATAGAGCAACGGGAGAGCTCCTGCGATCACACCTCCGGTTCGGTTGATGTGCTCGAGGTTGCCTTCGATGGAGGTGGCGTTGCCCTTGACCTGCTGAACGAGCTCGTTGCACTCCTCGAGGCCGATGGCGACCCGGGTGAGCTGGCCTCCCACGATGTACAGGTAGATGGCCAGGCCCGCGATGAGCAGGACGATGTCGACCACGGTGAAGACGATCAGGCCGTTCATGAGCGCACCTGCCCCAGGACCCGTCCCAGGAACAGGTGGTGCTCGAGACCCTCGGCCAGCACCAAATCGACGCCGGCGGCCGTGGTGTCGAGCAACGCCGCATCGGCGGTGTTGGCTTCTGCCTGGGTGAGGGTGGACTTGATCTCAGCCACCCGGCGCTCGATGGTGCGGACCAAGAGCACGAGAATGGTGAGCAAGGCGGCCACCGCCACCACCACGACGAGGCCGGCCCAATTGGCGATCTGCCAGAGGGTCTCCTGGTTCTCGGTCAGGGCAAAGACCATTGTCAACCTCCCAACCTCTGTCGGCCCCGCTTCAACCCCTCGATCACATTGACCGCCATGGTGTTGGTGGTGGCCAGATCGGCGAGGGCCGCCGTGTTCACCACCGACTTCTTCAAGCTGTCGTCGATCAACTTGGCTTCGTTTCCGATCTTCCTGGCCAGGACCAGGATCGGTACCACGAGAGCAACCACCACCAGGACCACGACGATCCCGATGACGTACCCCACCAACCAGCCGGTGTTTCCTTCAAAGAGCTCGTTCATGTTCTATGCCTCAGATCGATTCGCAGAAGTCGCTGACGGGCTTGAGATTGGCGTTGATCGAGCCCACCACGGCGGGCACCCCGCTGGTCTGCTCCGCTACGACGTCGACCCCGCCCGTAAGTGCCCGGAGTGTCTTCAAGGTCGCCATCAAGTGGCCGATCACCCGGATGAGGCCCAGGGCGGCGGCGGCAATGATCAGGGTGGCGATCACG
This sequence comes from Acidimicrobiia bacterium, assembly GCA_035292605.1. Taxonomy (GTDB): domain Bacteria; phylum Actinomycetota; class Acidimicrobiia; order Spongiisociales; family ZC4RG35; genus JALYNX01. Next base: position 7,040 of record DATDPT010000002.1, read on the forward strand.
AGGGTGACGATTGCGGTTGCGGGCATTGATCCTTCCTCTCCTCAACCAAGCAACTTGCCGACCGAGCCGGCGTAGCGCACGGCGCCCAGTGAGACGTCCTCGATGGCCTGGTCGGTGACCCCCAGCAGTCCTGGCACTCTGTCCAGCTCACCGATGAGACCGACTCCCCCGGCCAGGATCTCGTCAGATGCACCCCTGATCCGTTCCAACGCTGCCAGCACCCGGTTCAGCAGGGCGACCAGGACCGGCACCACCACCAGGAGCAATACTGCGTTTCCTATCCACCAAAGCATGCTCGTCTCCTCAAGTCTGGTTGGGTTGATAAGGGAGGAAGAACCGCCGGCCGACTCGCTTGAGAGCCATCCAGGCCGCCTGGATGGCGATGCTGAAACCGCCGGCACTCTTCTTTGCCTTGATCTGATCCGGCGACAGGCCTCGGTCGAAGGCGTCGATGCGGACCTGCATGTTGGAGGCGAAGTCGCGCAACATCACCGCGCTGACGTCAGAGATCATGCCCCGGCCGTACTGCGCCGCAGCCCCGGAGAGTTGCAGGTCCTGTTCCACCTCGACCCTGGTGCCGTTTGCTGTGGGGACCAGCCGGGCGGTGAGCCCGAGGGCAGCCTGGCCGCGGCCCTTCTCGTCGGCGCCGGAGGCGTCGACGACGATCGTCTTGCTGGCGTCGTCTCGCGTCATGACGTTGGCGCGGCCGGCGAACTGCATCTGCACCGGTCCCAAGCGAATGGCGACATTGCCGGTGTAGTGGTCGGGGCTGACCTCGTCGGTGAGCGACGCTCCGGGCAAGCACGAAGCCACCTGGGGAATGTCCTGGCAGAACTCCCAGACCTTCTCGATCGAGAGTGGTACCTCGAAATCATGTTTGATCAGCATGAAGCGCCTCCTCGGTGATGTAGCGGGCCGGGTCCTTCTCGAAGGCAACCCGGCATCCGGGACAGCAGAAGTAGTAGGTCTCGCCCTCGTACTCGAACGGGCGGCTGGTGCCGTCGGCCGGCACGGTCATCCCACACACCAGGTCGATGGCGGTGCCCGTGGACATGGCGACTGGCACCGCGTGAGGTGCGGTCTCTGCCGGCCGCGGGTTGAGCGCTCCATTGGCCCTCAGCTGGACCAACTCGGCGAGCACGGCGACCGCAATCTCGGGATGGGAGGTGTGGCCCAGATCGAGACCGACTGGCACCCGCACCTGATCGAGCAGCTCCTTGGAGACCCCCCGATCAGCCAGGTAGCCGAGCACCGCCTCGCCGCGCTTGCGGGATGCGACCAGCCCGACGAACGCCGGCCGTCCGGCGACCGCCCGCTCGACGGCTTCCTCGTCGCCGTGGCCCTGGGTGGCGATCACCACCACTGACCTGGCGTCGACATCGGCGGTTGTGAAGTCTGCGGCGTCGATCAAGCCGGCTCGCCATCCCAGGGCGGTGGCCAGATCGACCAGAGTTGCGGCCATCGGCGAGCGCCCGACCACCGACAGATGTGGGCTGGAGAGCACCGGCTCGATGTAAAGCTCCAGTGCACCCTCGGATTGGCAGGACATCTGGACGAACATCATCCCTTCGGGGAGCTCGCCGAACTGGTCGGGAGCACCGAGCAGGATCAAGCGGGGCTGGCGATCCTCGATCACCCGCTGCGCCTCCCGGATCACCACCGGCTCGGCGCAGGCGCCGCCGATCCAGCCGTGGATCTCGCCGTCGGAGGTGATGATGGCCCGAGCCCCCTGATGACCCGAAGACGGCGCTTGTCGCCATACCACGGTGGCCAGGGCGAACTCGACGCCCTGACGGGCGAGATCACCGGCCTTCTCGATCATCCTCCAGCCGTCGATCGGTTGCGCGTTCATGCTTCGCCGGTCCTAACCGGGGGCGCGCCGCTGATGTCCTTGCCGGTCTGCAGCGCCTCGTAGACCCGGTCGGGGAACACCGGCATGTCGATGTTGCGCACCCCGGTGCCTTTGAGGGCGTCGATCACGGCGTTGACGAAAGCGGCCGGTCCACCCACGGCAGCGCACTCACCGATGCCCTTGGCCCCGATCGGGTGGTGGGGGCAGGGGGTGACGACCTCATGGAGCTCGAAGCCGGGGGTCTCCCAAGCTGTCGGCAACAGGTAATCGGTGAAGTTGGACCCGATGCAGTTGCCCTCGGCGTCGAACGTGATGAACTGCATGCTGGCCATGGCGTAGGCCTCGGTGAGACCGCCCATGATCTGGCCTTCGACGATCATCGGATTGATCCGCACCCCGCAGTCGTCCACCGCCACCACGCGGAGCACGTCCCAGACCCCGGTCTCGGGATCGACCTCGACCGTGACGATGTAGCAGGCGAACGGCCAGGTGAGGTTGGGCGGGTCGTAGTAGGCCGTGTTGTCGAGACCCGGTTCCATGCCGTCGGGCATATTGGAGTAGGCAGCCACTGCGCACTCCTGGATGGTCACGCCCCGGTCGGGCTGGCTGCGCACGTAGAAGCGGCCCAGCTCCCACTCGACGTCCTCTTCCGAGATCTCGAGCAGATGGGCGGCGATCTTGCGAGCCTTGGCCCGAATCTTGCGGGAGACCATGGCCACTGCCGCCCCCGCCACCGGAGTGCTTCGGGATGCATAGGTGCCCATTCCGAACGGTGCGGTGTCGGTGTCGCCCTCCTCGACGAAGATGTCTGCGGCGGGGATGCCGAGCTCGTGGGCCACGATCTGGGCCCAGGTGGTCTCGTGACCCTGGCCCTGGCTCTTGGCTCCGGTGCGGAGTAGTGCCTTGCCCGTGATGTGGACCTTCAGTTCGGCAGAGTCGAACATCTTGATGCCCAGGATGTCGTACTCCCGGCTGTTGCCGGCGCCAAGCGGCTCGGTCATGGTGGAGATGCCGATGCCAAGCAACCGGCCTCGCTTGGCCGCCTCCTCTTTCTGCTTGAGGAAGTCCTGATAGCCAATGGCCTCGAGCCCAACGTCGAGGCACTTGCCGTACTGGCCCGAATCGGTGAGGAAACCCCACGGGGTGCGGTGGGGGAAGTCGTCGTCTCGCACGAAGTTGATCCGGCGGAACTCGGCTTGGTCCATTCCGAGGTCGTCGGCGGCCGCCTGCACCATCCGCTCCTGGAAGAACATCGCCTCGGTCACCCGGAACGAGCACCGGTAGGCGACTCCGCCTGGCGCCTTGTTGGTGTAAACCCCGCGCGCCACCAGATGGGCATTGGGGATGTCGTAGCAGGAGAACGCCGAGTGCATCAGCCCGATCTTGAACTTGGACGGCTGGGCGTCGGAGAAGAAAGCGCCATGGTCGGCGGTGGTCTGCATCCTGACCCCGAGGATCCGCCCATCCTTGCGCAGGGCCAGCTCACCATGGAGGTATATGTCGCGGGCGAAGCCGGTGGAGATCAGGTTTCCGGTGCGGTCCTCGATCCATTTCACCGGCCTCTCCAAGAGGATCGAGGCCAGGATCGACGCCACGTACCCGGGATAGACCGGCACCTTGTTGCCGAACCCGCCGCCGATGTCCGGTGCGACGATTCGGATCATCTGCTCGGGCAGCTCGGCCACCATTGCCACCGCCGCCCGGATGATGTGAGGCGCCTGGGTGGTCATGTAGACGGTGAGCTTCGAGGTCGAGCGGTTGTAGTCGGCGATCGACCCGCAGCACTCGATCGGTGAGGGGTGCGAGCGGGGGTAATGAAGTTCGATCTTTGATACGACATCGGCCTCGGCGAAGGCCCGGTCGGTGCCACTCTTGTCGCCCACCTCCCAGTCATATATCACGTTGTCGAGCTGGTTCTCCTTGTCGTCCCGGATCAGGGGCGCCCCTGCGGCGAGGGACTGCATGGGATTGACTATCGGCTGGAGGGGCTCGTAGTCGACCATGATCGCCTCGCATGCGTCCTTGGCGATGTAGGGGTCGTCGGCGATGACGCACGCGACCTCCTGTCCCTGGAAGCGCACCTTGTCGGTTGCGAGCACCGCCTGGGTGTCGTAGGAAAGGGTCGGCATCCAGGCCAGGTTGCGGGCGGCCATCGTCTCGCCGGTCAGCACCAGCCGGACTCCCGGCATGGCCCAGGCCTTGGAGGTGTCGATCGATCTGATCCGGGCATGGGCCAGTGGGCTGCGCAGGATCTCCATGTGCAGCATGCCGGGCAGCACCATGTCGTCTACGTAATTGCCCTTGCCGCGGATGAAACGGTTGTCCTCGACCCGGCGCCGTCTGGCGCCCATTCCGCCGATCTTGATCTCGTCGACCGCCGTCACTTGGTTACCTCCGCTGGCTGCATCTCACTGATCCTGGAGCTTGGTGGCGGCCCACATGACCGCCTTGACGATGTTCTGGTAACCGGTGCACCGACAGAGATTGCCGCTGAGTGCCCAACGGATTTCGTCCTCCGTGGGGTTCGGGTTCTCGTCCAGGAGCGCCTTGGTGGTCATCATCATCCCCGGAGTGCAGAACCCGCATTGAAGGCCGTGCTCCTCCTTGAATCCCTCCTGGATCGCGTGGAGCTCGCTAGGTCCGGCCAGGCCCTCGACTGTCATCACGTCGTGGCCGTCGGCCTGGACGGCGAAGAGGGTGCAGCTCTTGACCGGCTGGCCGTCCAAGAGAACCGTGCACGCTCCACAATTGGTGGTGTCGCAGCCAGTGTGGGTTCCGGTGAGCCCGAACCCTTGACGGAGCAGGTGGGCCAGCAGAAGTCGGGGCTCGACCACCGCCGACAGGCTCTCGCCGTTGACCCGGATGGTGACTTTGCGCACCGGGACATCGTCCGCGGCTTCGGCGGGAAGGACCTCGTACAAGTTGCTCATATCAGGCCGCTTCCTCTTCGGACAGAAGGAGTCTGGTCAGGAGCCGGCTGGTGAAGACGCGCACCACCTGTCGCTTGAACGAGGCGCTGCCGCGGTGGTCGGTGTGGGGTTGGGCAGCCTGGGCGGCAAGCTCGGCTGCTTCGCCGATCACTTCAGCGGTCAATGGACCGCCGACGAGCACCCGGGCGGCGTCGTCTGCGGAGATGGTCGACCCGCCGACGCCGGTGAGGGCGATCCCCGCTCTGGTGACGTTGCTCCCAACGCGGTTGATCGAGACAGCTACCCCAGCGGTGGCGAAGTCGCCGACCCGGCGCTCCAGCTTGAGGTAGCCGCCGGCCGACACTCCCTGGGGTGCGGGCACGACTGCCTCGACGGCTATCTCGTCGATGGCCAGGGCGTTTTGGAACGGGCCCCGCACGAACTCCTTCACCGGGATGGCCCGGCGACCCTTCGGTCCCTGGGCCACCACCAACCCGTCGAGAGATGTCATCACCGAAGCCCAGTCACCCTGGGGATCGGCGTGGCACAAGGATCCGACGAGAGTGCCCCGGACCCGTACGATGGGGTCGGCCACCAACGGGGCGGCGGCGGCCATTGTCGGTTGGTGGGTCGCCAGAAGCGACGAGCGCTCGAGGGCACCGTGTCGGCACAACGCCCCGATATGCAGCCTCCCATCCTCTCCGAGCCGGAGATAGTCCAACCCGGGCAGGTTGTTGATGTCGACGAGCATCTCCGGCGAGGCGAATCGGAGCTTGATCATCGGGACCAGGCTCTGGCCACCGGCCAGGATCTTGGCGTCCCCTCCACCGTCGCTCAAGAGGGAGTAGGCCTCCTGTATCGAGCGGGGTGCCTCGTAGCGGAATCGA
>DATDPT010000003.1:0-3223 GCA_035292605.1 Acidimicrobiia bacterium
TCCCCCTGAGGAGGCACAACGCTTCATATACGCCTGTTCCCACGAGCGGCGCTCCCCCATCACCCACCGGCTGACCGACGGTTCCTCTTACGGGTGGATCCACCTCTTCATACGAAGCAACAGCGAAGACGGCGGCGGAGATCACCTCGGAGATAGCTGGCTTGAGCCCACCGACGCCGACCCCACCAAACTGGGCGAGTTCTTCAAGAGGGTCTCCATTCGTCTCCGTAACACCGGCGCCCACGACTATGCCGTTTCGCTACAGGAGCATTTCGAGGAGCAGGCCGAGGCCCGGCAACTGCCCTGGCCCCACGTCTGAGAAATCTTCGATTTCGGCTTTCGGGGATCTTGTTTCTGTCACACGGGGTGGGTACGGTTGCGAACATATGTTCGATAGTGCCACTTCGATTTGGGACACCCTCGACTTCGGGTCACGCGAGTTCGTCGAGGTTGAGGAGTTGCGGGCGGGGTTGTTGGCTGACGAGGCGGAGATATCCCGGATCCGAGCCCGGCAGATCACCCGGTTGCGTCGAGCGGACGTGTTGCAGATCGATACCGCTGATGGGGCGCGGACGATGGCCGACTGGGTCTCGGCGAATCTGGATGTCTCCCCGCAGACTGCATGCCGGATGATGCGGATCGTCCGCAGCCACCAGGCTGACGTCGAAGCCCACATGGCTTCCGGTGCCTACGGGGTGGATCGAGCCACCTTCCTCGTTCAGCTCCGTGAGCTGGATGGCCCTGAAGAAGTGATCACCAACTCTGAGGGTTACAGCCTGGGACATCTCTACGGGTTGATCGACCGGCTGAGACACGTCGATGCCGTCACCGAGCAGATGATGTTCGAAGACCGGTACATGGTCATCCAACCCGCTTTGGATCAGTCATCGGGACGGTTCTGGGGTCAAACCCACGGTGTCGACTGGCACACCATCGAGATCGCGTTGACTCACCGCGAAAGCCAACTGCCTGCGCTCCCCCATCAGTCCCAAGGTCAACGCCGTGTCGACGCCCTCACTTCTCTTTGTATGGATTCCCTGACCGGCACTGGAGAGGACAGCACCGGGCGGGCGGTGACCGTGGCCGAAGTGTTCGTCGACGCGGCCTTCGCCGCACCATCGTTCGGGGAAGCCGGAGTCACATTGTCATCAGGACCACGGGTCGGGCCCAATACCCTCCACGAGATTCTCTGCAACGGAAGAGTCAGAGTCATCCTTCAGGGTGAGAATCATCGTCCGATCGGAGTCTCCGATCTTGGGGAAGCAATTCCGCCGGCGGTCCGTTCCTGGGTCCTGCACCGCGACCAAGGACGCTGCCAGATCGACGGCTGCCGCAGCCGCTACCGGCTCCAACCCCACCACATCAGACAACGCTCATTGGGTGGAGACCACGACCCGGACAACCTCATAAGTCTCTGCTGGTATCACCACCACGTAGCCATCCACATGATGGGAATGATCCTCGATCCCAGCAGTCCACCCCATCGACGCAAACTCACCTGGCTCGGCAACCACGACCCACCCCGACCCATCGACAGACCCAGCACGCACGACCCAATACTCCACTGATCCTTCCCAAACGCCTGTTCTCGGAGACACCAATCCCTCCGGGCTGAAGCTCGTCGTCCACAAGGTCTCCACCAATGGAGTCGTTATCGGCACGTACGAAACCGGCAGGCGAGATATTCACAGGATCGTTCGCTCTGGAGTGATCTGCCCCTGTCCGCACCACCACATGGGGGATCTTCCCCTCTTCACCGGATGGTCGAACCGATGTACAACTACGACTGATGACCGAGCCAACACCGCCAATCGTCCCCGAGGGAGTTGGCCGAAAGCCCAAGTTCGGGAGAATCGTCCTGGTTGCCCTCACCGTTGTCGTCATGATCGAGACCTGGGGTTATTGCATCGATCGGTCCATGTCCAGTTGAGCCCGCAACCATGACCCGATGGCTGCTGAGTCTCTTGGTGGTCGTCGCGTGTGGAACTCCTTCAGTGAAAGACACCTTCGAGCGGGACATCGCAGCTGCGTCGTCATGCGAAGACCTCGAAGTTGCTGCCGAAGGACTGCTCGACGCGTTCGACAGGGGCGAACTCGACAACGCGGCGTATGTGGAGTTGCTCGAGTCAGTCATGTTCAGCGCTGCTGAGCCGACGTTCGACGACGAAACCGATCCTGAGCTATGCACCCAGATCTCTGAGTTCTTGTTTGTCCTTCTCACCGCCAATGCTCCTTAATCACCCTGCCGAGGTGAACTGAACCGCCAGCATCTGGAATGCGCCGTGTGATGTGGTGGCACGTGAGACCCGTGGTCGCGCTTCAGCGAAAGACGTTGCTCCACTATTCACGGCGTGGATCCGCGGTCGCCAAGGGAACAGGCGGTTCCTATTGGTTGGCTGGCGGCTCGAAGCTCAACACGACATCGTCGAGCGTTTGGCCCACTGTCAGGACCTCGCCAACTGTTTGCATCATGTACCCGTAGTCGGGCTGCAGATTGGTGTTGTAGTAGCCGTACCACCATGCGGGGGATTGAGCTTCGATTCGAACTGGGGTGGCCTCCATCACCAGATCGTCGGCCCAGGTGGATTCCCCACCGTAGATGTCGAGCGGCCCATCGACACCGTCGAAGTCGTGGTCCAACCAGAATGTCTCTTCTGGAAGGGTCTCCAGGATCCCATTGTCAACTGCGAATTCAACGTTGCCCACGACATAGTCCAACGAGGTCTCACCCGGTACGGCATCCTGTCCTACCAGGACTAAGAGATAGCCCTGCCCGTTGGGCCATTCGAGAACCAGCAAGTCACCTGGCTCATCGGCGACAACCGTCCAGTCAGCCGGGTGCCTGATGGACCATCCAATGGAGGCATCGGTGTACGTGATCCAGCCCTTCGAGTCCAGTTCCGCGAGGAGCTCTTGCCGGAGATCGGCTGGAGTTGGCAGCGCCGTCGTGGTTGGGGGGAAAGTGGTCGTCGTATTAGGAGGCTGGGACGTAGTCGAGACCTCCAAGGTCGTTGTCGAAGATACGCCGGTTGTGGTGGCGTCGAGACTTTCCTCGTCTGGCGAACCGCAGCCTGCCGACGCCAAAATGGCGACCAGAGCTATGCCTCCGAACGTCCCGCGAGTAGGCACCTTCGACCTCCCACCTAGACGACGACAGCCTAACCATGCCGAGCGCCGGTCTGATTGCAGAACGGTCACCGGTTTCCCCACCCAATAACGCAGT
>DATDPT010000004.1:0-63262 GCA_035292605.1 Acidimicrobiia bacterium
GACTCCCGGTCGGGCATCTGCGGCGACCAGGCCAGCCATCCGATCCGTTGCCCCGGCGTCAACAGGATCTTGGCGTAGCTGTAGGAGATCAGTGTGTACGGGTAATACCGGGCGGGGCTGGTGAACTTGGCGTTGCTGAAAACCAGCTTGGAGTAGGGCTCATCGGAGAGCAGGTAGATCGGTGCCCCAAACCGCTCCGACGCCTCGGTCAACACCGCGGCCAGACCTTCGAGCGTTGACGGCGGGTAGATGCGACCAGTCGGATTGTGAGGGGTGTTGACGATCATCACACGGGTCTTCTGGGTGATCGCTCCGGCAAGCCGATCCAGGTCGAGGTCGTAGTCGTCTATCCGGACCGGGACGCTGACCGGGGTTGCCCCCGCCGCGAGGATCATCGCCTTGTAGAAGAACCAGGGGGGATCCGAGTAGACCACCTCGTCCCCGACATCGACCAGGGTCCCAAGAGCGGCGGCGATGGCCCCGAAGGCTCCCGGGGTCATGGCGATGTCCTCTGCTTCGAACTGTTGACCCCGCCACTCGGTCAAATGGCTCGCCACCGTGGCTTGCGAGCCTTTCTCGGAGAACTTGTAGGCGTAATGGTTCTTGTCCAGTGGGGTCGTAGCCGACGCCAGGGCGGGTGCGAATCCGCCTACCACCATCTCCTGAGGATTGCCGAAGGCAAAGTCTGCAACATCCGCCTGGTGGCGATGTTCCTCCCAGATGGGGAGGAACGACAGCAGGGCCTCGTTGGCTGCCGTGATTTGGGCGATCCGCTCGGTCACCATGGCTTCCGACGATAGCCACCACCTCGAGACCGGAGGCGTGGCTCATTCACCCAACGCCTCTCCCGATCGAGTAAGCATTGGCCAGTGAGCACCTACGACGAGAAACGGGCCTTCGAGAAAACCCCGGAACCACCCGGTGAGCACATCTCGGGTGACGTCGACCCGCTGACGGCTCCGGTCGGCGATCAGTTCGTGATCCAACAGCACCACGCCACCCGGCTCCATCACGACGTCCGCCTGGAGATGCTGAACGACGAGGTCCCGGTACTGGTTTCCTGGGCGGTCCCCAAGGGCCTGCCCCGGCGCCGGGGTCTGCGCCACCTGGCAATCCGCACCGAGGACCACCCGATGGGATACGCCACCTTCACCGGGAGCATCCCTCAGGGGGAGTACGGCGGGGGAGAGGTGCGCATCTTCGACCACGGCCACTACGAGATGGTGGACCGGAACCAGGAGCGGCTCACCTTCCGCCTTCAGGGGGAGCGGCTGGCCGGGATCTGGCACCTGGTGCACACCGGACCCAAGGACGGCAAGGACCAGTGGCTGGCCATCATGTCCCAGGACCTGCGACCACCGGGCGACGAGCCGCCGGCGCCCGAGCCGATGCTGGCCACCCCCACCGCGAAGGCTTTCGACGACCCGGAGTGGGGGTTCGAGCCGAAGTGGGACGGGATCCGGGCCATCGCGGTCTGTGGCGAGGACACCCGGCTCATCTCCCGCAACGACCACGACATCACCGTGGCCTACCCCGAGCTGCGTGCCCTCCATGACCAGGTGGTGGCTTTGGAGGCGATGCTCGACGGCGAGATCGTCGCCTTCGACGATGGGGTCCCCTCCTTCCAGCATCTCCAGCAGCGGATGCATCTCAGGGACCAGCGGCGGGTGGAGCAGATGGCGACCCGGATCCCGGTCGCCTACATGGTCTTCGACCTGCTCTGGATCGACGGTCGCGACCTGACCGGCCAACCGCTGGTGGAGCGGCGCCGGGTGCTGGAGGAGACGGTGGTCCCCTCGGAGCGAATCCAGATCTCACCGATGGTCGAGGGCGACGGAGTCGCTTTGTTCCAGGCCGCCGCCGAGCAGGGGCTGGAGGGGATCATGGCGAAACGGCTTTCCTCCCTCTACCAGCCGGGGGCCCGCTCCCGAGACTGGCTCAAGGTGAAGATCACCTTCGACGCCGACGTCGTGATCGTGGGATGGACCGAGGGCGAGGGGCGGCGGAAGGGGAGCCTGGGATCACTGGTGATGGCCGTCTACGACGGTGACGAGCTGCGATACGTCGGGAATGTTGGTACCGGATTCGACCGCGACACGCTCCAGTATCTCCTCGACCGGTTGCACGCCCTCGGGCAGTCGGAACGACCGTTCCCTCCCGACGTGCTGCGCTCCCGTCCCGAGCTGCGCCGGGCCCTTTGGGTCACTCCGTCCCTGGTGGCCAGGGTCGAGCATCGCCAGCTGACCTCGGCGGGGAGGCTCAGATCGCCGTCGTTCCTGGGTCTCCGAGAAGACAAAGACCCCAAGGAGTGCACCTTCGACCAGCTCGTTGCCGAGGGGGGCCCGTAGTCCATCCTGTCCTCGCTGCAAGTTGATCCCGAGAACTGTGAGGAGACCCACAAACAGAACATGACCCACCGCGGGTCATGTTCTGCGTCCACCTAAGGGGTCTTAGATGACTTCGACTTCTTCGTAGGTCTCGAAACGGGGCGCACCGATGACCCCGGCCTGCTGCATCGCATCCTTGAGCCTGGAATCTCCAGCGAAGCTCTTGAGGGTGTCCAGCGAGTTGAAGCCTGCGACCACCGTGACCAAGTTGGGGTCATCGACGCCGCGATTGACACGTGCGAACGCAGCCCCGCCAATGGTCGTGGGCGGCATCGTGTCGTAGATCAACTTCCACTTGTCGTAGTCCGCTACGGAGTGGTTGATGGCGAGTACATACATACAGGTCCTCCTTTGGAGGGCGTCGGCTCAAACTGAGCCAATCAACCCACCCTACCCCTGGTGTCGCAGTAGGCGACTCTGACGCACAAGGCCTCGACCGGACTTCAGTCGGGGGCCCCCCGAATTGGATCGTTGGTAGCACTTGCACTCGGCGGGCTAGGGGCCTAACGTACAACCAGATGGTTGTAGGATCTCTGGAGCAGCAGCGGGCCGACCGGATCTTTCACGCTCTTTCCGATGTCACGAGGCGGGACATCGTGAGACGTGCGATGGAAGGCCCCCAGTCGGTGTCGGCGTTGGCCCGCCACTACCCGATGAGCTTCGCCGCCGTGCAGAAGCACGTCGCCGTGCTCGAACGCGCCGAGCTCGTGAACAAACGACGACAGGGGCGCGAGCAGTTGGTTCAAAGCAACATCGACACCATTCGCCACGCGTTCCGCCTCCTCGACCAGCTCGAAGCAATCTGGCGCAGTCGAATCGACCGATTCGGCGAAGTCCTCGCCGAACAAAACGAAGGAGCAGCCAAATGACGGTGAAAGATGTCCACAAGGACTCCGCGGCGATGACCATGACCATCACCGCAGAGTTCGAGGCTCCAATCGGGCCGGTATGGCAGATGTGGGAGAACCCTCGCCAGCTCGAGCGATGGTGGGGGCCTCCGACCTACCCGGCAACGGTCGTCACCCACGACCTCACACCGGGTGGCGCGGTCAACTACTTCATGACCGGGCCCGAAGGCGAACAGCCCCGCGGCTGGTGGCGTGTGATCGAGGTCGACGCTCCCCACCACCTCGAATTCGAGGACGGATTCGCAGACGAAGCCGGCAATCCCGATTCCACCATGCCGACGACGATCATCCGGGTGACGCTGGGCGAACAACCTGACGGCGGCACCCTCATGACCATCGAGACCACATTCCCCTCCCTGGGGGCAATGGAACAGATGCTGGCCATGGGGATGGAGGAAGGCATGTCTTTGGCGGTGGGTCAGATCGACGGACTGCTGCGAACCAATGTCACCGCGCTCTAGGCGCCCCTGCCAACCGACTCGACAGGTCTGATCTCGCCGGGCATGGGCCTTCGACCGGCCCGACCCGAGCATGGGGGACAACCGCCCTCCTTGTAGGCTCCGTATCCCATGACGATCGACCTCGGTGAACCGGACCAGGGCTGCTTGCTCATGGCTGACATCACCGGTTACACCGAGTACATGGCCGGAACCGAGTTGATGCACGCCCAGGACGTGGTCGCCGATCTGCTGGAGACCATCGTCGCCAGCATCGAGCCGCCGTTCCGCCTCTCGAAACTGGAAGGCGACGCCGCTTTCGCCTATGCCAATCAGGACACGCTCAGCATGTCGATGATGATGGACACCGTCGAGTCGGCCTACTTCGCTTTCCAGAAGCGGCTTCGGGACGTCGTCCATTCGACCACCTGTGAGTGCAACGCATGTCTGCGAATCCCCAGCCTGGACCTGAAGTTCTTCGTGCACAACGGGGAGTACGTCGTGCGGAGAATCGCCCGCTCCGAGGAGCTGACTGGGTCCGACGTCATCCTCGTCCACCGACTGGCCAAGGGCACCTCGGGCGCCGTGATCGCCAAGCCGGCATACGCCGTCTACACCAAGGCGACGTTTGACGCGATGGCGATGGATCCTTCGATTCTCGGGTTCCGGGCTCACACCGAGACCTTCTCCGACATTGGTGACGTCGACGTCTACATACAGGACCTCGCAGCTCGATGGGCCGTCGAACAGGAACGGAATCGCGATTACGTCACCAGCGCAGAGGCCGTCTACGAGGTCAGCTTCGAAACCCCCGCACCGGCTTGGATGATCTGGGACGCCATCACCGACCCGGCGAAAAGGCTGCTCTGGCAACAGGGCGTCACCGGGGTCGAGGCCATCACCGGGGGGCGCCAAGGTGTCGGCTCGGTCAACCATTGCATGCACGGCCCCGATGTGGTTGTCGAACATGTGGCTGACTGGAGGCCTTTCTCCTACCTAACCCTGCGTTATGACCGTCCAGGGATGGAGCAATGGGCCTGGACCTACCAGTTGGATTCCCTCGCCGCAGGCACCCGGCTCTCGGTCCGAGTTTCGGATCCGGGCGGCGAAATGTGGAGCCAAATAGGTGACGACGTTTCCCACACCATCGACGAGGCAGCCGCCAAACTCGAGGCCCTGCTCGGCGAGCTGGTCGCGATGGCTCACGTCTGATTCAGCCTGGACGGTCGGGGGACCGCCCCTTAGCCTTTGGTCGTGAGCCGACGACTTCTGTGGAGCCTGTCAATCGCGCTGCTGGCTGCAGCCTGCGCCGGCTCTGCCGAAGAACCACCTTCCGAGCCGAACGAGGAATCGGGTGACACCGCTTGGGAGACCGTGATCTCGGGGATCACCGAGAACGGGGTTCCGCTTCAGGTCGCGCTCGACGCATTCAGTCTCGCCATTGGCCCCTTGCCGGGTGTCGAGACGCCTGAGGGGCCGACTCAGGAGATCCGATCGGGCTCCGGAGCCCTGCGTTGGACCCTGGGTCATTGGGACGAGCTGACGCTGGAGCAACAGACTGCGATCGAGAGCTACCTGGATGTGGGCGAGCCCACTGGAGCCGGACCCGTCCTGGCAATGACCGGTCAGGTGCAAGCCGCCGAGCCCGACGAGCAGGTCCTCGTGGAATTGATCGCCCAGGTCGAGGGCGTGATCGCGCAGAACCTGGGACGCGACCTCGGCGTCCCCATCGAATTGCATGTGGCTTCCGGCATGGACGGTTCCAAATTCTTGGCCCTGACCACCGGTACCGATGCCAATGGAAAGTGGTTCGGGCCGATGGTGAAGTGCGAGATCTTCCTCACCAACAGCGGGAGCGAGCTCGCATCGAAGGTCGAGGCCGGCGGGGTGCCGGCCGCCCAGCTGACCGCCCTCATGGCCCATGAGGTCTTCCACTGTTTCGAGAGAGCGCTCAGCATCAATCTGGCCGAGACCTACACCCGGCCCCCGTGGGTGCTCGAAGGGCTCGCCGAGTGGGTCGGCGAAACCGTGGCCGGCGGACCGCAGACCATTACCTGGTCACGGTGGTTGACCGAGCCAACGCAATCCCTCTATACGAGGGAGTACACGGCGATCGGCTTCTACGCCCATCTCCAGGAGAACGGAGCCGACGTCTGGTCAACCATCGACCACATCATCGAGGGCAGCGACGGGGGAAACGAGCCTGCCTACCTGACCGCGATCGGCGCCGCCGGCCCCGGCGTCCTCACCACCTGGGGCCCGGGCGTCTACCGCGACCCGACCCGGTCCCCGGAATGGGACCAGGACGGGCCCGGGATCACGCCGGAGAAGTACCCGCCGCGGGCTGATTTCCCCGAGGTGGCCAACGGCTCACAGTACGTGGCGGCCGCCGGGTCCCTAGCCGCCGACATCTGGGACACCGAGCTCAATGCCGAAGTGGTCACCCTGGGCGGCACCGGTTTCGGGATGATCCTGCTTCCCGACGGCGCAGAGCTGGTCCTCGACGGCACCCTGACCGAGGTGCTGTGCACCAACCCCGAGGGCTGTTCCTGCCCCGAAGGAAGCCCCGGCGCGGGCACGGTGTTCCGGATCACCACCCCGGGGCCGGCCCACATCGGCCTCACCGGGCATCTCGAGGGGAGCCGGCTGGCGATCGGCGGCTGGAGCCTCGACGCCTTCTGTCAGAACCAACCGGAGCTGGCGGCCTGTCTGATCGGGCAATGGATGAGCGTTTTCTATGAGGCGGACAGCCAGGTGATCCTCCCCGGAACCGGCACCGGAGTCATGCTCAACATCGATGACACCGGTCGGGGCTCGATCGACTTCGACTCCTCGGTCCCCATCATGTCCCAGGTCGAAGGCGCTGAAGACGTTCCAGTCCGCATCGTACAGACCGGCCAGGCGCTGTTCGAGGTCACGCCGACCCTGGAAGGGGGAGTGATCGATAGCGCCGTCGGAGTCGGGTACTCGATCCATGCCGAGGTGGATCTGGGAGCGGGTTTCATCGAGGCCGGAGAAGAAGTGTCCCTCTCAGGGCCGAGCACCGGTCCGGGGGTCACCTTGACCTGCGACGGGGACACCCTGACCTGGACCGGAGCCGGCGGCATCGCCTCGTATGAGTTCTCCCGGCAATCCTCCACGCCGGAACCGATCCCCGAACCGCCGCCGGATGCGGTCCCCCTCGGGCCGGACAACGGTGAGGGCGAAGGCGGGGGCGGGGGGCTCCCCGAGCCACCGCCGGACTGGGGGCTGGGACTAGATGCCTGCTTGCTGTTGAGTCTGGAAGACGTCCAGGCGTATTCCCCTTCGGCCACCCAGCCCGCCGGCGAGGACGAGATCTCGACTCAGCTCCTCCACCAGTGCACCTACATCCCGGCCTTCTCGCTTCAGGTGACCCCGCCCCAGCCCCCGGAGTTCACCGGCGACGCTGCCGAGGGGATCGGTCTCGAAGTGGTGCCGATCGAGGGGATCGGAGACTGGGCCCAAGCCTTCGTCTATCCCGACAGCCAAGCCGTGGCCCTGGTTTCGGCGGGGAACGACCAGGGCACCGTCTCGATCACCTCCTACGAGCAGGTTGGGATGGGCACCCCGGAGTACGAGGCGCTCCTCGGGATCCTGGAGAAGGCGCTGGCGGGACTGTGAGCGCTTCAGGGGCGTATGACGATGCTGTCGAGGATCTCCTGGAGTTGAGCAACCGCGTCAGTCGATGTGGTCGGAACCCAGCAATGACTCGACAACTTCCTCGAGGACGATGGCCTGGGTTGGGCAGGCCGCCGCCACCTCGCGCAACACGTCGTCATCCACCGTGTTCTGGTCGAGCAACTCGGGCTTGAGGAAGTCGCCCTTTCTCCATTGGAAGGCAGAAGGTGCCAGGACGATGCAGCTGCCTGCACCGATGCAACGTCTGCGGTCGATGACAACTCTCACTGCCATGTGACACCTGTCTTGATCGCGTACTCGATCGCTTCGGACTCGGAGGCGACACCCAACTTGGTGAGGAGCTGGCCCACTTCGTCGGAACCCGCAGCTGCCACGCCGCCTGACGCCTGGCGGGCAGTCACCGATCCGGACGCCAGATCGCCCAGCAATCCGAGCTCCTCGTCGCTCAACTCGATGCCTTCGATCTCAT
The DNA here is from genome assembly GCA_035292605.1 of Acidimicrobiia bacterium. Lineage (GTDB taxonomy): Bacteria > Actinomycetota > Acidimicrobiia > Spongiisociales > ZC4RG35 > JALYNX01. Next base: position 7,862 of record DATDPT010000004.1, read on the forward strand.
CGGGCTGCCAAGCCTGAGACGGGTCGAATCCGACTATTTCGGCCAATTCGCGATGGATCGGGACATCGAACCACTTCGCGTTGATGTCGGGATCGGTCATCGACATGTTGATGAAGGAGAGGCCACCCAGGATCTCCGCGCTGAGGCCCGCCGCTTCCGGTTCGCCGGGTGCGATCAGGGTGCGTGCCGCTGCCCACAGTATGGGCAGATACAGGGAGAAGTAGGTCTCCCCATCGATGTCGAGAGCCGCCCGGCCCTCGTCGGCGGCGGTGACGGGGTCTCCTTCTGCTTGCGCCACCACGGCCAGGGCGGCATGGGCCACCGCCTCCCAGGGCAGTTTCCCGTTCATGCGGCGAACCATGGCCAGAGTCTCGGCGGCGGCATCCTTGGCCTTCTTTAGGGTCGCCTCATCGGCGTCGCGGGCTCCGATGCGGGCGCACTCGATGGCCAAAGTCGCATAGGCGTCGCAGCGTCCTCCGAGGTTCTTCTGCCCGGCCAGCTCGGCAGCCCTTTCGAAATGGCGAACCATGGCTTCGACGTCATCTCGGGAGGCTTCGTGAGCACCCCGCCACATCTCCAAACGACGTGCCATCGAGGTGCTGGCCACCGACATGGCGGCACTGGCGGCGCGATCCAGCCATGCTCCGCAGTCCTCACTGGCACCAATCGTCAGGGAGGCCATCGCCATCCCCCCGGCGGCGAGGCACTCCAACCACCGGTCTCCGAGGGCTCGGGCGGCATCAAAGGCCTCGCGCCCCCGCTCCAGAGCTAGCCCAGGTTGGAGGTTGTGCCTCGCATAGGTGTGAATGCTGAACAGCATCAAGGCGTCGTCGACCGCTCTCTGGCTCTCGGTCACTTCACCTTGCCGGTTGTGGTGCAGCGCCCTGATGTGCTCGATCCGACCGGCCATGCCATTGGCCGTCGGATCGGTGACGTGGGCATACGCCATCGAGATCAGCGCCGACATCGAGCCCCGCCGGTCGCCGATCTCCTCATAGATGTGGAACGCTTCCTCGGCGAGCTCCTTCGTCTTGGCGAACAGTGCCGGTGCTCGTTGCAGGATCTCGAGACGCGACGACCCTTCTGCCACTGCGGCCAGGACTCTCTGCTTCACCCTCCCCGACTCGATCACGGCCAGCTCGCGCAGCGCGTCGGCTTCCTTCGATCGGGCGCCGATCTCACGAGCGATCGACAAAGCCCGCAGGTACGCTTCTTCGGCTGCGTCGAGGTCGACCTCGACGAGAGGCCAGTAACCCTCTCCGATCGGGCATCTGGTGATGGCCTGCCCCAACTCGAGGCAGGCGCCGAGCTCCAGCTCCAGATCGCCGGAAGTCTCTGCAGAGCTGCGCACGGCCCGGGCCAGATCGGCAGCCAGGTCACAATCCTCGTTGGCCCGGGCTGCGGAGGCCCTTCTCAGCTTCACCTCGGCGTCGAGGGCAGGGGAGTTGACCGCTGCGGTCAGGGCGTTCATCTCGGCCAGATTGGCGGCGCGCTCCATTCCCCGGTCGAGCAACTCCAGAGCATCATCTTTGACCCGGAGCATGTCGATTCGGTCGGTGGGCTCGGAGGCGGCGGGAAGAGTGCCGTCGATGAGACGAACCGCCTCCTCGGGGGCAAAGACATCCATGGCAGCCCGGGCCGCTTTCAGAGCGCTCGACACCGCCATCGCCTGGTCTCCGGCCTGAAGGGCGTGGTAGGCCAGCATGGACAGATTCTCGGTCCCTCCCTCTTCCGCCAGGGCTTCGGCGATGGCCCCATGGATGGCCCGTACTCGCTGTCGGGAGCTGAAGCCAAGCAACGATGCCCGGATCTGGTCATGGGAGAACGAGAAGTCGTAGCGGGATCCTTGTGGCTCCTCTGCGATCAGGCCGAGGTCGATGGCGTTCTTGAGGTTCTCGCCGATCTGCCAATCGGGCTTCGCAGGCGCGTCCTCCACCCGGGCCAACACCCGGGAGAGGTCGGAGAGACGAAACCGTCGTCCCAGGACCCCGGCGTCGGCGAGCAGTGACCGACTGTCCTCTGACAGCTGGGCGAGTCTTCGCTCGACCAGGGACTGGATTGAGGACGGCACCGCCGGTCCGCTGAGGCGAGTCATGGTCCATGTCCCGTCGATCAGCTGCAGGGCTTCGGCCTCCCGGTAGGCACGTGCCAGTTCCTCTATGAAGAACGGCACCCCTTCGGAACGGGCGTGGAGGCTCTCCAGCGTGGCCTCATCCACTGGAGCGCCGAGCAGGTTCTCGAGCAGTTCCCCGGTTTGGAGCCGGGTCAACCTTTGCAGTCTCAGCACCTGGGTCACCCGCATCCGGTCGAGGTCGGCGATCAGCTTCGACGCACCGCCAGAGGAGGAGTCGGAGTAGGGGCGGAGACTGATCAGCAGAAAGATGGGGCCCGAAGCCACGGTCCTCACCAAGTACCGGATCAGCTGGATGCTGTCATCGTCGGCCCATTGCAGGTCGTCGAACATCAGGAGCAGCGGACGCTCTCGAGTCAGGGCGAGGATCGTGGTTGCGACCTCATCGAAGGTCCGTAGCATCTGCTCCTGTGGGGAGAACCCTTCCCCACGCGGGGTCCTCCCGGCGATGGCCTCCTGGGCCCGGCTCAGTTGCTCCAACGCCATCGCCTGCCTGGCGATCGACGACATGTGCGGTGAAGTCAGCAGGGATCGGAACAGGAGGAATGGTCCCCGCAACTCCTCGTCGGCGGTGACGTCGAGCACCCAGAAGGGGCTTTCCCGCTCCGAAGCCATGTCCGCCGTGGCATCGAGCATCTTCGTCTTGCCGATCCCTGCCTCCCCCTCGAGAACGACCGCCCTGAGACCGGTACTGGGTGTCGCCTCGAGCTGCTCTTCGATGACCTTGAGCTCTCGGGCCCTGCCTATGACCGGACCCAGCGCTCGCGGCGATTCGAGGTCGAACGCAGCTTCTGAGGCGGCACGGGTCTCTTTGGTGGTCCGCCCCTCCGCGCCTTCCTTGTCCCTCCACAGAACCTCGAACAGCCGCCATCTCTCGGGAAAGCCCTTGAGCCAGAACAACCCGCGGTCGACGATCTTGGTGTCCCCCAGAGTGCCGGCAAGATCCTGGACGACCTGGGAGACAAGGATCTGGCCACCCTGGGCCTTGTCGGCGACCCTCGATGCGGCGTGAACCGCGGTTCCATGGGCGTCTCCTGCCGACTGGGTGACATCCCCACTGTTGAGCCCCATTCGAACCGAGAGCTGCATGTCGAGGTTGGACTCGTTGTGCTCCTGGATCGCTCTCTGAATCGACGCCGCGGCCTCGATCGCCTGATTGGCCGAACTGAACAGAGCCATGAACCCGTCACCCAGTGATTTGGTCTCGATGGCCCCGGCGATCTCCAACCGTGAGCGGACCAGCTCGTCATGGAGGCGAATCACCTCATTGGCGGTGGCGTCACCGACTCTGACGCGCAAGTCAGTGGAACCCTCCAGGTCCGTGAAGAGGATGGTGAAGGTTCCCTGCAGGCTCGGTGTCGCAACCTCACTCAAACCGGTTCCCCATTCTCGTCACCCTACCTACGACCGCCTGGGGTGCATCCCGCAAAGGCGGGTGAATCCGAAAGTTTGTCGACCCGGAGGAGGGGGGATCCGAACTAGGGGAGGAGATGCTGCCAGGCGTCCTCTGGCGATCACTGTTCGCCGATGCAGCCGTAAGCTGAATCCCGGATGACGAACCTCGAGTTGGCCACGCCCGAAGAGGGGCTCACCCAGGACGAGGTGCGTCAACGCATCGAGGCCGGGCTGGTCAACCAGGTTGTCGAGAGACCGAGCAGGACTACCGGTGAGATTGTGCGGGCCAATGTGGTCACCCGATTCAACATCCTCCTCGGCGCCCTGCTCCTCGTAGTGCTGGTGGTCCTGCGCGAGCCCCGTGACGCCCTCTTCGGCATCGTGTTGGTGACCAACGCCGCCATCGGCATCGTCCAAGAGCTTCGGGCCAAGCGCACCTTGGACCGCTTGGAGTTGGTAGCGGCGCCCCGGGTGAGAGTGGTCAGGTCGGGAAAGGTCTCCGATGTGGCGGTGGACCGGGTCGTGGTCGACGACCTGATCGATCTCTGGCCGGGCGAACAGCTGGTTGTGGACGGGGTGGTGGTCAGCTCCCAAGGGCTGGAGATCGACGAGTCACTGCTCACCGGGGAGTCGGACCCGGTGCATAAGCGACCTGACGACGAGTGTCTCTCCGGGAGCTTCGTAGCGGCAGGCTCGGGGCGTTACCGGGCGACGAGAGTGGGAGACGAGTCCTATGCCGCCGGGCTCGCCCACGCCGCCAAGCGGTTCACCCTGGTCCGTTCCGAGCTCCGTGATGGGATCAACTGGATCCTCGGGATAGTGAGCTGGGCGGTGGTGCCGATCGGGGCCCTCGTGGTGTGGAGCTCTCTGCGCGGTGGCGGGACCTTTCTCGAGGGCTTGGGTGGGGCGGTGGCAGCGGGTGTGGCCATGATCCCCCAGGGACTGGTGTTGTTGACGTCCATCGCCTTTGCCGTGGGAGTCATCAGACTGGGGAGAAGCAACGTCCTGGTTCAGGAGCTGCCCGCCATTGAAGGTCTGGCCCGAGTCGACACCGTCTGCTTCGACAAGACCGGAACCTTGACCGAGGGGCGGTTGGCGGTCGAGAAGCTCTTGCTTCTCTCTGAGCGGGATCCCCAACCCGCCTTGGCTGCCATCGCCGCCGCCGAACCTCACCCCAATGCCACCCTCGCTGCGATTGGCGCCGCTTTCCGCGATAACCCCGGCTGGGGGGTGCAGACCGCCGTTCCCTTCTCATCTGTGCGGAAGTGGAGCGGTGTCACGTTCCGCGGCCACGGCACCTGGGTGCTCGGAGCCCCCGATGTGATCGCTCCCGGCGACAAGAGCATCACAGAAGCCGTTTCCGATGCCTCAGCCGACGGGAGACGCGTCTTGCTGGTGGGCGCGGGAATGGCACCCCTGGCCGATGGTCGCATCCCTTCGGACGTGACGGCGGTCGCGATCGTCGTTCTCTCCGATCAGGTCCGGGTCGAGGCCGCGGACACCCTCCGCTACTTCGCCGACCAGGGGATTCGGATCAAGGTGATCTCCGGAGACCACCCCGAGACGGTGGCCTCAATCGCCAGACAGGTTGGGATCGACGGCGCAGACCAGGTCGTCGACGCTCGTCTTCTCCCTGAGAGCAACGACGAGTTGGCGGCGATCATGGAGCGGGCCACGGTTTTCGGTCGAGTGGGTCCCCAACAGAAGAGCGCCATGGTCCGCGCCATGCAGTCGATGGGGCACGTGGTTGCGATGACCGGTGACGGGGTCAACGACGTGCTCGCCCTGAAAGACTCCGACATCGGGATCGCCATCGGAGGCGGGGCACCCGCCTCACGTGCCGTGGCTCAGTTGGTGCTGATCGATGGTCGCTTCGCAAGCCTTCCCGGGATCGTGGGGGAGGGGCGAAGGGTCACCTCCAACATCGAGCGGGTGGCCAACCTCTTCATCACCAGCACGGTCTATGCCCTCGGCCTCTCCCTGGCCATCGTGGTCTCCACCCTGCCGTTTCCCTTCCTCCCCCGTCATCTCACCCTGGTCGGGAGTCTGACAGTCGGGATCCCGGCGTTCTTTCTCGCTCTGGCGCCATCACGTCGACGAAGCCGACCGGGATTCATTCTGAGAGTGCTCAAGTTCGCGGTCCCCACCGGGTTGGTCGCCACCATTGCCACCTTCGCCGGATACTGGCTCGCCGACTCGGAGGGCGCGTCGATCGGTCAGTCACGCACCACCGCCACTCTGATCCTCGCCGCTATCGGGCTTTTTGCCCTGGGGATCGTCGGCCGACCCCTCGTCCCCTGGAAGAAAGGCCTGATTGCCACTATGGCCGCTCTGCTCGTGGTGGCGATGTCCAGCCCATCCCTACGCGAGTTTTTCGCTCTCGACCTTCCCCGCACCGTGGTGCTGCTTGCCGCGGTCGGGATCGTCGCCGTCACCGGTACGGTGATGGTCTTCGCCCTTCGGGCGGTGGGGTGGGCCAAGGTGGTTCCCGACCTTCTCCGTGAGAATCCCCCCACCGAGCGGGAGGCATGGCGACGGCTGAGCAGACGGGTCGTCGAGGGCTCGGGTTGGGAACAGTCGTTCCCCACCACCACCGAGATGCTCCCGGTCACCAAGCCGCCGCCCGACGAGGGCGGGTGAGCGGGGTCACTCGGTGAGGGCGAGTCTCATCAAGACCTGTCCGCCGTCACTCGACAACACGACGTATCCCTTGCTCTCATAGAGCCGGCGTGCCTCAACACAGCGAGAGGGCGGCAGAACCCGAAGGCTCCGCCGCCCTTCTCTCGTCGAGGCGAATCGTCTATGAAGATCCGTCGATGTTGGCCATTTCCTGCTCCGGGTTTTGCAGCCTGAGGTTGTCCGTACTGATCAGGCCTGTCACCGATTCCGTGTTCATCGCGTAGGTGAGGATGGCGAACGCGGCGGCGTCCGACATCTGACCCAGGATCCGATTGCTGTTGTTGGCGAAGGTGTCGCATGCCTGGTGATAGCAAGGGTCGAGCGCTACCCCCGCCGTTCCACCATAGGTCGCGGCCTGATCAGCGGTCTTGAGCTCTTCGGCGCCGGTGAACAGACCACCGACAGGGATACCGAAGAGCACGAATCCGAAATGGTCGGAACGGGCCCCGATCTCGGTCGGTGCGGTGGGCAGGTGGCGGTTCCCGAAGTAGTCGACGAACAGCTGCTCGATCACCTCCGAGCCAGGCGGGTTGTCACCGGGAGTTCCGGTATCCGAATTGTCACCGTCGTATACGAATCGGACATAGTTGGGCGAACCGATCATGTCGAAGTTGAGGTAGAGGGCGACATTGTCCAGTTCACCTGAGTCGGCCTGGCGACTCACCCAGTCGAGGGAGCCGACGAGGCCGGCCTCCTCTGCGCCCCACCATGCGAAGCGCACCTTGTTGTTCGACCTCACTTTCGCCATCTGTTCGGCGATCTCGAGGAGGGCAGCGCTGCCCGAACCGTTGTCGTTGATCCCGGGGCCCGCCGGCACCGAATCGAGATGCGCCCCGGCCATTACCACATTGGTGGGGTCACCTCTCCGTGATTCCGCCAGGACGTTGGCGGTGTGTCGCGTCTCCGAGAAGGTCAAGGTGAAGACTCTGGCCTGCGGGTCAACCGCGGTCGCGAGGTCGGCACCCACCTGATAGCTGGTCCCGATCACGGGAATGGTGACTCCGATCTCGCCCAAGGTGCCGAAGAGAAGGCCGGATCGGTCCGGCTCCTGCCCTTCGTTGAAGATGACGGCCGCGCTAGCGAGCGCAGTTTCGGCATTGGCGGCTTTGACCGCGAAGGGACATGTGCCCCGCTGCATGAGCGCGATGTTCCCGGGCGTAAACCCGGCGAAGTCTTCGGGCTCGCAGCCACTGGTCGAGGTGTTCGCCGGATTGTCCCCGATAGGCACAACGACGTCCACCGGTGTCACCGCTGCGGTCACGTCAGCGGACCCCGAGTAGTCCATGATGAAGAAGTCGACGCCCTCCACGTACTGCACTGTCCCAGGAGAGGTCTGTTCGAATTCTGACGGGGCCAACTGTTCGAAGAAGTCGAAGGAGAACGGGTCCACGGTCACCAGATAACCGGCGGCTCTCATCTTCTTCACCACGTAGTCGACCGAAGCGTCATAGCCAGACGTCCCCGAAGCCCTGGTCCCATCGTTACGGTCGGCGATTCGTTGTAACGCCTTCTGGTGCTCACGGACACCTTGGACCGTCACACACTCCAGCAACTTCTTGACGGTGTGGACCCGGTGATCACATGCCCGTGATCCAGTGGCCTGAGCGACCGGGGCCACTCCCGTGACGGTCGCCAACGTCATGGCAACCATCAACACCGTCAGGCGCTTCATGCGTCGCAGCATTGTTACCTCCTGCATTCTGAGCCCCCCTGATCCGAAGATCGACCGTCCCTCGGGTGGGGACCCTACCCCTCTTGGGCCGAGCCCATACCGACGGATCGCCACTCCACGGGCTAATGCCTGCCCGACGATGAGGCCCGAAGACCCCGGACGTCGTGCTCTATCGCGACGCTCAGCAGGTCGTCTTCATTCGGGCGAAGCGGCGATCATGTCGGCCTCGGCCACCGCACCCAGTCGCTCGAACTCCGCCAATGCCGTCCTCAGCTCCATGTCCGCCAAGGTGCTCGCCCCGTCCTCGCGGTACGCACTGGCGAGATCGGCGTGGATCAGAGCCGCCTCGAAAGGCAGGCCGAGAGCATTGAACGTCTTCAACGCGTCTCTCAGGGCCTCCATCGCCTCAGCCGACTCTCCTCGCACCAAGGCAATCCTCCCGGCCCCGGCCCGCGCTTGGGCGGCGAACAGCTCCGACCGGGAAATCCGGCCGATCTCACGCAACTCCTCGACCCCGGTCTCTGCCTTGTCCAGCTCGCCGGCCTCGAGCGCAAGCTGGATGAGCGCAGGAAGGATCCGGGCCCGTGCCCAGGGGGTGAGACCGGGCGAACGCAGCGTCCGCTCGAGGAGATCGAGGCCGGAGGCGACATCACCGCGCCGTGCCAGGAGCACGGCGTATCCGGGCACCGGCTCACGGCCCCGGGTGAGTGCGTTCTGGAACGCCTCCTCGGCCTTGGTGTCGTCGCCGGCCCGCAGCCGCATCTCCCCGTACTGATACCACGCCTCGCCGATCACGTCGGTGAGCATCCCCAGCTCGGTGGAGGCTCTCATCACCTCTGACTCGGCCTTGACCCACTCGCCCTTGTGCCACAGCAGCTCCGCCTTGAAGATGCGGCACACACCGGGGTAGGGGCCATGGTCGTTCTCAGCGCACCAGCGGTCGGCTGCCTCGCTCCACTGGCCGGCACGCCGGATGTCTCCGGTCTGATCGCACACCGCCAGCATGTTGCAGAAGCTGCGGCCGACCACCATCGGAGTCACATCACCGGCCATGGCGGCAAGCATGGCCTCGTCCATGAGAGCCATGCCCTCTTCCATCTCCCCCTTGGCCACCAGGATTCGCCCCTGATCCTGAAGGGCCAGGGCCTCGAGATTCCCATCGCCCTGGGCCCTGGCGATCTCCATCACCCGGCGCGACAGTCCGACGGCACGTTCGTAGTCATGGCCGCCATCGATCTCTCGCACCGTCTGCCAACGGAGCAGATGACCCCTGGCCACCGAGTCGGTGTCCGCATCATCCTCGAGCAGCCGTTCCGCCCTCCGCTCCCAGGCCCGGGACACGTCCGGCGCCAATGCGTGATTGTGAGCCTCGGAAAGCACCAGCGCCGCCATCGCCGCACTCTGTGGGTTCTCCTCGGTGAGGAATGTGTTGAACGCCGACTCGAAGCGGGCGGTCATCTCTTCGTGGCGCCCCAGCCACCAAAGGGCGTTGGCCAGCATGTCGTGCTGGGCGCCGGTGAGTGGCTGATCCTGTTCGATCCGGATCAGGAGATCCCGGGTCTCCTCCCATTTCTTGGCTTGAAAGGCGGCTCGGGCCTGGGCCGCCAACTGGGAGCTTTCCGGCTCGACCGTGCGGAGCGGGGAGAACTCCTCGGCGGTGTCGCCGACAACGACCTGGAAGATCTCTTCGGGGCGGTCGAGGTCCTTGAGGTGGTAGACACCGAGAGAACGCAGCCCGACACCATCGGGAAGGCTGTCGACCGACAGACGTTGGGTGGCCGACGAGACCAGGATCTGACCGCCATGCCCTGTCGCCATGAGTCGTGCCACCCGGTTCAGCGTGGGGCCCGAGTAGTCGCCGTCCTCGCTCCGGGCGGTCCCGGTGTGAATCCCGACCCGAACTCTGATTCCCGGATCGGTGGGCCAGGTTGCCTCGTTCAGAGCACGTTGGGCCTCTATCGCTGCCTCCAGCGCCGACACCGGGTCGGCGAAAGCGGCGTAGAAGGCATCGCCCACCGTCTTGAAGACAACCCCGCCGTGGGCAGCGAGGGCGTCACCGACGATCTGGTTATGCACCGCCATTGCGGTCCGCATGGCTTCGGGTGTCTGTTCCCAATGCTGGGTCGAGCCTTCGATGTCGGTGAACAGGAAGGTGACCGCCCCATCGGGTAGGGGTCGACTCGGAGTGTTCACCCATGCGAATCTATACGGCTACCGCTGGTCAGAACGTCTGAGATGGCCGGGCTCGTCGAACACCCGTCTTGGCAGTGCTCGCCTCGACTCGGTGCCCACACGAGGACGAAGTCAGCGATCTGCTCCTAGCCGCGGATCCGGTGCGCCTGCCTCCACTGTATGGTGCAACGGTTCTCCCCTGGTTACCTTCGGCGCGCTATGCCTTACGGGGAACAGGCCACTCGAAGAGGGCCGCCGGATGGTCAGTTCTGGCGGTACTCTCAGATCCTCAGTCCTCTTTCACCGACGACCCAATCTCGAAGAATTAGAGGTAAGCCTGAGAAGTACCACGGAGGTGGACGAATGGCCAAAGGAAGCCCAAGCTATGCCGAGGCGCGGAACAGGCTCATAAGCGCCACCGCATCTCTACGGATCTACGGTGTCCCGCTTGACGGCGCCGAAGACGCCGACCGGTATCAAGTCTTTCGGTTATGCGGTTGGGGGATTGGTGTGGATGAGCGCCAGGAGGGTTCAGATCGGATCCTTCGCGTCAGGAAGGACCAAGTGACTGCCTCGGGCGAAGTTCCCGGCTTCGAACATCGCGGCCACCAAGTGCATTGGTATGAGGTTGATATGGGCGCTCATCTAGTGGAGGAGTTGTATGTGAGCATCCCGGCCTCGCAGATCGTACCGATTCGGTTCGGCGGAGTGGTTGCTCAGATTCCTGTCACGATCGACCCAAATGGCCCGCGGCCGACCGAGACACCCCCTGGAACGATCGAGCCAAATGGGCCGCGGCCGACCGGGGCACCACCGGGCACTATTACCCCATAAAGCCTCCGGTTGCCGCAGAATCAACCAGATCATTCGCGTGAGGGTCCTGACGCGTCGCCATCGAAGGTGCGTCTCTGAAATCGGATGACTGATCAGCGTCTGAATCCCAGGGAACCTCCGCACCGATCTAGGTCAGCCGTGGCGACACTGTCGGACTCATACTCAGAAGGAGTGATCGACCCTGATCCCTATGTCTTTGAGACCGTTGGAACGGTTAGCGTCGTCATCCCATCGATGAACGAGGGTGACAACCTCCTCGCGACCGTCTCTTCCATTGTGGACAACAGCTTCTATCCCGCATTCGAGGTGGTCGTTGTGGATGACGGCTCGACGGATGGCAGTGCCGACGAAGTAGATCATGCCCACAGATCCGATCCCAGAGTCCGCGTACTTAAAACAGCGGGGATGGGTGTTGGTCGAGCGAGGAACTGGGGTGCTCTTCACGCCCGCGGAGATGTGGTGATCTTCATCGATGCCCATTGCTACACCCCCCCTGGTTGGATGACGAGGCTCGTGGCTCCGCTGCAGAATCCGTCTGTGGGTCTTGTCGGCCCGGCCCTGGCCAGCGTCACCAATCCAGGCGGAAGCAAGGGGTACGGATTGACGTGGGATGACCCCAGTCTCTTGATGAGATGGCTTCCGGCCAGCCACGATGTTCCCTATCCAGTCCCCCTGTTGTGTGGCGCCTGTCAAGCGGTGAGGAGGTCCGACTTCATGCGAGTCGGGTCCTTTGACGCTGGGATGACGCGATGGGGCAGCGAAGACCATGAGCTCAGTCTTCGGTTCTGGCTCATGGGTTACGCAGTTCTGGTTCAACCCCAAGTCTCGGTCTACCACCTGTTTCGCGATCACCACCCGTATCACGTCGATTGGTACGGGGTGTTGTTCAACATTCTGAGAATGACCTTGCTACATCTGCGATTGGACCGCGCTCAAGCGGTTCTCGATCATTACCGCGAATTGACCGAGCTTCCTTCCAGCCTTCATGCCGTTCTTGGCAGTGATGTGCTGGTTCGTAGGGCGCAGCTGTCCCGTGCCCGTGTCCGGACCGACGACTGGTGGTTCTCCGAATTCGGTGTCTGGACCTGACGAACCACTCTGAAGCCCGGCGGTTCGCTCGGATTCGTGGCTGTCACCGGACGAGCTTGGTCGATGACAGGCCTCGAACTTCGGCAGGTGACCGCACATCGTGGAGCAGATGCCGCCGTCGGAGCCGCGTCGCTCATGCATCGAGCCCGCTTCCCGACTCCCCCTCGGCCGGGGCTACCTCGCGGGTCGGGTCGTTGGCCAGGGCTTGCTCGGCGGCCCAGAATCCCAGTGCTCGATAGGCCTCGAACTGCTGGTGATCGAAGTTCTGGTTTATCGTCGAGTCGTTGGGGAAGCGGGCGTCGGCCTCCCAATGCGACCGAACCTGCCAGGGGGTGCTCGCGGTGACGCCGGTCTGGATGTAGCAGATGTTGCCCTTCCGCTCCACGCCGTTTTCGTCCATGCGGTAGGTGAACTTGCCCCAGGCATAAGGCCGGCTGAGAAGCACCCCACCCCTGGCTTCGAGAGTGCGCCGGCGTCGCCAAGGCAGCATGAGCTGCGCCTCAACGTATCCCGCAGCGGCGTCGGCGTCGAGGGGCCGCATCTCGTGCAGGTTGATATCGAAGCGAACCCCGAATTCGGCCATAGCGAGGGCCATCGCCTCTCCCAGCGTTGTAAAGACGCCGGGCTCAGCACCCGATCCATCGATGACGTAGATCGTCGTGCAACTCCTTCGCAAGAGCTCGACCAGGCCCAGGTTGTCGAAATGGCCCCCATCGGTGACGTACAGGAAACGATCCCGAATCGAGTGAATGGCGAAGATCTCCTTGAATAGGTATGACAGTCGGGGGCGCTCGAACCAGGGGTCATCGAGATCGGAGTCAACGAGGCTGCCCATCCATTGCGGGTTGGGCAGCCAAACTCCGAGTCGTACATTGGCGATCGCAAGGAACGAAGTGAGCCACCATCGGCTCCGCTTGCCCATGGCTGGAGACAGAGCGGCGCCAGAGATGGCGAGGGCTGCCGGAACGGTGACATCGCGTCGCCTGACCTTGGAGTCCAGACGGTCGCGGTAGACCTTCGCGTCCATTTCCTTGATCTCGGGGTGGGGGCTTCCTATCCGGTCGCCGCTGAAGATGAATGGCGCTGCCCGCAGACTCGGTGCTGCCTTGGCTGTGTCGTAGATGTTGGCGGCGGCGCACGAGATGAAGCAAGGACCGGCGATTCCCCGCTGGTCGAGCTCCTCCCGGCCGAGAAAGTCAGTGACCTGGCCCCACGGGATCTCCCTGGCAGCCCTGTCTTCCACGCGTTCGACCGCGAACGCGTGGGCCAGCCGCCGTTTGTAGAAAGGATGCATCGACCAGGACCGCTGGTCGCTCACCAGCCATACGAGCGCGAGGACGACCGTCAAGGCCAGCCAGAGCGCTGGTTCAGGAAAGGTGATCATTCCCAACGGCGACGCATGGCCGGCGACGCCGTGCACGAGGGCGCCGTGGACGACCGCGGAAAGAGCCCATAAGAGCAAGAGAGGAACCACGAGGGCGGTCGCGATAACACCCCACCAGGTGGGTTCCACCGCGGCCAGCTGCTTCCGAACAGCCGTGGTGATGAAGGCGAATGCCCCACCCGCGGCAAAGAGCGCCAGCAGCCCTGTCGGCTCGTCCTGACCGACCCGATCAACCGTGAGAAATTCCGGGAGCAAGGCCGGGAGGCGGTCGTAGAAGAGCCAGACCGAAAAGGGGAGAACAACAAGGACGACAAAGGCCGTGGTGGCCACCCACATCATGGCAGCCACGAAGAGCAGCCACTGCTCGTACCTGTTGTCGTCGTTCGTGATCATCGAAGTCAGCGACAGGAGTCCGCTTAAGAACGCGAGACCAAGGGGGAGAAGAATGGCGATCCAGTGGGCCGGTGACAGAGTGAAGTGGATGCCTCCGTCGGTGACGAACCCCGGAGTCATCACCTCATATAGGAACCACCCAACCGGGCGGAGGATGACGAAGAGGCCGAGAAAGACGAGAGCCGCGTTGACAGAGATGCCGAGGATCAGGCGGCCGAGAAGCCGCATCTTTTGCCTCATCGAGTACGAGAGGAAGGCGCTCCGCTTCCGGATCCACTCCTCCTCCGGAGTTCCGGCCGCCAGCGGTGGAGCTTGAGTGCCGGCGGTGCCGGGGGGGGAAGCGAACACGCCACGTGAGCGGGTCATCTCATAGGCCCCAGCCAGATATCCACCCCCGGACACTGCGCTCAGGAACCGAGCGCCGCCGGGCGGACCAACGATGCCCCCCTCCTGAAGAGCCTGGAGGGCGCCCATGGCGACCGAGGCCGACCGGATCCCTCCGCCCGAGAAGCAGACACCGATGCGCTCTTCGTCCACTTCCGGTGGGGCTTCCACCTGCGACTGGACGATCTGTTGCTCCCACCCACCGGACTTGGCGAGGTCGATCCCAAGGAGCTTCGTCGAGGCCTTCGACGACTCGTCGGGCCGCACCTCATAGTCGCTCGACTCAGCCATCGCCGTCGTTCACTGATTGTGCCGTCACCCGGGGTCGGGGGAGATCCTGGAGCTGGAGATTGCGGGGCAACACCCGGCGCATGATCGGGTGACGCCACAACAGCCACAGGAGGCCGGGTAGGGAGTAGAGGACAATCATCCCCAGCCCGACATACTTGGCAGCGGAGAAGCCGCTGATGGCAGAGACGACACCAGAGGAGACCTGGGCGGCGGTCGTGGGGAATGGCTCCTCGCTGAGGATCGTGAAAGTAAGGAGGTTCTCGACCTCGTCGAGGACCCCAACCAACAGCGCGACGAAGAGAAAACCGGCCCCCATGCGCAGGCCTTGGGGGACGACATAAAAGCGTTGTTGTGCGATCTTCACCGAGGTATAGGCAAGCGCGGTGTAGAGGGGAACATAGAGAAGGAGATCGATCATCAGGTCTCTGCGCATGTCGTCGGGAGCGGTGACTGACGCCAGTACCTGAGCGGCGCGCTCTGGGGTAACGGCAAACTGCAGGTCGAGTGCCGCGCCCCCATCCCCAATCCAGACACCGACCGACACGGTCGCGGCCGCCAACGCCCACCATGCGATGCTGAGTCGTCTGAACCGCTGCCGTTCACGCTTGGTCGTCGAGTGAGCTATGTCGGTCATCTCATTACCCACTCGACCTACAACGCGCCTTGCTCATGCGACCGGAAGGCATGCATTCGGTTGTGGATCAATTCGCCCTCCATCGGCGGAACGTCCGAAGCGACGGCATCCAAGTATCCGTCTCACCGGGGGCTCGCCGGCTCGGCCCACAATCCGCGATACGTCCATGTGTACTTCGCGCCAGAGGCAAAGACCGCCGAGTCGAACTCCATGCCTGCATCGGGCCACACTCCGTCGAGCCAGCTGAAGTCCACGGTCGCGTCCATCGGCTGGTAGGCGATGTCCTCCTTATGAAGGTCCACGCGCGCGAGTGTGTCGGGGAGAACCGACGGCGTGTAGCTCGAGACGCCTCCTTTGATGAAGTCGGCGAAGTCATCAATAGACCCGAACACCTCGGAGCCCAACTGTTGAGTCGGAGACGTTTCCCCGGAGAACAGCGGCTGACCGTCCATGTAGCGCAGCTGAATCTTTGTCCCATGAGGCGTCTGCTCGATACTTGCCTTTAGGGCGGGAATAGCGTCTGCAAAAACAAGAGGCGCGGTACGAATAATGATCGGGAGGTCGGCATTGCGATCGGTTATGTAGACCGACGGTTCGGGAACATCACCAGATAAGTCCATCACCCCGATGCGATATGCGCATGAGATGGTGGAGAAATTGAAAAGCGCCGGAAACGGCCAGATAGTGATTCTCTCGAGTCTCAGTATGCAGAAGGAAAGAGCACTCCATCCGTTTATGATCTGCGGCGCGAGCCATTTCACGGGGAGATGGCGCGCAAGCGCGTCTGGGCGCACCCGAAAATTGAAAATGTATCGTTCGCGCATCTGGGCGACAACGGAACGCGGAATCGAAGGGCCTCGCTTCTGGGGCTTCATCGGGTGCACTCCATCTGGACTGAACTCTTTGTCCCGCGATCTGATCTTGGAACCGGCCGTGGCGTGCCTTCAACGACCTGTCGGAAAGTCATTCTGCTCCTCTTCGAGATTCATCGACAGAACTGCCTATCTGGGGCCGTACACGGCATTAGGTACCGTTCTACCGATAGTCCTAAGACACGTCAATCGCGCCCGTAGTTAATGGTCGGCCAATAAGTCACGCGTCCCGCCAGTCCCCTCAGGCAGAATACGGCCTATTCTTATAGATGGCGCGTCGCCCGTCGGGACAAACGGCGCGTTGGAGGAGTGTGCCAGTCATGAGCGACCGGTCTGATGTCAAGGAGTCGATTGGGCGCGACGACGGTGACCCACCGTCCGACAGGTTTGCGATTCGGATTGAGGTCACACGCGAGTCGTTCAACAAACTCCTACGCGAATACGATCTCGACGTTGGCGATCGTCCTTTGGTGGAGCCAAAGGCGGAGGGAGCCGGCACACTCTTGGCGTTCGCGCCCGCGAGCCAGATCAAAGAACTCGAGGCTGCGGGATACCGAGTGGAGGTTGGAGAGAACATCTCTGAGATCGGCCGGCAGCGCCAAGCCGAAGTGGGTGAAGGCGACCGATTCGAAGGTGGCCGCGTTGCTCCGCTTGGCCTCGGAATGAAACCGGGACAGAAACGTGGCGGTACCGGACCGGGCACGGACGAGCCAGAACGATGACCTTCCTCAATGTGGTCGAGATCGAGTCGGCCGTGATCGCACTTGCCTCTACCTATCCAACGCTCACCCAGCTGATCACGCTTCCACACAAAACGGTCGAGGGACGTACGAGTCATGCCCTTCGGATCGGAACCAGCTCCTGCAAATTGAGCGGAGTGCTGCTCGTGAGCGGCACCCACGCCAGGGAATGGGGCGGTCCCGACATTCTCGTCAACCTCGCGACCGACCTGCTCGAGGCTTACATCGGGGGCTCGGGTCTCGTCTACGGCGGAACTTCGTTCTCCGACATTGACGTCGCAAAGATCGTTCAAAACGTCGATTTGATCGTCTTCCCCGATCTCAATCCCGATGGTCGACACTACAGCCAGACGGTCTTTGCCATGTGGCGCAAGAATCGCAACCCGGCCAGCAGCGGCGGCGTGGCGAGCAGGATCGGAGTGGATCTCAACCGCAACTATGACTTTTTGTGGGACTTTCCTACCGCATTCAAGCCTGCGGCGGTTACTTCCGGAACTCTTGCTTCGACAGACCCGGGCAGCGACTTGTTTCATGGAACGGCACCGTTTTCGGAGCCCGAGACCAAGAATGTGAGGTGGCTGTTCGACAATTATTCGAAGCTCCGCCGATTCGTCGACCTTCACTCGTATAGCGGGACCATCCTTCACCCCTGGGGCGACGATGAGAACCAGACCACCACGCCCTCGATGAACTTCAAAAACCCGGCGTGGAATGGCCAGCGCGGCGTCGAAGGCGATGCCTATGCAGAGTTCATCGACAGCTCTGACCTCTCAGCGCTGCAATCCCTGGCTGATTCGACCAAGGCCGCCATTGCCGGTGTCCGCGGACAGTCATACACGGTGGCACAGTCGTTCCACCTGCCGGGCTGGGGGGCTCCCTACCCCACCTCGGGGGCCAGTGACGACTGGGCGTTCAGTCGTCACTATGGCGATCCTTCCAAGCCACTAGTTCTTGGCTACGTGATCGAGTTCAACAAGAACTGGGGGCAGTTCTTTCCGACTTGGGTGGAGATGGAGAAGATAATCCTCGATGTCGACGCCGGCCTGGTCAGATTCTGTCGGAATGCTGTCCCGACCTTCTATTGGTTTAGATGGTGCTGGTGGAAGGCCTGGTTGTGGGCCATTTGGAAGAAGGTCTTCCCGCCCGAGCTGTGGGGCCCGTATGGACCATGGTCTCTGATCAAGAGAGTCCTCGATCGGGCCATAGCGCCTGTGATCAGGTTGATTAAGAAGGCTGGAGGACGGTAGGCGAGACCTTGGAGTGGCCCTGGGTCCGATGTCCTTTTCCGAGGCCGGTCCGCCCCAACCTGTTCGCCTTCTAAGCACGTGTCGCTCGCCGGGGCCGGTAGATTCGGTCGATGCCCACTCTCGAGGGTGCAGTAGCCGAGGCGCGCCGGCGTTACATCGAGGCCAACCCAAATAGTCGGGGCCTGGCCGGCCTGGCTTCGGAGGTGATGCCTGGCGGCAACACCCGATCGGTTCTCCATTTCGACCCCTTCCCGTTCCGTGTGGAGTCGGTTGATGGTCCCTACCTGGTCGATGTCGACGGACATCGTTATCTGGATCTGCTCGGCAACTTCTCGGCAGGCCTCCTCGGGCACAGCCCGGTAGAGGTCCGCCGGGCGGTCTCGGCGGCGCTGGAGGGCGGCTGGACTTCGGGGGCGATGCGAACGGCCGAGATCGATTACGCCTCTCTGGTCTGTCAACGCTTCCCTTCGATCGAGACGGTGCGTTTCACCAACTCGGGCACCGAGGCCAATCTGATGGCGATAGCAACGGCCAAGCACTTCACGGGTCGTGAGTCGGTGGTGGCCTTCCATGAGGCGTATCACGGTGGGGTGCTCTTCTTCGGCGCGAGTGGTCGGCCCCTGCTCACGCCACATACTTGGGTGGTCACCGACTACAACGACCTCGACCAGGTGCGGGCGGTGTTCTCGAGGCAAGCGGGCGAGATCTCCTGTGTCATCGTGGAGCCGATGCTGGCTGCGTCTGGGTGCATCCCGGGAACGGCGGATTTCTTGGAAGGACTTCGTGAGATCACCGAGGAAGCCGGCAGCCTGCTGATCTTCGATGAGGTGATGACCTCGAGACTCTCGCCTTCCGGCGCTCAAGGCGCATTAGGCATCAAGCCTGACCTGACCACCTTGGGCAAGTACATCGCCGGCGGGCTGTCGGTGGGTGCCTTTGGCGGGAGACGGGATGTGATGTCGGTATTCGATCCTGGGCACGGCACACCCCTGACCCATGGGGGAACTTTCAACAACAACGAGCTCTCGGTCGCCGCCGGCGTCGCGGTGCTCCGTGATGTCTTGACCGACGAGGTCGTCGAGTCGGTCAATGAGCGAGGCGACCACCTCCGAGTCGAGCTCAACGATGTCTTCGACAGAACCGGAGTCGAGATGACCGTCACCGGTTGGGGCTCGTTGCTCACCTTCCACGGCACCAAAGGACCGGTGAAATCGCCATCGGACCTGAACCCCGCGAACAAAGAACTCGAGGAGCTGCTCTTCTTCGATCTCTTGGAGAAAGGCTATTACCTGGCTCGTCGAGGCTTCATCGCACTCTCGGTCGACATAACCGATGAGCACGTGAATGGTTTCGTCGACGATGTCGAAGAGTGGGCGCAGCGGATCCGTCACCTGACCTTGTGAGGCACGTCACTGATCGTTGATGGGTAATTCCCCCCATAGCTGCGTGTGGTCCAGAGACGTAGGCTTCGAAGCAGCGCCAGGAGGAGGAGGTACAAGAAAAGGTGTGGAACCCGACGGCTCCTGAGGGGATCAGCAATCCCTTCGACCAGATGCCCCCCAAGGAGAGCGACCTCTACCTCACAGTTGACGAGATCGACGGCAACCGGGTCCGTCTGGTGGTCTCGTCTTGGCCTTCGGTGGATTCCGAGAACCGGTTGCTGTTTCCGCTGGCTGAATCGGAGAGCGAGGAGCTGCTCGATGACCCCACCGACTTCGAGCTGATTGTCGACGGCGGTGACCTTCACTCCAAGGTGACCCAACACAGAACCAGCCACCGACAGCCCGCTCCTGACCGGCCGCTTCGGGTCGGCGATTCCTTCTGGTTTCGCCCGGGTGACCTCGAAGCGGCAGCCCCAATAGAGGAACTGGCGGGCGACCTGGTCGACGTCACCTATGCGGCGCGTAGCGAGGCAAAAGCGGCCATGGCCTGGGCGGTCACTGGATCCTCAGATACCCCTGCCAGCCTGATCACAGCCGGTGCCGAACTCGACGAGGAAGAGGGGCAGGAAGGGCCCGAGACACCTCAGCAAGAGTCAGGGGAGCCGGGACGGCCATCGGTCCCGGGCTCAGTGGCCAGCCCCAGCGTCTGAGCTATGAGCGACATCCCCGCCAACCAACTGGCAGCCGACAACTTCGTCGCATCACTCGGGGCCGACTCCTGGGCCTACTTCTTGTGCAACGTCGGTGACGGCGACGCCCAACTGGTCCTGTTGCCCGAGGAGAACGGCAAGCGGCGCGTGATCGTGGTCGATGCCTACACCGACAAGGTGATCAGACTCATCTCGGAGTTGACCAACCAGGGTCTGCTCGATGGCCAAGGAGACATCGCGCTGGTGGTTGCCACCCATCCCCATCAGGACCACATCAGCAATATGCCGAATCTACTCCGCACCCACGGATCCCGAATCCTCGAGTTCTGGGACCCTGGCTACTACCACCCGATCTCGGCTTACACCACCCTGATGAAGGAACTGCAGGACCGACGGGCCACGATCATCTATGCCCAGCCCACCGCCGGTCTGCGGCGATGGATCAGCGGGACTCTGGTCACTGTCCTCTCGCCTGCGGTCGGCCTCCGCAACAGATTCGACTCCTACGGGACCGAGATCAACGATTCGTCGATCTCGTTGCGGATCGCCCATCCGGCGACCCGGGCGACAACCCGCGACAATCAGGGTCGTCTTCAGGAAGTCGGCGGGGGTTCTTCGAGCCTCATTCTCGGTGGCGACGCCCAGACCCTGTCCTGGTCATACGTGATGGTCGACTTCCCCTACCTTCCTTCATCGAATAGCGAAGCCGCCAAAGCGATCGCCGCGGCCACAGGTACCAAGGATCTGCTCAACACGGACGTGGTCAAGGTCTCTCATCACGGCTCCAAGCGGGGGGTGAACCTCGAACTGATGGAGCGATTCTCGGCGTCGATCGTGTTGGTTTCGAGCAGACCCCGGGATGCGAGTACCCACGGCTTCCCCCACCTGCTCACCCAGGAAGTGATCCGAGAGGTCAAAGAGCCGGTCGCCACCAGCCCGCAACCGGCTCAGCGTCGAAACGATTGGGAGCATCAGGTCTACTACACCCACGATCTCGACGATCAGGGCGCCATGTTGGGAACTATCGGGATCGTGTTCCGGGGCGACCAACGTCAGCTGTGGCGTTTCGGAGACGACCGTCTGCAACCGATAGCGCTGGCCAACGCCCGCAGGAGGATCTGATCCAGGCTTCTCTGGGTGGCTACCCGGCGGAGGGCGGCGGAGGGGGTGTCGGCTCGGGGTCTGAGCCGCCGGTGTCGAGCCGGAACGGCGGGTACTCGTCCCGCATCAAAGTGGCGTAGGCCAGCACCCGGTACACCCATCGGTTGAGACCCATGATCAGATCGAATAGCCCCTGGGGGTAGCGCCCGGTGAAGGTCAGCACCACGGCTGCGATCAGCACCAAGATCCCGATCAGCCCGCCGCCGATCTGGAGGACCCCATCTCCGGTCCCCTCGAGCTCGGTGTTCGACCAGACCAGGCCACTGGTGAACAGCCCGATGATCAGATAGTGGGGTATGGCCAGCAGCCACCACTTCACCAGAACCAGCCCACGGGAGAGCCGTTCGGGGTAGGCAACGTCGAAGCGAGCCGGGTAGTCGACGTCCGCCAGCGTGAACGGGGGATACTGATCGGTGCCGAGCGCGCTGTAGGAGTAGTAGGTCACTCTCCACGTCCAGCGCATCACCCCGACGTTGAAATCGAAGATGGCCCTCGGGTAGCGACCGGTGAACAAGATGGCGAACCACGCCACCACGGTGAGCAACGCAAACCCAATCCAGAGGAAACCGACGATGAGGTAATGGGGGAGGGCCAGGGCCCACTTGATGAGCCACAGCCAACGGCTCAGTTCCGGGTCGAGCCGGCCCTCGAGACGGACCGGATACTGACCGAAGCCCTCACCGGCGGGCGAGGCCATCGGTGCGTGCTCTCCACCGCCTGCGACCCCGACCACGATGAGCACGGCGGCGATCACGGTGAGGATCAACCCGCCGACGATCAGTGCTGTGGCGATCGGGACCAACAGGTCGGTCTTGGCGGCCGCGGATGCATTCACTGCCACACTCGACGAGGCGTCGGCGTTCATGACCACCACCGCCCATCGGCCCTGCTCCAAGTCGAAGGTGAGAACCTGAGTGCCCGCTCCCTCGACCGAGGCTGCCCAGAATCCCTGGTCTCCCGGGGGAGTCGGTGTGTCCTCTCCGGGGACATCCCGGTAGGTGACGTCGTCAGGGTCGGATCTGAACCGGACCACCTCGGAGTGGGCGACGCCGTCGAGATAGTCGTCGACTTCGGTCTCCGGGCCGATCCCGATGAAGACCGAGGTGTCGGGATCGCTCTCGACTTCCAACCTGATCTCGGCCAAGCGGCCGGAGGGAAACCAATCCCCGGGCTGGGAGCCCAAATCGATCTCATCCGAGGTCAGTGCGTAGGACTCGGTGAAGAGAGTCGCACGGCTGGTCTCGAAGAAGCCGTCGGCTGTTCTCTGGGTCTGATTGGCCCAGAGGAGGACGATCCCTCCGAATACGATCGCCAGCCCGACAAGACCCACCAGGATCCCGACGATCAGTGATGCGATCTTCCCCGTTCTCATATCAGCCGATCCGGGCCTGCGAGGGTGTCCATCAGGGTGAACCTACCCGATCGTCCCGGATCAGTGCGGACCGTGGTTGCCGGTTCTTTCCACGGTGGAATGTCTGTCGGGGACTCCCGATAACGACCCTAGAACCTGAGTTCGGGCCCGTCGCTACCCTCAGTGTTGGATGAGACGCCTCCTCGTCGCCGTCAGCCTCCTCCTCATGGCTGCCACGCCAAATCAGGTCGTGCTCGAATTGGAGACCAACGGCTACTACATCGAGCCCGGGTCGACTGCCAGTGAGCAGGTAGTCAGTGGTGCGGTGTTCGAGGCACGCTCGGACGGCGGTCGGCTCTATCTGGTGGTTCTCTCCGGGGAGCCTGGGGGCGGGGCCACCACTTTTTCCGACTCGGTACTCGACCAACTGGGAACCGGTTACGTGGTGACGGTCGCCCCGGAGACAGTCGGCTTCGCCGGCGATGGCTCGTTCTGGAGCGAGGACGAGATGAACGCCGCCATCGACGCCTCACTGGACGGGGGGAGCGACGACCAGGTGGTCCAGTTGTTCATCGCCGAGCTGACCGGCACCAGCGTTGCCCCGTCGCCCGGCGAAGAGGAAGTTGGGGGAGGGGGATCGGGGTGGGTCTGGCTGCTGCTGCTCGGTGGTGGTGCCCTGCTGGTGATGGGGCTGATGAGGGGCAACTCCAAGAAGCGGGCCGAGCTGGCGACGGGCGGGCTGGAGAAGGTGAAGACGATGGCCAAGGAGAAGCTGGCCCACATCGCCAACGACATCATCGAGATGGAAGACGAGGTGGAGCTCTCGGACAATCCTGACGTCAAGGCTCACTATCAGAGGGCCTCTACCACCTACACCCAGGTCCTGGCCCGAACCGAGGCCACCCCGAGCGCACAGGAGATGATCGAGGTGATCCGGGACCTGGATTCGGCTATCTGGGAGCTCGATGCCGCCGAGGCACTGCTCGACGGCAAGCCCGTTCCCGAGAAGCCGAAGCCACCCGAGCCCAAGCCGCCCCCGCTCAACGTGCCGGAGCCGGCGCCCCAACCGGACACCACCCCGGACGAGGGCTACGGAAGGAGATCGCAACGACAGAGCTCATACGCCGGCAACGATCTGATGACTGCCCTGTGGGCGGTCCTGGCGATGACAGGTCGGGGAGGGGGATGGGGCGGGACACCCGGAGGCTTCGGGGGCCCGATGAGAGGCGGAGGTTTGGGGCGGATGCTGGGCGGAGGGATGCGGGGCGGAGGCTTGGGGCGGATGCGGGGCGGCGGGCGCCGGCGCTGACCCCCGGCCGGTCCCGCTCACCGAGGCCTACACTCGCCCCACCGATTCCCAAAGGAGACTGAAGATGTTCAAGCGCTTGTGGGCCTACATTCGGTCCTGGTTCAGAGCAACGGCCGAGAGCGCCATGGACCCCGAGATCGAGATCCAGTCTGCGATCGATGAGGCGAGAAGACGCGACCAGGACCTGAGAAACCAGGCCGCCAAAGTGATCGCCCACAAGACCCAACTCCAGAGTCAGATCGAACGAGCGGCGGGCGATGTTGGCGAAGGGCGCGAGATGGCGAAACAGGCGTTGCTCAAGTCGGATGAGGCCAAGAAGGCCGGGGATGAGGCCGCAGTCACCAAGTGGAACCAGACCGCCCAGTCGCTGGCGATGAAGCTGCAGGCTTCGGAGAACAACCTCGCCTCGCTGAAGCAGCAGTACGAGACCGCCGTCGGCCAGGCCGAGACCGCCAAGGAAGCTGTCCAGACCAATGCCATGAACCTCCAGGAGCTATCGGCGAAGCGGATGGAGATGCTGGGCTCGCTGCAGCAGGCCAAGATGCAGGAGTCGGTCAACGCTGCCGTGGAGGCCATGTCCGGTGGCGTCACCGACGAGTTGCCCAGCCTCGATCAGGTGGAGTCGAAGATCGAGCAGCGAAAGGCGGAGGCCATGGCCAAAGCGGAGTTGCGAGAGGCGACCCCGGAGGGGGCGGAGGCCGAGCTTCGAAGGGCTATCAACACGACCGAAGCCGACGCCAAGCTCGACGAGCTCAGAGCGGAATTGGGTCTGTAGGGCTGAGCGGGCTCTATCCCTAGCCGTGTCCCGGTTCTAAACAGTCGTGAGTGGTGCAGTTCGTAAGTGTATTGACTAACGTTCGTTATTGAATACACTAACAACCGTGAGCTACTTCAACGGTGCCAGACTGCGACAGATCCGTCACCTGAAGCGACTGTCCTTGAGCGACGTCTCGATGCGGACCGGGGTCAGCAGATCCCAGATCTCATTGATCGAGAATGGCAAGGCGGATCCGCGGATCTCGACTCTGGTGAAGATCCTCGCGTGCTATGACAGTCGCCTCGCCGATCTCGAGCCCAATCCGCTCGAAGTGGTCTCCGTCGCCGAGGTTATGGCGGGAGCAGCGCGGGGAGCCCAACTACTCGAGGCCGTGGGGCTGGGGCCCTCCGACCCCCAAGCCAGGCTCGATTGGAAAGAGCAGCGCAGGATCGACGTTGGCATCGAACGCGCTGCACTGGCGACCAGGAGTTGAAGCAGACCGAGAAAGCCCAGATGGCGCTCGACCGGGCGCAAACGCCAGGAGAAGACGCCATTCTCCGTAGCCTCTGGCTGGCGAAGGCGGCCGACTATGGGATCAAAGACCGGGCCGTCCTGGTGGGGGGAGCGGCGGTCAACCTGCACACCGGCTCGTACCGACCTACTGATGTCGACATGTGCGCCTTCCTCGATGCCTCCGACCGTCAGGCGCTGGTCGAGTTCGGCTTCACCAACTCGCAGGGCGACCATTTCGAGTATCAATTCGAAGATGGAGAGCTCTGGTTGCTCGAGTTTCCGGACTCCCAAGTCGATGGCGACGTCTCCATGATCCAGCTCAGTGCCGAGGACACGCTGAGTGTGATCAGGCTTGAGTCTCTGATCGTCGACCGGCTGCTTCAAGCAACCGACGGGACAAGGATCACTTTTGAGGAGGCAGTCAGACTCTGTGTGGCGGCGCACGGGACAACAGACTGGGATTGGGTGGTTGCCGAGATCGGGAGACGAGACTCGCTCGAACCCGGGCTCGGCCTATCCGACGTACATGACCGGGTCCTACACGAGGTGCGATCGTTGGTCGACCTCTAGGAAACGCACTCCGGGTGCCAGAGCCTGACCTCGCCGGTCGAGTTCACGGTGTCCATGCTCACGTATTGTGCAATGGTGCCATCCACCCGAGGCTTGGGATTCGAGCCGATCGATGAGCCCATCCGGGCGGAGCTGTTCAGCGTCGAGCGGCTGGAACAGCACGCCCGAAGTCTGGCCGAAAGCCAGGAGCTGAGTAGGCGGCGAGGACGCCTTCGACTCATATCCCGGCGCCTGGCGGATAACGGTGAATTCCTGCTCGCCTCATACCGGGAGTTGTCGAAAGCTATTCGGGAGGAAGCGCTCCTCACCCCTGCGGCCGAATGGCTGGTGGACAACTTCCATCTCGTGGAAAGCCAGCTGCGCGAGATACGAGAGAACCTCCCTCCCAGTTACTACCGCGAGCTGCCCAAGCTCGAGAGTGGTGCCCTGGCCGGTTACCCGCGGGTATATGGGATCGTCTGGGCATACGTCGCCCACCTCGACAGCCGCTTCGATCCCGAAGCGCTGCGCAGGTTCGTGGCTTCATACCAGAAGGTCGACCCCCTCACCATCGGTGAGCTCTGGGCCATCCCCATCACTCTTCGCGTGATCCTGATGGAGAACCTGCGCCGGATGGCCGAGTCGATCGTATCGGCCAGGAGGCTTCGTCGAGAGGCCGAAGAAATCGCCGATGGGCTTCTCGGAATCGGGGGCGGCCGCCCCGACGAGACCCTGGCAGCCCTTGACCGCTATGGCCCATCTGAGCTGCCCCAGCCTTTTACCGTCCAGCTGCTGCAGCGTCTTCGCGACCAGGACCCGGAGACGACCCCCGGCCTCACCTGGCTGCTCGCTCGTCTCGCCACCGAGGGGACCGCAGCCGACGAGGTGGTCAACGAGACCCATCGCCGCCAAGCGGCCACCAACGTCACCGTCCGCAACATCGTGACCAGCCTCCGTCAGGTCAACTTCTTCGACTGGGCCGACTTCGTAGAGGGGGTCAGCCTGGTCGACCATGCCCTGACCGCGGAGAGCTCTTACAGCGAGATGAGCTTTGCTACCCGGGACCGCTACCGGCACGCCATAGAGGAGCTGTCGAAGGGATCCGGCACCTCAGAGCTGGACGTCGCCAAGATCACGCTCCGGCTGGCCAGCACCCAGCTCGCCGATCGTCGCCAGCGAGACCCCGGTTTCTACCTGCTTGGAGAGGGCAGGACCATGCTCGAGGATCGGATCGGATTTCGTCCCGGGGCCGGGCTCGTCCTTTCTCGATTCCTCAGAAGGCACGCGGCCGCCGTGTACCTGGGTTCGGTTGGCATGGTGACCGCTCTGGCCCTGGCCCTGCCCCTCCTCACCATCGAGCGCTGGTGGCCCTGGCGATTGCTCCTGGCCGGCCTGGCCCTGATCCCAGCTTCCGACATCGGGGTGGTCCTGGTCAACCGGGCGATCGCGGTCCTGACCCGCCCAGAGGAGCTGCCTTCTCTGGCGTTGCGTCACGGACCGACCGGAGAGCTGCGCACGCTGGTGGCAATCCCCGCCCTGTTGTCGCGACCCGACCAGGTCGAAGAACTGGTGGAACGGCTCGAAGTCCACTACCTGGCCAACCCGGAGGGCGAGTTGCATTTCGCCCTGATCAGCGACTGGCGGGACGCCGAGGGACCCGAGCTCGCCGACGACGCCGAGCTGTTGGCTGCGGCAGTCCACGGCGTGGCCCGACTCAACGAGAGACATGGACCGGCCCCGGGAGGGGCGGCTCGGTTCCTGCTCTTCCATCGCCGGCGGGTGTTCAACCCCGGCGAGGACCGGCACATGGGCTGGGAGCGCAAGCGGGGCAAGCTGCACGAGCTCAACCGTCTCCTGCGTGGAGCGGTCGACACCACCTTCATTCCAACCGGTCACGTGCCCCCGGAACGGGTTCGTTATGTGATCGCCCTCGACGCCGACTCGCGGCTTCCGCCGGGGGCGGCCACCCGGCTGGTGGCGACGATTGCCCATCCCCTCAACCGGGCCCGGGTCGATGACCCGTTGGGGCGGGTGGTGGAGGGCTATGGAGTCCTCCAGCCTCGAGTTACCGCGTTTCTGAGGGCAGGCGGTATCAGTTTCTTTCAGCGCGTTTTCTTCCCGCCCACGGGGATCGACCCCTATGCGGCTGCCGTCAGCGACCTGTACCAGGACTTGTTCGGCGAGGGGTCCTATGCCGGCAAGGGGATCTACGAGATCGATGCCTTCGAGGCAGCCTTGGAGGGTCGAATCCCGGAGAACGCCCTGCTCAGCCACGATCTCTTCGAAGGCAGCTTCGCCCGGGCGGGCCTGGTGAGCAACGTCGAAGTGTTCGAAGAGTTCCCGAACCACTACGAGGTGGCGCTCTCCCGCCAGCACCGCTGGGTCCGTGGCGACTGGCAGCTCCTCCCCTGGATCCTCGGCAGGCACGGACCGCTCCCTCCCGTCGCCCGTTTGAAGATGGTGGACAACCTCCGCCGCAGTCTCAGCGGACCGGGTGCCCTCTTCACCTTGATCGCCTCATTCCTTCTGCCGGGGGTGCCGGTCTGGCCCTGGACTGTGTTCATTCTCCTGGCGTTGGGCCTCCCCGGGCTACTGCCTCTGCTGGAGCGGATCATTCCACGCCGGACCTCCACCCCCGGGGCGGTGCGGTTGAGGCGCTGGGGGATGGACGCATGGCGCACGCTGGGGCGGACTCTTCTCCAGGCCGCATTCCTCGCCCACCAGGCGCTGAGGATGACCGATGCCATAGTCGTGACTCTGTGGCGCCTGGCTTTTTCGCGTCGCGGGTTGCTCACCTGGGTGACGGCCGAAGAAGCGGAGCGACAGTTCGGCTTGGCCCGTGCGGGCTTCATCCAGCGAATGTCCCCGTCGATGGTGATCGGTTTGGCAGCTACCACCGCCGCCGCCTTTGTCAAACCGGAGGCATTGGTGGTAGGTCTGGCGTGGTCCGGGATGTGGGTGCTGGCTCCCTTGATCGCCCACCAGGTCAGCATCCCCCGCCCGATCAAGGTGGCGGACCCGCCCACACTCCAGGAACAGCAGGGTCTGCGGCTGACAGCTCGGCGCACCTGGCGCTACTTCGAGAGGTTCGTGACTGGCGACGAGAACTGGCTGCCACCGGACAACTTCCAGGAGGATCTGGCGCAGGTCGCGCACCGTACTTCTCCCACCAACGTCGGGCTCTATCTACTCGCGGTGCTGTCGGCCCGGGAGTTCGGCTGGATTGGGATCGAACAGACAGTGACCAGGCTCGAAGCCACGGTCTCCACGCTCAACGGGCTCGAACGATTCCGGGGTCACTTCTTCAACTGGTACGACACCATGTCCTGTGAACCCCTGGTACCCAGATATGTGTCGACCGTGGACAGCGGCAACCTGGCCGGCCACTTGCTGGTGGTATCCCAGGGCTGCGAGCGCCTCCGCCAACTCGTACCGGGCCCTGAGGTGGCGGCCGGCATCAGGGACGGAGCACTGCTGATGCAGGAGGCGGCCGACCTCGTGGCAGTCAACTCCGACATCGAGGTGGTCTCTCCCCGCGAACTGGACCAGGCCTTGGTCGAGTTCCTCGCCTCGCTGCGCGGCGGGGAAGTCGCCGGGACACCACGTCTGGCCGAGCTCCTCGCCGAAGCCGAGACCGTGGTCGACATCGCCCGCACCCTGGCCACGAGGGAGGGTGCCGAGGAACTGTTGGTCTCGGCCGAAGCTTTGTTGGCGACGGTGCGAGGCCACGTTCACGACCTCCAGGTATTCGAGGAGGCGGCCAGCCGGGAGCATCTCTCCGACCGTCTTGCCGCCCTGACCGAGAGGACCGCCGTTCTGGCGGCGGAGATGGACTTCTCGTTTCTCATGGACCCCGACAACAAGCTGCTGTCAGTCGGCTATCGAGTCGCCGAGAACGCCCTCGACCAGAGCCACTACGACCTGCTCGCCTCGGAGGCCCGGCTCGCCAGCTTCGTGGGCATCGCCAAAGGTGACCTTCCCCCCAGCCACTGGTTCCGCCTCGGTCGGTCGATGACTCCGATGGGCGTCGAGGCCGCCCTGATCTCATGGTCGGGCTCGATGTTCGAATACCTGATGCCATTGCTGGTGATGCGCTCTCCACCCGAGAGCATCCTCGACACGACCTACCGGGCGGTGGTACGACGCCAGATCGAGTACGGGAACGAGCGCCAGATACCTTGGGGGATCTCCGAGGCAGCCTATGCGGCTCGAGACATCCACCTCGTTTATCAATACCGGGCCTTTGGCGTCCCGGGGCTCGGGTTCGAACGGGGTTTGAGCGAGGACCTGGTGGTGGCGCCATACGCAACCTTGCTGGCGACGATGGTCGAGCCGCGGGATGCGGTGTCGAACCTGATCCGACTCAACAGTCTGGGGGCGCTGGGCAGCTATGGCTACTACGAGGCCCTCGACTTCACCCCGACCCGGTTGCCCGAGGACGGAGAGACCGTAGTGGTGCGAGCCTATATGGCCCACCACCAGGCGATGTCACTGGTGTCTCTGGCCAACGTGATCTTCGCCGGGCTCTGCAGAGACCTGTTTCATTCCGACCCGTCGGTCCGGGCGGCCGAGTTGCTGTTGCATGAAAGGGTGCCCCGCGACGTGGAGGTGGCGCGTCCACGTGCCGAGGAAGTCGCCGAGTCGGCCCATCCCTTGGAAGAGGCGAAGGGTGTGGTCCGTCGCATCTGGTCGCCGCACGGGCCGGTCCCGGTCACTCACGCCCTATCCAACGGCCGTTTCAGCACTGTCATCAGCGCCGCGGGTTCCGGTTACAGCCAGTGGGAGGGGCTGGCGGTCAACCGCTGGCGGGAAGACGCCACTCGCGACAACTTCGGCAGCTACTTCTTCATCAGGGACGGGTCGGGGCGAACCTGGTCGGCCGGCTATCAACCAACCCTGGCCGAGCCCGACTCCTATCAGGTGGCTTTCAGCGAGGACAAGGCAGAGATCTCGCGTCGTGACGGCAGCCTCTCCACGAGACTCACCGTGGTGGTGTCGGAAGAGGACGATGCCGAGGTCCGCCGGGTGACCGTCACCAATCTGGGCGCGGTGGCCAAAGAAGTGGAAGTCACCTCCTACGCCGAGCTGGTCCTGGCATCAGCCCGGGCCGACGCTGCTCACCCCGCCTTCTCCAATCTCTTCGTGCAGACCGAAGCGGTGGCCGGGCGTGACGCCCTACTTGCGAGCCGCCGACCACGCTCAGCCGAAGAGGAGACGGTGTGGGCGGGTCATGTCCTCGCGGTCACGGGGGATGTGGTGGGCGGGGTTCAATACGAGACGGACCGTGCCCGGTTCCTCGGCCGAGGAAACGAGATCCACCGCGCCGCCGCAGTCGATCGCCCCCTGTCGAACTCGGTGGGCCGGGTGCTCGATCCTGTTTTCAGCCTGCGGAGAAAGGTGCGGCTCCAGCCCGGCGCCATCGCCCACCTCGACTTCACGACCGTGGTGGCTCGCACCCGGACCGAGGCTCTCGATCTGGTCGACAAGTTCTCCGACCCGGCAGCTTTCGAGCGAAGCTTGACCCTGGCATGGACCCAGGCCCAGGTCCGTCTCCATCATCTCCATATCGATCCCGACCAGGCCCACGTGTTCCAACAGCTCGCCGGAATCCTGATTTACTCCGACCCGGTGCTGCGAACCCCGCCGGGGAAGAAGGCACTTTCCTCGGTCAGCCAAGAGGGTTTGTGGCGACATTCCATCTCCGGGGACCTCCCGATCGTCGTGATCCGGATCGACGAGCCCGAAGAACGCGGACTGGTCCGGGACCTGCTCCGGGCTCAAGAGTACTGGCGGATGAAGGGGCTCGTCGCCGACCTGGTGATCATCAACGAGGAACCGGACTCGTATACCCAGGGTCTGCAGGAGGCCATCCAAGAGCTGATCAGGGAGAGTGGTCACATGGTGGGTCAGGAGCCCGACGGAGGAGTCTTCGTTCTCAATGGCCGACACCTCAGCGCCGAGGATCGGACGACACTCCAGTCGGCGGCGAGGGCGGTGCTGCTCAGTCACCACGGGACCCTCGCCGACCAGGTGGCCCGCCGGCCCACTGAGGAGGTAGCCTCGACCACCCGCGCCAAGCCGGTTGCTACCGACCAGACGGGCGTATCGCAGCCGAGGCCGGAGCGCGAGTTCCACAACGGTCTCGGCGGCTTCGCCGCCGACGGCAGCGAATACGTTGTGGTGTTGGGAGAGGATCAATGGACCCCGGCCCCATGGATCAACGTGGTCGCCAACTCCCGCTTCGGGTTCTGCGTGTCCGAGTCGGGATCCGGATACACCTGGTCGGAGAACAGCCGGGAGAACCAGCTGACTCCCTGGTCCAACGATCCGGTCGCCGACCGTCCCGGCGAGGTGCTCTATGTCCGGGACGAGGAGAGCGGGGAGGTGTGGGGACCCACCGCCCTGCCGATCAGGGATGAAGCATCTGCCTACCTGGCCCGCCATGGTCCCGGTTACTCCGAGTTCGAACACACCTCGCGGGGGATTGCCCTCCACCTCCATCAGACCGTGCCGCTCGAGGATCCGGTCAAGATCTCCCGTTTGCGGCTTCGTAACCTGACCGGCCGCCGCCGCCGCCTCTCCGTCACCGCCTATTTGGAATGGGTGCTCGGAACCACCAGGTCCGTCTCGCCCATGCAGATCGTGACCGAACGCGACGAGGAGACCGGCGCCATGCTGGCCCGCAACCCCTGGAACGCCGACTTTGGGGAACGGGTGGCCTTCGCCGACCTCGGAGCCGGCGAAGTCACGGTTACCGGTGATCGGGCCGAGTTCCTGGGGAGGCACGGCAGCGTCGACGACCCGTCCGCACTGAAACTCACCCGGAAACTGTCGGGGGCGGTCGGAGTGGGGTTCGACCCCTGCTCAGCCATCCAACGCTCCCTGGTCCTGGCTCCGAACGAAGAAGTCGAGGTGGTCTTCCTGCTCGGCCAGGGCAAGGACGACGGCGAGGCCCGGACACTGGTCGAGCGCTATCGCCGGACCGACCCGGAGGCGGTCAAAGCCGAAGTGGCGACCCGGTGGAATGATATCCTCGGCACCGTCCGGGTGAAGACCCCCGACCGTTCCTTCGACTTGATGATCAACCAGTGGCTGCTCTACCAGACCCTCGCCTGCCGGGTGCTGGGCCGGACCGCGTTCTATCAGTCTGGAGGGGCCTTCGGTTTTCGCGATCAACTCCAAGACGTCATGGCGCTGGTGACGCCGATGCGGGACATAACCAGAGAGCATCTGTTGCGAGCCGCCGGTCATCAGTTCGAAGAAGGCGATGTTCTCCATTGGTGGCACGCCTCCTCAGGGAAAGGGGTGCGAACCCGTATCTCCGATGACTACCTGTGGCTTCCCTACGCCGTGGCCCACTATGTGGAGGTGACCGGCGACCAGGACATGCTCCACCACGTGGTGCCCTATCTGCGTGGGATCGATCTTGCTCCGGGCCAGGACGAGATCTTCTTCACCCCCGAGCAGTCCTCCACGGAAGGAACGATGTTCGACCACTGCCGACGCGCCCTCAACCGGGCGCTCTCCAGGCTGGGAAGTCGGGGCCTGCCCCTGATGGGTACCGGTGATTGGAACGACGGCTTCAACCGGGTGGGGCGGGAGGGTCGAGGAGAGAGCGTGTGGCTCGGATGGTTCCTGGAGGCGAACCTGAGACGATTCGCCGACCTCGCCGAGGGAATGAAGGAAGAGGAGCTGGCCGCCGGCTGGCGGCAGGGGGCGCGTCGTCTCCGGGCGAGCCTCGAAGGCGAGGCATGGGACGGCGACTGGTACCGACGAGCCTTCTTCGATGACGGGACGCCACTCGGATCATCGGTCAATCCCGAATGTCGAATCGACTCGATCGCACAATCCTGGTCGGTCATCCACGGGGGCGCACCAACCCAGCGGGCCCAGCGGGCGATGGACTCCGTGGAGGAATACCTGGTCCATCGAGGTGACGGTCTGGTGCTCCTCTTCACCCCGCCGTTCGACAATTGGGACGTCGACCCCGGATACATAAAGGGGTACCTGCCTGGGGTCCGCGAGAACGGCGGCCAGTACACCCACGCCGCCATCTGGTGCGTCATCGCCTTCGCCACGCTGGGCGACGGTGATCGGGCTGGCGAGCTGTTCGGTCTGCTCAACCCGATCAACCATGCCAGCACCAGAGCGGGGATCCACCGCTACCGGGTGGAGCCCTATGTGGCGGCAGCGGACGTGTATTCGGAGGCGCCCCACGTGGGCCGGGGAGGTTGGACCTGGTATACCGGCTCGGCGGGGTGGATGTACCGGGCCGGAGTGGAGTGGATCCTCGGCTTCCGCCTGCGGGGGGCCCGCCTTCTCATCGATCCATGTATTCCCCGCGCCTGGAGAGGCTTCGAGATCGACTTCCGCTATCACTCGTCCCAGTATGAGATCCAGGTCAGCAATCCCAATGGGGTGACCAAGGGTGTCGTGGAGTTGGCCATGGACGGCACAACCCTGCCTTCCGGCTCGGAGCTGGAACTGGTCGATGACGGGTCCACCCACCAGGTGCAGGTGATCTTGGGCTGAGCTCGCGGCCCGCGATGCTTGACTGCTGGCATGGCAAGCGCGCTCCCATGACCAAGACGACCGTCGCTTTCATGGGACTGGCCGGCATCAACGCCCTGGTCGACTGGTGGGCGGTGGCCGGGCGCCGTCGTCGGCTCGAATACGTCCTCAAACCGGGGGTCATGGTGTGGCTGACGGCTGCCGCTCTCAGCATCGATTCCGGGGCAACTACTTCCACCCATGTGCTCTTCGTGGCAGCGCTCGTCTTCAGCCTGGCCGGGGACGTCTTCCTCATGCTGGAGCGGGAGCGCTTCGTGGCCGGGCTCGCCTCCTTCCTGCTAGCCCACCTCTGCTATGCCGCCGGTCTTGCCGCGGCTCCGTCGTTCCGGGGAGCCTGGCTCGCCATCGGGTATGCGATCGTCGTCGGGCCCGCCGCGATCGTGGGGTGGCGCATCGCGGTCTCGGTACACCGCGATGATCCCGGGTTGCTGGGGCCGGTGCTCGCGTACATCGGGGTCATCTCGACGATGGTGGCCTTCGCCATCGCCACCGGCCACGCTCTGGCAATCGCTGGAGCCGGGCTGTTCTACCTGAGCGATGCCCTGTTGGCGTGGAGCAGGTTCATCACTTCATTGCGGGGTGGCTCGGTCGCCGTGATCGTCACCTATCACCTCGGGCAGGGCTTGCTCGTCGTCTCGCTCGCCTCACTGTGAGCGGGGGAGTGGGCAGCGACGCTGCGACCGCGTTTCGTCGCGCAAGCCTGGCACAGGACCGGCAGCCGGGCTCCGTGCATGTTCGGCTGAATCGCCAAGCCCCTCGGCGCTCGTCCCGGTTCCGCTTACGATGTCAGGGGTGATCATGGCTTCCGGCCCCTTCTTGGGACCCGACGGCAGCTACGAGGAGCGGCGGGTCCGAGAGCTGCGGCGTTGGAAGCGACGTGCCAACGGGTTCCTCTTCGGGGCGCTGGTCGTCTTCCTGATCAGCCATTTCGTGGGTGACGAGAACGGTGTCAACGGTTGGATCAGAGCGGCTTCCGAAGCTGCGCTGATTGGCGGGATTGCCGATTGGTTCGCCGTTACCGCCCTGTTTCGCCACCCACTGGGCATTCCCATTCCGCACACCGCCCTGATCCCCAAGGGCAAGGACGAGATCGGGCGGGGACTGGCCGAGTTCGTGCAACAGAACTTCTTGGACCCGACCAATCTCCGTCAGTGGCTCACCAACGCCGAAATCACGGGGCGGGTGGCTGTCTGGCTCGACTCCTCGGATCACTCGGCCTTGGCCGCACGTCGCAGCATCGAGACCGCGGCCACCATCGCCGAGTCAATCGACGACGAACAGGTGGCTTCGGTGGTCACCCAGGCCACTCTCGACTGGATGCGACAGACGCCGGTCACCCCTCTCATCTCCCTGGTCGTCGACGCCTGGTTGAAGGACGGCCGGACTCGAGAGTCGATCGAAGCCGCCCTGAGGGGAATCGAAGTCCTCCTGGTCGACAATCTTCCCTACTTCAGGGAGAGCTTTGCCCGGTCCGCACCCTGGTGGGTCCCGTCGTGGGCGGGAGGCCTCATCTTCGAGCGGATCATCGCCTCGTTCCGAATCCTGGTCGACGATATGGCATCCGACCCCAGGCATCTCATCC
Organism: Acidimicrobiia bacterium; assembly: GCA_035292605.1. Classification (GTDB taxonomy): domain Bacteria; phylum Actinomycetota; class Acidimicrobiia; order Spongiisociales; family ZC4RG35; genus JALYNX01. The sequence continues at coordinate 43,664 of DATDPT010000004.1, forward strand.
GTGCAGACATCGACCAGATGCTGGCGAAGTTCGCCGACCGCCTACGCAACTCGGCCGATCTTGCCGAACGCATCGAGGAATCGAAGCTGCGAATCCTCGACTCCCCAGAGCTGGCGGCAGCGGTTCATTCGCAGTGGCAGCTTCTCCATGAGAGCCTCGAGCGCGCTGCGGGCAAACCCAGCTCCGAGCTCGAGCAGAGGCTGACGGAGCTGATCCAATGGTGGGCACGTCGGGCCCTCGAGGACGCCCCTCTCCGGAGGAGAATCGACGGCTGGATCGCTCAGTCCGCCGAGCGTCTCGCCCACCGGTGGGACGACGAGGTCATCGGGCTGATCGAGGCCACCGTGGCCGGATGGGACCCCACCGAGATCTCTCATCGTCTCGAACTGCAGCTGGGTCGCGATCTCCAATTCGTCCGGATCAACGGCACAGTGGTCGGAGGCCTGGTGGGCATCGCAATCCACGCCCTGCTTCTCCTGGTCGGCTGAGACCGGACGTCAGGCGGTTCGAGCCGCCGAGTGGTCGAGGGGAAGCGTCAACTCGAAGATGCTCTCACCGTTCTCGTAGCTGTAGGTGAGAGTTCCTCCCATGAGCTCGGCGAGGGTGCGCGATATGTGAAGCCCGAGGCCGAGCGATGGGGCAAGCCCAAGGGGTTGTTCTCCGCGGGTGTAGGCATCGAATACCCGGGGCCGGAGCTCCTCTGGGATTCCGGGGCCGTCGTCGACCACCATCAGGGATCCGAGCCCGGGTTGGGCGTCGACGTTCACGTTGATCTGGGGTCCTCCGTAGCGGAGGGCGTTGGAGATCAGGTTGCGGACTATCTGGCGAACTCTCGCCGGGTCTCCGGCACAGCGCACGGTGTCGTTGGAGAGTCTGACCACCTTGCGTGACCCGGGGTCCAGACTCTCCAATGCCTGCGCTGCCTGGGCCCGCATGTCCACCGAGACGGTGGTGACCTGGAGTTGTCCCATGTCGGCTTTCGCGGCGACGAGGAGGTCGTCGACGATGTTGGTCAGGTCCGCACTCTGTTGCACCAGGAGGCCCATCATCTCGTGACGGTCGGCCTGAGTGAGCTCGGATGAGTCATAGAGAAGCCGGGCGAAACCCACGATGGAGGACAACGGCGTACGAATCTCGTGAGAGACCGAGGCAATCAGCTGATCCTTGGACGCGACTAGTTGTTCCTTGGCGTCGAGGATGCGCTCGAGGTCGTTTTGAGCCGATCGGAGATCGGTCACATCGAGATCTACGATCACGATCCGGTCCCACAGGGGTTGGTCTGCGTCGATCAGCGCCTTCCAGTGGGAGCGAACGGTCACCTGACCCAACAGCGTCGGGGCGGTGTGCTCTCTGACTATCGAGGTGATGCCGTAGAAGGGGGCCGTGAATTGCTGGATCAGGGTCTCGCGCAAGGCCGGGTAGGTGATGCTCGAGAAATGGCGATCCCTCAGGTCGGGGGCGTCAGGGGAGTGAGGCGAGCCGTAGAGCCGGATCCACTCCGGGCTGGCGGCGATGGCTCTGGGGAGAGTGAGACACTCCGTCAGCAGGGCATCATCGGCGAGCAACCGCTCGCGGACCAGGTCTCCGCCCATACCGGAGAAGCGCTCGATGATCGGTGTGTAATCCGCAACCAGCACGGGGACCGGAAAAGCAGACACCATGAGGCCGACCTCGGATGAACCCGGGAGATGTGTTTGCATCAGTGTGAGTATCGACAACCGACCCCGACCGCTTTACCTGGGCCATGACCGATGGTTGTCGCCAGGCCGGGGAGTGGGGCGGGAGTGACCTATCCCAACACTTGTCTCGCCATGACCAGGTCGTACTCCTCGAAACCTTCGCTGAAGGTGGCGTATAGGGAGGCCAGCTCATCACTGCCATCGGGGGAGTGGCCAATCTGCCGACGCAGACCGACCAGTCTGGTCAAGGCTTGGAGCTCGATCAGGTGACGCCCTCCAGTGTTCGCCCCCCGGATCGCGGTCAGATAGGCCTCCTCGGCTCCGGCGAGGTCAGGCTGGGGAAGCATCCTGAGGAAGTCACCCTTGAGCACCCGGAATTCGGGTGAGACCTCCTCATGGGGCCCCCCGAGTCCGATGGCCTCCTCGATCAATACCAGGGCCTGCTCGGGCCGGCCGGCCAAGGCGTGGACCAGACCGCGAAAACTGAGGATCAGCGGCCAGGGCCTCGGCCGGCGACAGGTCCTTGACGGTTTGTGAGACCAGAACTTCATCCCCCGGTCAGATTCGGATAATCGGCGCGTTACCCGGGCCCCTTAGGTTCTCCTACATCGGGTATGACTGCACGAAACACAACGAGCGAAAGGAGGGCGCAGATGGCCCTGCTCACCAAGTCACGGAGAAGGCACCTTCTCGGGGCACTCATCGTCGTGACAATGACGATTCCCATGCTCGCCGCCGAAGCGAGCCACCGCGGCTTCACCACCGATTCCACGCCGATGATGGTGGGCGACTCGGTCAACACCAGCCAGGGCTGGAAGGTCTCACCACTCCTCACCGTCGGCGAGATCTCCGCGAGCGGACAGTCGGTGAACGCAAACCAGCTCGGCTACGAGATCCCGGGAGTCCTCGACGGCATCGGCGCCTTCAAACTCAACAAGCACACGGTCCGGGTGCTGATCAATCACGAGCTCGGGGTGGGGAGTGGATCCGCCTTCCAACTCGCCAACGGGCTCTCCTTGAACGGATCCCGGATCAGCTACGTGGACATCGATCGCAACACCCGCAAGGTGCTGGGAGGCGGGCTCGCCTTCGACACCATCTACGGTCGTGACGGGACCATTGTCGACGAGCTGACCGACCTCGACTACGGAGGTCTCAATCGTTTCTGTTCCGGTTCCTACTGGCCGGCCAACCTGTTCGGGCATGGTCGGGGATTCGCCGACCCGATCTACCTCACCAACGAGGAGCAATCGAGCGCGTTCGGAGGCCCCGGCGGAAGCTATTGGGCCCTCGATCCCGCCACCAACACCTTGTATGGATTGCCCGACCTGGGCCGGGGCTCGTGGGAGAACGCCACTCTGCTAGATACCGGACGCAGGGACACCATCGCCTTGCTTCTGGCGGACGATCATGGCGCCAGCTCGGACCCGGTGGCATTCGCCGCCAACCCGGCGCCTCCTCTCTACTTGTACGTCGGGAAGAAAGTAAGGGACGGAACCTTCCCCGAGCGCAATGGGCTGGTCGGCGGCCAGCTCTACGTGTGGAAGACGACGAGCGGCGCCACCAACCCCAGCGAGGGCTTCAACGGGAGCGGCGACGTCGAGACCGGCTATTGGGAACCGCTCAACATCAACATGGGTGCCGGCGACGGCTACACCGCCGACGGCTACGCCACCGACGCCACCTTGCGCAAGGGGGCAGTGGCCGTGGGCGCATTCCAGTTCTCACGTCCCGAAGACCTGGCCACCAATCCCAAGGATGGGACCCAAGCAGTGATGGCCTCGACCGGGCGTGCCGGCATCCTCGGTAACTCCGATGTCTGGGGCAGCACTTATCTGATCGATGTCGACTTCGACTTCGACGAGGGTGTCTTCGACCCGGCTGGTAGCGGGACCGAACTCACCGTTCTCTACGACGGGGACGATCCGGACAAGATGCAAGCCGGGCTGCGCAGCCCCGACAACCTCGACTGGGCCGATGACCGCCGCATCTACGTCCAGGAGGACGACTCGGCCGGCTTCGCTGCCTTCGAGGCCTCGATGTGGCGGCTGAACCCGAGGAGCCCGGGGTCGGCAACCCGGATCCTGGAGATAGACCGGAGTGCCGTCCCGACCGGGCAAACCGACGGGAACCCAGGCGACGTCGGCAACTGGGAGTCGTCGGGCGTGCTCGACGTCACCTCGTTGTTCAGGACCAGGAGGGGTGAAACCCTGCTCATACTCGACGTTCAGGCCCACAGCCTCACCGACGGGCTCATCGCCAGTGCCGGCCTGGTCGAGGGTGGCCAACTGTTGTTTGCCTCGCATCGTTAGGGCCTCCTCCAGCGAGCAACCACCGAAAGGGCCCCGGCATCGCCATGCCGGGGCCCTTTGCGAGGACGGTGGGCTCGCCCTCCCGTCGTGCCAGAAGCCGACTCGAAGAGATCGTCAGTCCGGGAGCAGCGGCACTGTCAGGCCTTGGTCCCTGCCGAGCAACACCGCCCGGGTGACGGCGGCGGATCCGAATCGGGCGTGGACGTCGTCAAGGGCTTCATCGAGGGCATTGCCGGCTTCACGATCGAAAGGCAGCACCATCTGAACCGCGGCATCGTCGAGGTTGGCCAACGCGATCCCGATCAGGGTGAGACCTTGGTCCCTGATGATTGGCATTGCATCCGCCAGCAATCCGCGAAGGGCGGCAAGGATGCTCTGGGTGTGAGCGGTGGCTCGAGGGAACGTGTGCGACCGGGTCGCCCGAGAGAAGTCGGCGAAGCGCAGTCGGAGCACCACAGTCCTTCCGGTCCGACCCGCGGTGCGGAGGCGACGGGTCACTCGGTCTACCAATCCGATCAGGATGGCATCGAGGTCCTCTGGTGACCTCGGCGAGCGACCCAGCGCGCGTTGGGAACCGATCGAGCGCCGCCGGCGGCCCACATGAAGTGGTCGGGGATCACGGTTGTGGGCCAATGCATGAAGATGTCGGCCGGAGGCTGGGCCGAGCATGGCGACCAGGCTGGTCTCGGTCAGTTGTGCGATCTCACCGACGGTGGTGATTCCCCGGTCATGCAGCTTGGTGGCAGTCACCTTGCCCACCCCCCAGACCCGTTCCACCGGGAGCGGGTGGAGAAAGTCCAGCTCGCTCCCGGGCGGCACCACCAGGAGCCCATTGGGCTTGGCCACTCCGCTCGCCACCTTGGCCAAGAACTTGGTGCGAGCCACCCCAATCGTGATCGGCAGGCCTACCTGCTCCAGCACCTGGCGCCGGAGCCGTCGGGCGATCTCGGTGGGGGAGCCCGAGACCCGCCTCAGCCCACCGACGTCGAGGAAGGCCTCGTCGATGGACACCCCTTCTACCAGCGGCGTCGTGTCATTGAACACCTCGAACACCGCCTTGCTTGCCTCGGAGTAGGCCGAGATCCTGGGCTCGACCACGATCGCCTGCGGGCAGAGCCGACGAGCGAGGGCACCGCCCATCGCAGTCCGAACGCCAGACGCCCTCGCCTCGTAACTGGCCGCCAGCACCACTCCCGACCCGACGATCACGGGGCGGGAGCGCAGTCGAGGATCATCACGCTGCTCCACCGCCGCGTAGAAGGCGTCGAGATCGGCGTGCAGGATCGACGCATCATGTCGCACCGAACGTATGTTCGCTCCGGCGAGGGCGGATGGCAAGCGTGGAGAGCATGATCGACCTAAGTTGGGGCCAGGGCGGGGCATTGGGCGCACCGCACAGATGGGTGGAATGTCGAGTGCCACCCGAGAGAAGGAGGTTCTGATGATCTATGCCGCCATCATCCTGGCCGTCGCAGGGCTGTTCCTCTGGATCAGGAGATGGCCTGATCCGGACATGGACAGACTCTTGAGAAGAATCGGAATGGTTGGGGTGGTCGTTGGCCCAATTCTGGTTTTGGCCTCGACGCTGACGATCGTCGCCCCCGGCGAAGTGGCCGTTCCGGTGCTCTTCGGTGCAGCCCAGCCACCGCTGGAAGAGGGTTTTCACCTGCGAAATCCGTTCGCTTCGGTGCGGGCGCTCTCGGTTCGAACTCAGGAATCGACTTACTCGGACACTCTTGGTGAAGGAGAACAATCCGATAGAGCGGATGCGATCACCGCGGTGTCCCTGGAGAATGCGGCGGTAAGGGTCGAGATCACCATTCTGTGGCATCTCGTCGGATCGGAGGCATCAAAGGTCTACCGCGCTCTTGGCACCGGCTATCGGGATGTGATTGTGCGTCCAGTATCTCGATCAGCGGTCCGCGACTGCATCTCCCAATATCGATTCGAGTTGGCTCGTACTTCGCAACGCCCTGACGTCGAGCGCTGCATCGAGGAGTCACTCACCGGAGAATTCGTGCCGCGTGGCCTTGCGGTCGATGGTATCCAGTTGCGTGACATCGCCGCCACGCCAGAGCTGCAGGCATCAATCGAGGCGAAATTGCAGGCCGAGCAGGACGCCCAGCGAGCCCAGTTCCGCCAGGATCAAGCACGGATCGATGCTGCAACCAGAGTCATCACGGCGGGGGCGGAGGCAGAGGCGAACCAACTGATCGCGGAGTCTCTGACGCCGGACCTCCTGCAGCTTCGGATCGTGGAGGCTCTGGGCGACAATGCGATCGTCTATCTGCTGGGCAGCGAGGGCCCGACACCGGTGATCCCCTTGCCCACCCCGGAGAATTCCGGCGCTCTTCCCTGAGTGAACCCGATGATCACCAGTGTGGTGAATACGACATCAGGGTTCGCATGTAGTTGGCTCGCTCGAAGGCCGATGGGTCGGCGACCGCAGCCTGGCTGACGGAGCCTTTGGCCTGCTCCAGGGACTGATAACCCTTGTCCGCGAGCCAGGTTTCCAGACCCTCCACCGTTTCACGCAATCGCTCCGGTCCGTGTCTGAGCAGGGACGAGGCCATCATCGTGACGTCGGCGCCCGCCAAGACCAGCTTGGCCGCCTCTTCGGCCCCGGCCACTCCGGTTGTCGCCGCCAACGAGCCCGCGATCCGTCCGTGGAGGATGGCGATCCAGCGGAGCACTAGACGAAGCTCGGCCGGAGTGGACAGGATCAGGTTGGGAACCACCTCCAATTGATTGAGGTCTATGTCCGGCTGGTAGAAGCGGTTGAAGATGACGAGACCGTCGGCCCCGGCGCTGATCAAGCGAGTGGCCATGTTCGCCATTGAAGAGAAGAAAGGCCCAACCTTCACCGCCAGGGGCACCTCGACTGTTCGCCTGACCAACTCGACCAAACTGAGATACTGATGTTCCACCTGGTCACCCGTGAGGGCTGGGTCGGCGGCGATCAGGTAGATGTTGAGCTCGAGAGCATCGATTCCCTCGTCGGCCAGGATCTTGGCGTAGAGGGCCCAGCCGCCAGTTGTGGTGCCGTTGAGACTGGCTATCACCGGCACCTTCAGTTCGTTCTTGGCTGCCCGGATCAGCTCGAGGTACCGGGTGGGTCCGGTGTTGTAGTCGTCCAAATCGGGGAGATACCCGTCGGCTGCTTCCGCAAAGGAGTCCTTGGCCCACTCCAAGCCCATGTGCACCGCCATCGCCTCATGCTCGACCTGCTCTTCGAAAAGCGACGGCAGCACGACCGCCGATGCTCCTGCCTCCTCCAGGCGAAGGAGATGATCGATGTCGGCGGTTACCGGCGACGCCGAGGGCACTATGGGATGGGCGAGGGTCATGCCCAGGTAGTTGGTACGCAGGTCGACAGTCATCGATCCTCCAGCTCGGTGTATTCGGCGGTGCGATGGACCTCGACCAGTTGCTCGTACAGGTTCCAGCGATCATCGATGTCCTTTTGCGCGCTCGCCATCAGCTCGCTCGACCGCTCAGGGTTGGCTCGGGCCAACATGGCGAAGCGCCCCTCCTTTTCGGCGAAGTCCTTGAAACGAATCGTCGGTTTGCGGCTGTCGAGTCGCAAACCGGGCTGACCCTGGGCCTCGAAGGCCGGGTCATAGCGGAACAGCGGCCAATAACCGGAGGCTGCCGCCTCCTTCTGGTGGCTCATCTGAGTCGACATCTCGATTCCATGGGCGATACAGGGGCTATAGGCGAGTATCAGGGACACCCCACGATGAGCCTCGGCCTCGGCGAAGGCCTTGACGGTTTGGGTCATGTTGGCCCCCATGGCCACCTGTGCCACGTACACGTTTCCGTAGGCCATGGCGATCTGGCCGAGATCCTTCTTGGCGGTGCTCTTGCCACCCGAGGCGAACTTCGCCACTGCCGCCCGCGGGGTGGCCTTGGAGGCTTGGCCTCCGGTGTTGGAGTACACCTCGGTATCGAGGACCAAGATGTTGATGTCGCGGCCCGAGGCGAGCACATGGTCGAGGCCCCCAAACCCGATGTCGTAGGCCCACCCGTCTCCACCGACGATCCATACCGAGGTGCGAACCAGGGCATCGGCGACTCCTTCGAGGCGCCGAGCGAGGAGCCCCTCGATACCGGCCAGCTGCTTGCGCAGACTCTCGACCCGGCGGCGCTGGTCGGCGATCCCGAGCTCTTCTGTCTGATCAGCCTCGAGAATCTCCACCCCCACCTGTCCGAGCTCGGGGAGGAGGGCGGTTACCAGAAGGCGGGCGTCGGCTTCCATGGCCTCGAGGCCGAGACGCATGCCCAGCCCGAACTCGGCGTTGTCCTCGAACAGCGAGTTGGCCCACGCCGGCCCCCGCCCGGTCTCATCGACGGTCCAAGGCGTGGTTGGGAGGTTGCCGCCGTAGATCGATGAGCAGCCGGTGGCGTTGGCGACGATCACCCGGTCGCCGAACTGCTGGGAGAGAAGCTTGAGGTAGGGCGTCTCACCACAGCCGGCGCAGGCCCCTGAGAATTCGAACAACGGCTCGATCATCTGCGACCCCTTCACCGTATCGAGCCTCACCTCATGACGTGGTGGGTCGGGGATGGTGAGAAAGAAGTCGAAGTTGGCACGCTCTCGCTCGAGATGTTCGTCCTTGGCCACCATGTCAATCGCCTTGTGCCGGATCTCCTCCTTGGACCGGGCCGGGCACACGTCCACGCACACCCCGCAACCGGTGCAGTCGTCAGGGGCAACTTGCACCGTGAGGAACTTGCCCAGGAACTCAGTCCCGCTCGCTTCCTTGGAGACGAACCCATCGGGGGCGCCCTGCAGAGCCTCCGGATCGAACACCTTGAACCGGATCGCGGCATGGGGGCACACCAGGGCGCAACGCGCACAGTCGATGCAGATAGATGGATCCCAGAATGGGATCTCGGTCCCGATCGAGCGCTTTTCCCACTGTGCGGTTCCGGTGGGGAAGGTGCCGTCGACCGGCATCGCCGAAACCGGAAGCAGGTTGCCTTTCCCAGCCAGCATCATCCCGGTCACTCGTTGAACGAAGTCGGGGGCTAGCGCCAGGCGGGATTCGAGGAAGTCGCCAGGACCGCTGACTCCGACGACTGTCGCGGCGGGAATGGTCACTTGTTGCAGCCCGTCGAGAGTCGAGTTGATCGCCTCGAGGTTGCGGCGCACAACCACGTCTCCCCTCTTGCCGTATGCCCTTTGCACCTCCTCGGTGATGGCTGCCAGAGCCTCGTCACGCGGCATGATCTTCGAAAGGGCGAAGAAGCAGGTCTGGAGAACGGTGTTGATCCGCCCGCCCAGACCCGCTTCGGCGGCGATACGGGTGGCGTCTACCACCCAGAAATCGAGGTCCTTGTCGACGATTCCCCGCTGTATCCAGGTGGGGAGGTGCTCCCAGGCCTCGGTGGAGTCATAGGGGCTGTTGAGCAGGAACGTGGCCCCAGGGGAGGCGAGCTCCAGCACATCGACGTCGTTGAGCAGGTGGAATTGATGACAGGCGACGAAGGTCGCCTGGCCCGGGCCGATCAGGTAGGTCGAGGTGATCGGCTGCGGTCCGAATCGGAGGTGGGAGATGGTCCGCGACCCGGACTTCTTCGAGTCAAAGACGAAGTAGCCCTGGGCGTGGAGGTCGGTACGGTCGCCGATGATCTTGACCGATGCCCTGTTGGCCCCAACCGTGCCGTCGCTGCCCAATCCGAAAAAGACCGCCCGGATCATTCCTTCCGGTTCGTCCCAGCCGTCGGAGCTGTAACCCAGGCTGGCGTGAGTGACGTCATCGGTGATCCCAACCGTGAAATGACGCTTGGGGCTCTCCCGATCAAGCTCGGCGAGGACCGCCGACGCCATGGCCGGCGTGAACTCCTTCGAGGCCAGTCCGTACCGACCACCAATGACGAGTGGGCTGGGGCGATCTCCTTCGAACAGAGCCGCGACCACATCGAGGTACAGGGGCTCCCCGACCGCTCCCGGCTCTTTGGTCCGGTCGAGGACTGCCACGGCTCGTGTGGTTGCCGGGAGAATCGCTCGGAAGGCGTCGCTGTCAAACGGCCGGTAGAGGCGGACGATCACCATGCCGACCCGCTCTCCCTTGGCAACCAGTCGCTCCACTGCCTCCGAGGCGGCGCCCACCCCGGAGCCCATCAGCACCACGACCCGTTCTGCCTCCGGATGGCCGACGTAATCGAAGAGGTGGTAGCTCCGGCCGGTGAGCCGAGCGTATTGGTCCATCTCGCCCTGCACGATGGACGGTACGGCGGAGTAATAGGGGTTGATTGCTTCCCGGGCCTGGAAGAAGACGTCGGGATCCTGGGCCGAGCCGCGCAGCACCGGGCGATGCGGACTGAGGGCACGCAGCCGGTGTTGGGCGATCAGGTCCTCATCGATCATCGCCTTGAGGACGTCATCTCCAATCGCTGTGATCTTCGCAACCTCATGTGAGGTCCGGAATCCATCAAAGAAATGGAGGAAAGGAATGCGCGATCGCAGGGTGGCGGCGTGCGCCACCAGGGCCAGATCCTGAGCCTCCTGCACCGAGGCGGAGGCCAGCATGGCGAAACCCGTCTGTCGGGCAGCCATCACGTCGGAGTGGTCACCGAAGATCGACAGGGCATGTGCGGCCAGAGTCCTGGCCGCGATGTGAAACACGGTCGAGGTCAGCTCGCCGGCGATCTTGTACATGTTCGGCAACATGAGAAGCAGGCCTTGCGAGGAGGTGAAGGTGGTAGTGAGCGCTCCTACCTGAAGCGATCCGTGCACTGCACCGGCCGCTCCGGCTTCGCTCTGCATCTCCACAACGTCGGGGACGACTCCCCAGAGATTGGTGCGGCCTAGGTGCGACCACGCGTCGGAGTGCTCACCCATCGGTGAAGCGGGAGTGATCGGGTAGATGGCGATTACCTCGCTCAGGGCGTGAGCCACCCGGGCCGCGGCCTCGTTGCCGTCGACCGTGGCGAAGAGATTCGTCATGGTGTTCAACCTATGGGGTGCGCGGCCTTCCACGCGAGGGCCGAACGTCACGACAACCTCCGCCGAAGCGCCCTAGTCATGACGATCGATCTCAACTCCTTGGCGGGGCCGCTACCCGATGATTGCGGTGGCGATGGCGAAGTAGACGAGGATCGAGACCAGATCCTGGATTACGGTGGCCAGTGGTCCGCTGCCGTAGGCGGGATCCTTCCCCAGACGGTTCAAGAGGTAAGGAAGGGCCATCGCCACCACCGTGGCGGTGCTGCAGGCAGCCAGCAGCGCCAGTGCCGCGGTGACTGCGACCTCGAAGTCGCCCCACCTCCACAATGCCAGAGGATAGAAGGCAGCGGCCACAGTCACCCCGACCAAGACACCGGTGACCAGCTCGCGCTTGACCACCTGGCGGACCTTCACTCCTACCGAGAGGCCGCGGATGATCAAAGTCTCGGTCTGGGTCCCTACCGCATCGGCCATGTAGACGATGCCTGGGATGAAGAACGCCAGCAAGACATTGGCCTCCAGCTCCTGCTCGTAGGCGCCTATCAGACCGGCGGAGATCAGCGCTCCAGCCAGCCCGACCAGCAGCCACGGCAAACGATGCCAGTAGCGGCGGGTGACCGGCTCCTGGCTTGCCTGTCGCGCCGCCTCGGCGTCATGGACGAAGCCCCCGAGTCGGGCCATGTCTTCGTCGTGCTCCCAGAGCAGCACCTGCAACATCCGCGACGGCGGGATGAAGCCAAGGAACACACGGCCTTCATCGACGACCGCGAGAGTGGCCTCGCCATCCTGGACCGCTTGCCACGCCGCCCGCTCCTGGTGCACTCCCGGACCAACCACCGGTGGGTTGGGATCCATGGCGTCGGCGGCTGATGCCTCCTCGGAGGCTGCCAGCAGGTCCTCGATCCTGAGCAATCCGACCAGCCGGCCTTGGTCGCACACCGCCACCGCCGCCGCGGTCTCGAACCGGCGGCCTTCCAGGCCGCGCCGGATGGAGCCGACGGTGTCCGTTGGTGCGGCCACCGGCACCGCTCGAGCCACATGCTCACCGGCCGTTTCGAAAATCACCTGGTCTTCTGTTGACGTCACCATCAGCTACCTCCTGCAATCGGCCGTCAGAGCTTCGCGCACTCTCGAAGCTCGCGCCGAGTTGGCGGGATCACCGACTCGGATGGGCTCTGCCCAAGGACTACGCCTCGGATGCGATGGCCATGGGGAAACCGCACCGCACTGCGATGTCTGGATCCCGAAACGAGGTAATGGCGGTGATTGTGTCGGAATCGCGGTCGACGTCGAGTACTTGGAGACCGCTGGCGATCATGGTGTTCTCGGGCCCCGGTTCATAGATGGCGAGAGCGGGTTGGCCGTTGGCGCCCCCCAACCGCACTGTCACGCCGTGAGGTCGAGCCGGTCCGAAGATGGCGGTTTCGACGAAGGAAGCCACGTTCGCCGACCCCTGGTACCAGGTGGCCAGTGGCGGCATCGACAAGCGCACGTCGGCGCTGACCGTGGCCAAGAACTCGGAGATGTCGGCGCGTTGCCATGCCTCGACGTATCTGCCAAGCAGTGCCTTGATCGCTGGGTCATTGGGGTCGGCCGGTACCGGGGTGGGAGAGGCGCTCATCGTTTCCCGGGCCCGGTAGAGGAGGCTGTTGACCGCCGATGGGGAGCTGTCGAGGACCTCTGCCACTTCATCATGCGAGAAGTCGAGAACGTCGTGAAGCAGCAAAGCCGCCCGTTGCCGGGCCGACAAACGCTGGAGAGCGGCGACGAAGGCGAGGCTGATTCGCTCGCGTTGCTCTGCGGAGTGTGCCGGGTCTTGGCTGAGCCCGATGCTGTGATCGGCGATGGGCTCGATCCATTCGATCGACGTGTCGGCGGTCTCGAGGAATGATCCGGGAGCCGACGCCGGCCCGTGGCTCACCGGATGGCTTCTCCCTCGACGGCCCCGAAGACGGTCGATGCAGAGGTTGGTGGCGATGCGATACATCCATCCCTGGAACGAGCCCCGGGCCTCGAAGGTGTCAAGACGCTGCCACGCTCGAAGCAGTGTGTCCTGCAGCGCTTCTTCGGCATCAGGCCCGGATCCCAACATGCGATAACAATGGCGAAGCAGCCCCACCCGATGTCCGTCCACCAGTGACGCAAATGCGACAGTGTCGCCGGACCGCGCCCGGGCCAGGGCCTGACCATCGTCAAGGGCTTGGTTCGTCACGTTGTTGGCTCCGCGATCGCTTGGACCAGCCATACACAGTATGACGAGAGCTGGCTGGCACATCTTGCGGTCCCGAAGACACTGTTCGCGCCGCGAGCTAAGAGCGCATGGTCTCGTCTTGAAGGGTGAGGCACCGCCACCGGCGGTGTTCGAACACTTCCAAAAGGAGAGATGATGTCTGCGCTCAGCCAACCATCGGTCTTGCTGTCAGTGAGGGGTAAGACGGTCCCTACCGTCCGTGATGCCGCACGGAACCTGCACAACCAAACCGCCGGATCTCCCCAAGGCATCGCCGGCGCACGGGCGCTCGGTGACCTCAGCCACAGCGTGTTCACACCACTGCCTGGCGTCCCCGGGGCCGATGAGAACGAACTTCTCTTCCTCGATGTCTGGAAGGACGTCGCGGGGATCGGCACGTTCTTCTCGGACGAGGTGGTGCAGCAGGGAGCGGCCCTGCTGTTCTCCGAGCGCGAGGCCGTGATCTGGATGCCTGCCGAAGGTGCTTTCGGGTTCGAACTACCGGCACCGATGCATCTCACCGGGCGATACCTGGGTATCGCCCGCGGCCTGATCGATGACCCCGAACACGCCATCGACGTCTTCCGGAAGACGCACGAATCGAGCATCTCGGACGCTCGCCGTCTCGGACAGCTCTCCCACCAGCTGTTCATCCGTGTGCCCATGCCAGGACAGCCGACCGAGCTCGAAGCGATCGGTCTCGACCTGTGGGCAGACTCCGGAGGGATGGGCGAGTACTACTCAGCGCTCTCGGGCTTCGAAGCGGCCTTCAGCGGAGAGACCCAGACCTCGGTCTGGGAACAGGCAACAGGGGGGATCTGGACCGAGTGGTAGGAAGGGATCGACCTCCCCGATCTTGCGGCACCGGCAGTAGGCTCCACTGACCTGGGGGACGAGCAGCCAGGAAGGGTTGAAGGCGATGCCTGACGAGATCGAAGTGGGACCCGCGTCCGAGCTGACTCCTGGAACCGTGACAGGAGCAGGCAGGTATGCCGTCGGCAACGCCGATGGTGAGCTGTTCGCGGTTACCCGACATTGTCGCCATCTCTACGCCGACCTTGCCAACGGCAGCATCGACGCCGACGGGTGCCTGGTGTGCCCGTGGCACGGGTCGAAGTACGACGTCCGGACGGGGAGAATGGTGCGCGGGCCTCAGGGTGTCTTTGCCAAGATCCCAGGGCTCGGCACCGTCTTCAAGGCAATCACCTTGGTGCTGCCGCTGGGGCGGGGCCGGGTCGTTGAGCGCGACGACACGATCTACGTCGACTAAGCCCCCAGGCTCACCCGGCCGCGGCTGTCACCGTCGACGTGGTGAGCCAGGCCATCACCTGGTCCAGCACCTCGTCGTCATGAAGCAAGTCGAAGTGCCGTCGGCCGCCGAGCACCCGGATCTCCGTTGCCTCGATGTGACGAAACCTTCCCCTGCCGGTTCCGCTCGCCGCACGGACCATCAGATCTCCGAAGAGGGCGCCCACCGGATGGGCCGGGTCTGAGGTGATCACTGCGGCCACGAAATGGTGGTCGGCCCCTTCCAACAGGGGCACCTTGCCCACAGTGTTGTGTAACAGGGCGTCAGGATCGGCGCCCAGCCAATCCTCCTCCACGATGGCACCGAAGCGGAGGTCCTTGATCCCGACGCTGCGGGCATCCAGGAAATCAGCGAGCGGACGGCTTTCAGGTATGACCCGGAGACCCCACGAGACGACGTTCGCTGTCTTCTCGAGCGGGGCGCCGAGGTGAGGGGTACCCACTGTGACGACCTTGTCCACGGTATCGACCCAGTCGTGTTGGGCGGCCTGGCCCAGATGGCAGGCACTACGGATCACGAGCCCACCCATTGAATGACCCACGAGCGCCATCGATTCGATTGGCGTGGGCCAGGATCGCCACATCTCTTCGAGCAGGCGGGCCAACTCGACTCCGTTCTCCGAGATATGCCTCCCGGAGTTGTAACGGACCATGACCGGGGTGATGGATGGGTCGGCTGCGAGCCGTTCCCAGAGGCCAACGGGCCCACCGCTGCCCTTCTCCCGCCAACAACTCTCCGTTCTTCCCAGCCCATGGACCAGCACGACCACCCGAGGTGTGGCCGATCCAAAGCTCGTCGCCAGATCGGTGGCAGTCAGCTGCACGATGCTCCCATCGGAGTTCCGAAGCCTCATCTCGATTCGCAGATCGTTGCTGCGGTCCTCTAGCTCATCGCCCCAGGCGGCGTTGATGGCCGCCTGAACCCGACTGCCCAGGGGCGACCGTGAGAACAGATCGCGACTCCCTCGGACAATCCCTCCCAGTCCGACCGTGGTTCCCAGTGCAGAGCCGGTCAAACGGATCGCGTCGTAGAAACCGGCGATGGTGGTGTCGAACAGGCGACGAGCTGGTGCCCCGGCCGATCCAGTCCACTGCAACGTCCGATCGGCAAGGGCGCGATGCGCACCCTCGATCGGCGCCGAGACCCGCTCGACGGTCAGGGTCAGGAGATCACCAAACCCTCGCACCTCATTGCCGTCGTGGGTTGAAGCGTTCATGTTTCGAGACCAGGGTCCTCTAAATCCACACCTATCCATAACCTGACGGCATGGAGATCACCAACTCCGACCGCATGGTCTTTCCCGAAGACGGGATCACCAAAGGCGACGTCGTGGCCTATTACGAGCTGGTTGGTGACCGGATGCTCCCTTTCATCGAGGGTCGCGCCCTCACCGTGGAGAGGTTTCCGCAGGGGATCGCCGCTAAGGGCTTCATGCAGAAGAACGCCCCGGATCATTATCCGGAGGACCTCATCAGCCGCCACGAGGTGCCCAAGGAGGATGGAGGAACCACCGTGTATCCGGTGGTCGATTCGGTCGAGGGCATCACTTACTTCGCCAACTTCGGGGTGATCACGTTCCATGCTCCCCCGGTCAGGATCGCCGATGAGCTCCATGCCGACTGGGCGATCTGGGACCTCGACCCCCCGCCGGGTCGGGTCGACCTGGTCCGCGAGGCGGCGGCCGCGCTGCGATCGATTCTCGACGATCACGCCATCCCCACCCTGCCCCTTGCCTCGGGCTCAAAGGGCTATCACCTGCGGGCCCGGTTGCAGGGAGACCTCACTGTCGACGGCGTCGCCCGGATCGCCAGGGGCACCGCCGCCCTGGCCGCTGCGGCTCATGAAGACCTGATGACGTTGGCTTTCCGCAAGGCCGACCGTGGTGACCGAGTGTTCGTCGACTGGCTGAGGAACACGCCTCGCTCCACTTCAGTGGCTCCCTGGTCGCTGCGTCCCAGCTCTGGCGCCCCGGTGGCTGCCCCGCTCACTTGGGAGGAGCTCGGGTCGGTAGAGCCCGACGGCGTGCGGCTTCAGACGATCGAAACTCGGTTCGGCCTCGACCCCTGGGTCAACCTGAAGCCGATCGACCTGAGCCCGGCGGTGGAGACCGTGGAGCGATCTCTCGAGCAGGCCGGCATCGAACTGGAGCCATTCGACCGCTTCCGCTCCTGACCTTCGTACTTGGCGATATGCGCGCACTGGTACTACACGGGCCATCCGGGTCGTCAATGTCTTGCTTGTTTCCTCCGCTCGAGCAGGTTCCGCCTGTGCAGATACAGAATCAGAGTGATCAGCGGAGCATGGAGAAGAGGGAGGTTCCGGGCAAGCCACCCGGGAAGATAAATGTCGGTGACGCCTCCGCTCTCGGCGCCGAGAGACTCGGCGAGATCGGTGAGCGGGCAGCGCGCCCCGTTGACCAGGAAGACGGCGGTTTCACCGGCGACCATCAACCCGGCAAAAGCCACACCCTTGTCGGAGCGTCGGGTCACTCCGGCGTAGACCAGGTAGACCACTCCTGCCTCGACACCGAGCCAAATGAGGGTGTGCGCGGCTTTGACTGCTGTCAGCATCCACTTTCTGCCCGGCCTGGTGCCAAGGGGCTGGCGCATGTGTCCCTCAGGGTACGGCGCCGTCACGGTGAAACCCTGATCATGGACCGGTGGCGTCCCGTCCCCGGAGGGACATCGTTCACGTTCGGCGACACGGGAAGGTAGCGTCGACAGGCCTGCGACCAACGAGCCACACCAACCGCTCAGAGGAGGTCACCATGGCTCGGCCGGGACAGGTGCGCACCCTGGCTCAGAATCTATCGACATCACAACTCGGGTCACGATGACCGGGCTCGAGTCGTCGACGCGAACTGGGCTGACCACCGAGGAAGCCGCCCGGCGATTGGAACTGCATGGTCCCAACCGGCTCCCGCCGTCCCCCCGACCGGGAGTCTGGCGTCATCTGGTCGGCCAGTTCTTCCATTTCTTCGCCTTGATGCTGTGGGGGGCGGGAATCCTGGCGACCGTGGCCGGCTTGCCGGAGCTTGGGATCGCCATCCTCGCCGTGATCGTCTTCAACGGGTTATTCGCCTTCGTCCAGGAGTACCGAGCTGAACGCGCCGGGGAGCGGCTACGCGAGATCGTGCCCCGCCTGGCCACCGTGATCCGGGCTGGGCAGCCCCGAGAGATCGACGCCGCGGAGCTGGTGCCTGGCGATGTGGTTGTGCTGATCGGAGGCAACCGGGTGAGTGCCGATCTGAAGGTGGTGGAAGCCCATTCGGTCAAGGTGGACGAGTCGATCCTGACCGGAGAAAGCGCCACTGTGGACAAGGGCTCGGATGACGATCTCTTCTCGGGCACCTTCGTGGTCGAGGGGGAAGGTTTGGCGGTAGCCGTGGCCACCGGAGGCCAGACGCGGCTGGCGTCGGTCGCGGTTCTCACCACCGAGGTGCAGAGGCCGATTACTCCACTCGCCTTGCAGCTTCCGCAATTGGTGCGCACGATCGCCTTCATCACCGCCGGAGTCGGGCTGGCGTTTTTCGCGATCAGCCTGAGCTTGGGTGTCCCCGCCCGGTCGGGGTTCATCTTCGGGGTGGGGGTGATGGTGGCCCTGGTGCCCGAAGCGCTTCTGCCGACCGTGACCTTGTCGCTTGCGATCGGGGCTCAGAGGATGGCCCGACACCACGCCCTGGTCCGCCGTCTGGAGGCCGTTGAAACCCTGGGCTCCACCACATTCATCTGCACCGACAAGACCGGAACGATCACCCAAAACCGGATGGCGGTGGTCGAGGTTTGGACCCCGGTCGGAAGTGTCACCATCGATGGGGTCGGCTACGAGCCGCACGGCGAAGTGGAGAGCCCTTCTCCTCAAGTGTTGGACAAGGTCAGGGAGATCGCGCGAGCAGCTCGCCGCTGCTCGACCGGGCGAGCCGTGTTGCAGGACTCGGCGTGGGTGGCTGTCGGGGATCCGATGGAGGCGGCTCTCGACGTTCTCGCCTGGAGAGTCGGGTTGGGGGTCGACGAGGAGGAGGCTGCCGATCCCGAGCGTGGCCGCTATCCGTTCGATGCACGACGTCGGCGCATGTCGGTGCTGACCACCCGCTATCTGTATGTGAAGGGTGCTCCCGACGCCGTCTTCCCGGTCTGTTCCAACGCCACTCAGGAGGCCTACGAGGCACTCCAGAAACTCACGCGCCAGGGTCTGCGGGTCCTGGCGGTGGCGGCCCGCCCTGCCGGCGACGACGTCCCGGCGGAGATCGAATCAGCGGAACGGGGCCTGGAGCTGTGGGGGCTGATCGGTCTCCAGGACCCGCCGCGCCCGGGGGCGGCGGACTCGATCGCGGCCTGCCGGAAGGCTGGGCTCAGTATCGCCTTGGTCACCGGGGACCACCCCGACACCGCCAAGGCGATCGCCGACGAGGTCGGATTGTCCCTGCCAGGGGCTCCCACCCTCACCGGGCGTCAGCTTCCCTCAAACGAAGCGCTTCTGGCCGCACTGGTGGATCACGACGGGGCGGTGATCAGCCGAGTGACTCCCGAGGACAAGCAACGCATCGCCCGTGCCCTGCAGAGCCACGGACACGTGGTCGCCATGACTGGAGACGGCGTCAACGACGGGCCCGCGCTGCGAGAGGCCGACATCGGTGTGGCGATGGGGCGGACCGGTACCGACGTCGCCCGCGAGGCTGCCGACCTGGTCCTCCTCGACGACGACCTGGCCACCATTGTCGCCGCCATCAGGCAGGGGAGAGCCACGTTCGCCAACGCTCGCCGCTTTCTCACCTATCACCTGACCGACAACGTCGCCGAGCTCACCCCCTTCTTGATATGGGCTCTGACAGCGAACCACATCCCTCTTGCACTGGGAATCCTCCAGATCCTCGCCCTCGACATCGGTACCGACACCTTTTCCGCAACTGCTTTGGGAGCCGAGCCCGCCCACCGGCGGATTTCCGAGGACCTGCCCAACACCGGCCGACTGCTCGACCGCAAGGTCGCGTTCCGTGCCTTCGGCCTGCTCGGTCCCGCCGAGGCTCTTGCAGAAATGGCGGCCTTCTTCGCGGTGTTCCTCGCCGCGGGGTGGCGACCCGGTGAGACTTTTCCCAGCAGCGTCATCCCTGCGGCTTC
>DATDPT010000005.1:0-3624 GCA_035292605.1 Acidimicrobiia bacterium
GGAGCCGATGTGCGGGCCCTCAGAGAACAGCACCCGGGGGCTCCGGTGGTCACCTACGTCAACACCTCCGCCGAGGTCAAAGCCGAGTCGGACATCTGTTGCACTTCGAGCAACGCGGTGGCGGTCGTCGAATCGCTGGGGGTCGACAAGGTGATCTTCACCCCGGACCGGTACCTGGGGAAGTGGGTGGCCAGCCAGATCGATGTCGAGGTCGTCCTCTGGGAAGGGTCGTGCATTGTCCACGAGCGGTTCACCGGCGAGGAGATTGCTGAGTACCGGCGGGGGTACAACGGGATCAAGGTCATCGCCCATCCCGAGTGCCCCCCCGACGTTCTGGCCGAGGCCGACTACGTCGGGTCGACATACGGGATGATCCAATGGGTGACCACCAACCAGCCCGGCCGGGTGATGATGATCACCGAGTGCTCGATGGCGGACAACGTCGCCAGCCAGACTCCGAACACCGAGTACATCCGTCCTTGCAACCTCTGCCCTTACATGAAGCGGATCACCCTGCACAACATCCGGGACTCTCTCGTCACCCTCACCCATCAGATCGAGATCGATCCCGCCATCGCCGAGCGAGCCCGGAGGGCCGTCTCCCGGATGCTCGAAGTCGGACGTCAGGACTAGGACTATCCGATGACGGACATCTCGCGCCTCGAAGCCCCCCTGATCGTCGGTGCTGGTGTCGCCGGGCTCACCGTTGCCCTCGGACTTCCCCGTGCCTACGTGATGTCGGTCCCCGAGATGGGCTCCACCTGGTGGGCCCAGGGAGGGATCGCCGTCGCCCTCTCCGATGAGGACTCGCCCCAGATGCACGCCGACGACACCTTCAACGTCTCCGGCGGCCTGGCAGTTAGAAACGTGGTCGACGTTCTGACCAAGGGAGGGCCGGCCGCAATCGACAATCTGATCGGCCTCGGTGCCGAGTTCGACCGTGATGACGATGGGGGCCTCTCGCTGGGCCAGGAAGGGGGCCACCAGAGGAGAAGGGTCGTCCACGCCGACGGTGATGCCACCGGGGCCGAAGTGATGCGTGCTCTCAACGCCGCCGTGCAAGCCTCCGACCGCATCCAGATCATCGAGCGCAGAGTGGTCGACCTGGTGATGGCAGACGGCCGGGTTGTCGGAGTGGTCACCGCCAACGGCAAGCAACGCGATGTGGTCCTGGCTCCGGCGGTGGTCCTGGCGACGGGCGGGGCGGGGCGTCTCTATTCACGCACCACCAACCCTCCTGGGGTCACCGGAGACGGCATCGCGATGGCGGGCCGGGTCGGTGCCCGGTTGGCGGACCTCGAGTTCGTCCAGTTCCACCCCACGGCACTGCTTGCGGGCAAAGACCCGATGCCGCTGCTCACCGAGGCCCTAAGGGGCGAGGGGGCGATCCTGGTCGACGCCCACCGGCGTCGTTTCATGGATCAATACCACCCGATGGCCGAATTGGCTCCCCGGGACATCGTGGCCAGGGCGATCTTCTGGCAGTACGACAAGGGAATGGGCGCCTATCTCGATGCCCGATCCCTGGTCAACTTCGCCGATCGTTTCCCCACGGTGAACGCCCACGCTCACTCTGTCGGTCTCGACCCGGGGCAGGACCTGCTCCCGGTGTCGCCGGCGGCCCACTATTACATGGGTGGCATCGACGCCGATTCCAACGGAAAGACTTCGATCGGAGGCCTATGGGCGGTGGGCGAGTGCAGCTCGAGCGGGGTCCACGGCGCCAACCGGCTCGCTTCCAACTCTCTGCTCGAAGGCCTGGTCTTCGGGGCACGGGCCTCCATCGATGTCGGCCAGAGCCTGGTCGAGCCCAGCGGTGAGCCGATGGCGCCGAAGGAGGCGTTCGATCTGCCTCTCGTGGCCGGGCCCGCGCTGGAGGAGCTGAGACAGATCATGTGGGATCGGGTGGGGCTGGTCCGGACCGGCGCCGGGCTCTGGGAGGCCCGCAATCATCTGCTCGAGTTGGACAACGTTCTCCGCCGAACCATCGCCGGGAGAGTGGCCGCCGATCTCTCCTTGATGGTGGTGTTGGCGGCACTTCGTAGAAGCGAGTCGCGGGGTGGCCACTACCGGGCCGACTACCCCGAGGCCGACCCGATGCAGGAGCACAGGACTTTGATCGACCCCACCCGGGCAGACCTGGTGCCGGTGACGTGATCGATCGGGCGGCCTACGTCGACCTGGTAGGCCGTGCCCTCGCCGAGGACCTGGGCGCCGTGGGTGACCTGACCAGCGACAGCTGCGTCCCCGAGGAGACTCAGGCGCACGGAACGCTGGTCGCCCGCTCCGCCGGCATCGTGGCTGGGCTGGAGGTCGCCGCTCACGTGTTCGAGGCCATCGACCCGGCGTCGACCTTGACCGCGATTGTGAGCGACGGCGATCGGGTAACGGCAGGCCAGAGCATTGCCACCGTGGCCGGCTTGGCCAGATCTCTGCTCCGCGCCGAGCGAACCGCGCTCAACATCCTGGGGCGGATGTCGGGGGTGGCCACGGCGACATCCCTGTTCGTAGCGGCCGTGGAGGGAACAGGCGCTCGCATCTCGGACACCAGAAAGACAATGCCGGGGATGCGCCTCCTCGACAAGTACGCGGTGTCGATGGGAGGTGGGGTCAACCACCGTCTCGGGCTTTTCGACGCGGTGCTGATCAAGGACAACCACATCTCCGCCATCGGTGGGATCGAGCCCGCAGTGAAAGCGGCCCGGGAACGGGTAGGGCCAGAGGTCATGGTGGAGGTCGAGGTGGAGACGCTGCAACAACTCGAGGTGGTCTTGGGCACCGAGGCCGATCGGGTGCTCTTAGACAACATGGACCTCGAGACGCTTCGATTGGCGGTCGAGATGACCGCGGGGCAGATGGTCACCGAGGCATCGGGTGGGGTGACCCTGGACAACGTGCGGTCGATCGCATCCACCGGGGTCGACGTCATCTCAGTGGGTTGGATCACACATTCCGCCCCACAAATGGACATCGCCCTCGATTTCCTCACCTAACCCCTGCCGCGTAGCTTGCCCACCACATGAATCATCAACCAGTTCGGGTGGCGGTCACCGGCGCCGCCGGCCAGATCGGCTACAGCCTGCTGTTCAGGATCGCCGCCGGGGAGATGTTGGGCCCGGACCAGCCGGTCATCCTCCAGATGCTGGAGATCACCTCTGCCCTGGCGGCCCTCGACGGGGTGGCGATGGAGTTGGACGACGGGGCGTTCCCGCTCCTGGCCGGGCTAACCAAGACCGACGACCCGGAGTCGGCCTTCGATGGCGCCGACATCGCCCTTCTGGTGGGAGCCATGCCCCGCAAGGCGGGGATGGAGCGCTCGGACCTGCTTTCGGCCAACGGCGCCATATTCACCCTTCATGGGCGTGCCCTGGCCGCGGCCGCCACCCCCGAGGTGAAGGTCCTGGTGGTGGGAAACCCGGCGAACACCAACGCCCTGATCGCGATGAACAACGCGAAGGGACACGACCCGCGGAGCTTCACCGCCATGACCCGGTTGGATCACAACCGGGCCGTCAGTCAGCTGGCCTTGCGGGTCGGAAGGCCAGTCACTTCGGTGAAGAAGATGACGATCTGGGGCAACCACTCGTCGACCCAGTACCCGGATCTGTTTCATTGCCAGGTGGA
>DATDPT010000006.1:0-52365 GCA_035292605.1 Acidimicrobiia bacterium
GAGGAAGTTGAAGCTTCCGGGCCCACCTCCGAGTGGGAGGTTCCCGTCGACCCCTCCGATGCCGTCGGCACCGATCGGGGCCACGGTCGTCCCGAAGATGAAGGTCGAATAGAGGAAGATCCCACCAAAGAAGAAGATCCACCACGAGAGAGCGTTCAGCCGCGGGAAGGCCACATCCCGGGCTCCGATCATCAGCGGGAGCAGGTAATTCATGAACGCCGCCGACGCCGGCATCACGAAGAGGAAGATCATGGTGGTGCCATGCATCGTGAACAAGGCGTTGTAGGCGCCGGCGGTGAGGAACTCGGAGTTGGCCTGCGCCAGCTGAATCCGGAGCAACAGGGCCTCCATCCCTCCGATGATGAAGAAGGTGAAAGCCGCGTAGCCGTACATGATGCCGATGCGCTTGTGATCGACGGTCGTCACCCACGACCAGATCCCGGTCTTCGCCGACGGCCGGCGGAAGATCGTGGTCTGCGGGCGCTCGGCGGTAGCTGTCATTGGTTGCTCTCCAGCCAGATGATCAGGTCGTCGATCTCCTGTTCGGTCAGGGCCAGGTTGGGCATGAAGCTACCGGGCTTGTAGGACGGCGGATCCGAGAGCCATTCTTTGAGCGCCTCCTCCCGGGTCTGGCCCTCGCCGGGGAGGGTGGCCCCTGCGAAGACGTTCCGCGAGGCGAAATGGGTGAGCTCGGGGCCGGAGAAGGCATCGTCGCGAACGAGGTTCGAGGCCGTCTCGTCATCGAAGCGCACGGTGTGACATTGGGTGCAGCCCCTGCCCAGGAATACCTGGTACCCGTCGTATTCGGGGGTGCCCTCGGCGGGGAGCGGGGTCGGCTCCGCCTGGTCGACAAGCCATGCCTCGTATTCGGCCGGGGAAAGGGCTTGGACCCGGGCCCGCATCAGGGAGTGGGAGAGGCCACAGAACTCGGCGCAATGCCCCCAAAACTCCCCGGGGTCATCGGCCTGAAGCCGAAGCTGGGTGGTCTGGCCCGGGATCAGATAGCGCTTGCCGTTGAGGGCAGGGATCCAGAAGTTGTGGATCACGTCCTCGGAGGTCAGGTTGGCGCAAACCTCCTGACCAGCCGGGATGACCATCACGTTGGCCGTGGCGACACCGGCGTCGGGGTAGCGGTACTCGAACCACCACTGATGCCCGATCACGTCGATCTCGATGGCGCCCTCGCCGCATTCGGTGAGGTCGAAGACGGCCGCTGTGGTTGGGACTGCGATCCCGGCCAGGATCAGAGCGGGGATCACGGTCCACAGCACCTCGAGTTTGGGGCTCCCGTGAAGCTGTTTGGCCTCCTTGACGCCCTCCCGGTCCCGAAATAGGAAGACCGCAACCAAGATCGCCGCCTGAACCAGGACGAAGACCGCGGTCGCGATCCAGAACACCGGCCAGAACAGGTCATCCTCGCGTTGGGCGAAAGGCCCCTTGGGGTCCAGCGCGGTGAGTGGGGCGTCCTCGATCTCGATCAGCGAACAGGCGCTGAGAGCAAGGGCCGACCCGACCACTATGCCGAGGCGTGCCAGACGTTGACGGGACCGGGCCATCGGGTCGGCATCATACGGACCTAGGCAACCACCGACCAACTTCCGCTTTTCCCCCCAGGAACGGAGTGACGTTGGGGGGAGTAGCCGTCGGAGACGGTCACCGGGAACCGCCATTGCGTCCTCGGCCGGCTCTCGGCAACCTGTCTTGCGATGTCGGCGATGATCGCCGATCCAAATATATGCATATATGCCAGCACGTTCATATAACCTGGGCTGGTTATGTCCGATGTGATCCCAATGCCCGATGAGGCTTGTGAGGTGCGGATGGTCCACCCGGACCGAGTAGCGGCGGGCCGCGCCGAGCTGTTATCGATCGAGCACGCAACGGAGTTGGCCGACCGATTCAAGTTGCTCGCCGATCCTGGTCGGTTGCGAATGATCTACGCCTTGTTGGAGTCGGGTGAGCTTTGTGTGTGTGATCTGGCAGCCACCGTCGAGGCGTCGGAGTCGGCGACCAGCCACCAACTACGCCAACTGCGCCTGGCTGGTCTGGTCCGCTCTCGCAAGGAGGGTCGCACCGTCTACTACCGGGTGGACGACACCCATGTCCGTCTCCTCCTCGACGTGGCCGTCGAGCACTACCTGCACGGACACGAAGACCGGCTGTGAGCAGCGAACCCTCCCACCTCCCATCTACCCGAGCAGGCACCCGCTACAAGCGCCGGCTGGTGTGGGTGTTCGGTCTGGTCCTGGGATTCATGGTGGCCGAAGTCGTTGCAGGAGTCTTCACCAACTCCTTGGCATTGCTTTCCGATGCTGGGCACATGGCCACTGACGCCCTCGGCTTGGGTATGGCCTTGGCAGCCATCGTGGCCGCCGATCGGGTTGGCCACACAGGTCAGCGCACCTACGGGCTTTACCGTCTCGAGATTCTCGCCGCCCTCGCCAATGCGGTTCTTCTCTTCGCAGTGGCCGGGTTCGTCCTCTACGAGGCGTTCCAGCGTTTCCAAGAACCTCCTGAGATTCTCTCCGGTCCGATGTTGGCGGTCGCCGTCCTGGGTCTGGGGGTGAATCTTCTCGGCTGGAGACTTCTCCGCGACGGAGCAGAGCAGTCGATCAACGTCGAGGGCGCTTACCTGGAGGTGATCGCTGACCTGGTCGGCTCGGTCGGTGTGGTTGTCGCCGCCCTCATCATTCTGTTCACCAGCTGGACTTACGCCGACCCACTATTCGGGGCAGCTATCGGACTATTCATTCTGCCCCGGGCGTGGAAATTGGGGAAACGGGCAGTACGCATCCTGGTCCAGGCTGCCCCAGAAGGGCTTGATCTAGCGCAACTGCGTCAGCGGCTCGAACTCATTGAGGACGTCATAGACGTACACGACCTTCATGTCTGGACGCTCACCTCGGACATGGAGGTTGCTTCGGTCCACCTCATGACCTCCACAAACGCGGATACCCAGAAGATCCTCAGCCTGGCTCAAAACGTGCTGCGAGACGAATACAAGGTCGGCCATGCCACGCTCCAAGTCGAACCGGAAACCCAGGAGGGATGTGCGGAGCTCACATGGTGAAACCATGGCAAAGAGCGCCGACGAACGAGGAGACGGTCGGTGACGGGCATCCGACACGCAAGTCACGCTGAGTAGATTCAGCTGATGTCTGTCATCCGTTCCATCAGTCTTTTCGTTGCAGCCGCTCTCGCTGAGATAGGCGGCGCATATCTGATCTGGCAGGGAGTCCGCCAGCGACGCGGAGTGTGGTTCGTCCTCGCCGGAATCGTCGCCCTCGGCATCTACGGGTTGGTCGCGACCCTCCAAACCAGCCCACACTTCGGACGGATACTCGCCGCCTACGGAGGAGTCTTCGTCGTCGGCTCGCTCGCCTGGGGTGTTGTCTTCGACCGATTCCATCCCGACCGCTATGACCTGATCGGTGCGATCATCTGCGTGATCGGGGTGGCCACAATCATGTACGCGCCCCGAAGCGGACTTACTTGAGTTGGGGATCGGGGCTAGAACCGCCACCCTCTGCTCGCCGGTCCGCCCGCCGGTGGTGGGCTGTTGAGTCGTGAGAGTCGACCACGCCATGTGGCTCGACGTGGATCACCGCCGAAATGGGAAAGCTGAACCTGTGATGCAGCGCGTGCTCGACTTCGTGGGCCGTGTCGTGGCCGACCTCGACGGTGAGATCGGGATCGACCGCAATGGACGCCGAGATGTGTAGCTCATGGCCGTGCCACCGCATCTGCAGATTGCTGATGCTTCGGACACCTGAGACTTCCCGGATCGTGTCAGCGACCTGCTCGACTGACTCAGGTTCGATCCCATCGAGAAGACGACGGGCCACACGACGAGCCGAACGAACCAGCAGCCAAAGAATCAAAGCCCCCACGACTAGCCCTGCCACCGGATCGACCCAGACCGCACCAAGGCCCGCCCCGATACCTGCAGCGACCACAGCCAACGAAGTTATAGCGTCGGCGCGCGCATGGCGGCCATCTGTCTCCAAGGCTTCGGAACCGATCTCACGACCGACCCGAATCCGGTACCGAGCGACCCACTCGTTACCCACCACTCCAACGACGCCAGCTGCTATTACCCAAGAAAAATGGTCGATGGGTCGAGGCTCGATAAGCCGACCTATCGACTCCCAGATCACCAGGGCCGCAGACGCACCAATCGCGACCACGATCAGCAGACCGGCCAAATCCTCGACCCGATTGAAGCCATAGGTGTAGCTCCGAGTCGGTCTCCTTCGGCCCACCCCGAACGCCACCCACAACGGGATCGAGGTCAAGGCGTCGGTCAGGTTGTGCAGTGTGTCGGAGAGCAACGCCACCGAACCGGAGAAGACGACGATCGCCGCCTGAATCGCCGCGGTACCTCCCAAAACGAACAGCGCCACTTTCGTAGCCCGAATCCCCGCCGCGCCAGAGTCCAACACGCCGGCATCCACAACTCCGTGATCGCGGTCGTGACTCACCGAATGTCCTACCCGATGTCGCAGCGAACCCCAGAAACCCATATGCCCGACGAAGGTAGATGGCCACCTCCATCAAGGGAAGTCGCCAGCGGATCGCAACAAGGCGATGAACGGAACCTTCCCAGGCGGGCAACACCTTTCACGCCTGCCCGACCCGTATGGGGAAAGATCCCATACCCCGGTTCGATGATTCCTTCAATGACGTGGGCGACCGAAGGAGTGTCGACCAGTCCCCTTCAGGGGGCGACAGCCTCGATCGCCGAGTTGAGCTCCTCGTCACGTGCCGCACCTTCGAAAGAGGCGGTGACAGCACCGGAGCTGTCGACGACGAACACCCAAGGCTCGGAAGGCAGACCCCATTCGCCGACGGCCGCCACCAGGGTCAGCTTGCTCTGGTCGGTCACCTGGAGGTCTTCGTAGATCTCGACGTGGATGAAATCGACACCGGGATAGCTCTCGCGGAGGCTCTTGACCTGGTCCAGCAGGGGCCCACAAGTGGCACTGGCGCAGAAACCGGGAGTGGCGAAGACGATCACGACTGGGTTCCCCCCCGTCACCGCCTCGGCGACCGACAGTTGGTACATGGCGGGGTCAGGGTCAGGATCCGAGGTGATGAGGCCAAGGTCCGGGTAGTCGGCGGAAACCCGGGTCTCGGACAACGGAGCCGAATCACCTGCCCGGATGACTGACGGGTCGTCAACGGCCACCAAACCCATCGGGCCGGCGGTGGTGAAGCCTTCGGCGTCGATGGTCACTTGATAGGTGGCGGCCTCGGGGATCACCATCTGAGCGACATACAGGCCGCGGACATCCTCCACGGTCCACATGAACTCGGTGGGATAGGTCTCGATGGGAGCGCCGTTCTCGTCCCGAAGGGTGACCGTGGCTGTGTGGTCCGGGGAGGCCAGGTATTCGTTGGTCTCCTGGTTGATCAACGCGAACATGACCCGCTGCTCGCCCACTCCGATGCTGCCCGGCGACGAGGCAACGATGCCAAATGGCGTCCCCCCTCCTTCGGAGGAGCAGGCGCCGAGTAGAACCAGCATCCCGGCCAGCACGGGCAGTACGCGTCTCATCGGATCAGGACGTCCAACATCACCGAGGCGAAGAGCACAGCGAGATACACGGTCGAGGTGGTGAAGAGACGCATCGCCTCATCCGGGCGAAGATAGACCCTCCAGGAATCCCAGAGAAACCAGACACCAAGCCCGATGGCGGCCAGCAGATAGATCCAGCTCATCCCCGCCACCGGGACCAAGAGGAGGGTGACACCCACCATGAGGGCGGTGTAGAGGAGCATCTTTCTGGTCGTGGCCTCAACGCCGACCACCACTGGAAGCATGGGAACCCCGGCCCGGGCGTAGTCCTCCCGGTAACGGATGGCGAGCGCCCAGAAGTGAGGGGGGGTCCAGTAAAAGACGATCAAGAACAGCACCCAAGCCGGCAAGGCGACGCCGCCGGTGACCGCGGCCCAACCGACCAACACCGGAGCCGCCCCGGCCGCTCCCCCGATCACGATGTTCTGGGTCGTCGTCCGCTTCAGCGCCACGGTGTAGACCAGGACATAGAAGAGAAGAGCGACGGTCGAGATGGAAGCGGCGAGGAGGTTGGTTGTGGCCCAGAGCCAGGCGAACCCGGCGATACCGAGGCAGATGCCGAAGATGAGGGCGTTGGCCGGGGCAACCTCACGTCGGGCCAGCGGCCGACCCCGGGTGCGTCGCATCACCTCGTCGATATCACGATCGAAGTAGTTGTTGAGCGCGTTGGCGCCGCCCGCCGACAGAGACCCCCCGATCAGGGTGGTGACCAGGATCCATGCCCCGGGCCAGGTCCCCGCCGCCAGCACCATCGCCGGCACCGTGGTGATCAGGAGCAACTCGATGATGCGTGGCTTGGTGAGCGCCAGGTAGGCGGTGAGGGTCGACCTGGTTCGGTCGACAGGCACCGAAACGACAACGTCGGGCGACGGAAACGACCCGGGAAGCTCAGTCGACATCGGGTGGCTCCGACGGCATGTTCTCCTGCAGTTTCTTCTCCTCAGCAGCCCGGCGCGCCCGGCGCTCCGCCCAGCGCAAAGACCAGATGGCAGCCAGGGCCGGGATCACGAAGACCCCGACCTCATCGATACCCCAGTAGTGGGCAAATATGAACATCATCCGGAAAGGACCAACAACCCGAGTGTGGTCAGGGCCACCATAAGGAGAAGCATCGCGTATTGAGAACGCACCGCGTCCGGCCCAAAGTCTCCCAGGGCCCGGTCGTGGGCCAGAACCACACCGGTCACGTGCCCGCTGACGATCACTGCCATCTGCAGGTACCAGATCGGCTCGCTGGCGGTGACAAAGAAATCAACCTTTCGATCGGCAGTGCCGAACAGGTCCCATCCCAGTGCGAACGGATCTGAGACCGCGGCGATCAACTGCTGGCCTTCGAAGACGATCAACGTCAGGTAATGAGCCACGGCATAAGCGAGGGCAATCGGAACCAGGGTGTGGGCGAAGCGGATCGCCACCCGGCGGGCGGTCCAGCCGCCGCCGACCATTCGGGCTGCTGCCCATGAGGCAACCCAATAGGCAACACCGATCATGGTGACCGATCCCAGGAGAAGGAGCGTCGCCCCGAGCCTGGAGGCCGCCATCTCCCCGAACGCAGACCGAAACCAGGTGGTGCCTGAGGCGCCGTCGTAGGTGACGGTCCCGATGGCCACGCACACGAGGATCGCCAAGCCGCGCCATTCGGGCAGGACGGTGAGCGCCCTGAGCCAGCCCCGCCACACCAGCCGGCCGTCCTCACGACGACCCAGCGGGGAGATCGAGGAGATCATCCGGTTGTATGGAGTGAAGCCGTCGAATACGGCCAGCCCGGTCTCCCGCCCGGCGTAAGCCATCGCCACCAAGAGGGCGAGCGTGTAGGCCAAAGCGGCCCATCCCAGGGTCACCGGCGACCCGGAGCTGGGGTTGATCAACTCCAGCCAGGTGAAGGCCAGGAGCAGGGCCGCAGCAGGGAGGACACCGGCCCGATCGAGCAGCCAGACCCGCTCGGCTCTTCCGATACCGAAGCTGCGGCCAAGGGCTCGCCAGGGGTTGATCTCGGTGTACCAGTCCCCTACAACCGCGCCGGCGAAGGGCACCACCAGCCAAAACACCACCCAAACCAGCACCGGGGCGATGGAAGGGCGCGTTGGGTCGGTGGTCAGTCCGAGAGCCGCCACCACCAGCTGCCCGATGACGAGGATGAGGCCGAGGACTCCGAATAACGGGAGCAAGCCGTTGCGGGAGATTGTCATCCTGGTCGGATCATGGCGAGGACCGCCCTGGAGCCGGGGCTCGGGCCAGAGCACAGCCAGCGCCACGAAGCTGGCGACGATGACGACACCGGCGGCCGCCACGAAATAGGACACCGGGACCGGAAGATCGAGACGCCCCCCGATCCCGTGGGCGAGCGCCGGCACCGGATTGAGGAAGACAAACAGAAGAGCGCCTCCGAGGAGGCCGAAGCGCCGTCTCATCAAGGGGTGACTTGGATCTCGAACAATGGGAGTTGGCTCTCCTCCAACTCGACTTCGAAGATGCCCTGCGCCTCGGCCTCGAATGAGATCTCCACCGGGACCCCGGGCTCGGCGTCGTACCTGATGTCGAATCCGTGAACGTGGATCTCGTCGGCCACATCGGTCAGGACCGTGATCTCAACTTGATCCCCCAGCGCGTACTCGAACAGATCGGGGCCATCGACCACGCCACCAGTCACTGTCACGTCGACCTCTAATTGGGTAGTGGTCGGCCCCCCCACGGTCGTGGTGACCGCCGCTGCCGTGCTGGTGGTCTCGGCAACGGTCGATGTGGAGGACGTCGACGATCCAGCCGTGGTAGTGGTGGCGGCGTCCCCGCCACAGGACACCAACAGGACCGCCGTCAGAACCGTTATGAGAAAACGACGCATCCCGGGAAGTTACGACGATTCGAGCCGAATGCCGATTCGATCAATAGGCTCGCCGGGATGCGTTGGGTCCGCCGGATTCTGGTCCTGCTGCTCGTCCTGATCGTGGCCCTCGGGGTCTTTGGCGTCTTCCTGGTGCGTCGGTCGTTTCCCCGAATCGAGGGCGAGATCCAGGTATTGGAGACAGCGATGACCGCAGCCCACACCGAGTTGATTGATTTGCTGGGAGACCCGGCCTCGTGGAAGTGGAGTCGGCTCCATACCGCCAGTTTCGAGAATCAGACATTGGGCCAATCGGGGATCGGGCCTATTGAATGGCTCTTCAACCGCAACGCTCCGCAGCGACTGGGAGGTGGCGCCGACATCGTCAACGCCGTGGGGTTTTATCCGCCCGATGGATACGTCGTCGACTGGCTCCCCTCGATGCGGATGGTCATAGACCTCTCCGACTTCGCCTCATCGACGGCGGGCAACACCACCGGCCAGTCAGGCCATGCCTTCAACTCCCACTACGACGACCAGCTCGAGGACTGGGTCGACGGGGAGCAACATCCGCTGCGTTGGACCAGGGAACAGGTCGAGGAGGATGCGGAGGCAAGGTTGACGTTGGCACCGTCTTCCTGATGTCGACCGTCATGCTCCCAACGAGATGATTCAGACGGAGTCGAGCTCGGCCGCCGCGAGCTCGGCTCGCTCTGCGTCGACCAACGTGTCGAAGAAAGCCACCCCCCCGCCCCAGTCGCTGGGGGTGTCGTTGGTGAGAGCGTTGGCATTGGCATCGGCTCCCCACCAACCCCAGGGGATGGATGCCAGTCCGGGACGAAGCCGGTCGCTGATCTTCGCCGGCAGCCTCAGCTCGGCTCGATGGTTGAACACGCGCACCAGGTCGCCTTCCCCGATGCCCCTGGCGGCAGCGTCGAAGGCATCGATCTCGAAGTAGGGGCCCTTCTCCCGATCGGCGTGGTGGCTGGAGTAGGAAGTGTTGAGAAAGCGGGTGTGGCTCTTCGGGGAAAGCAGGACCAGCGGATAAGTGAGGCTCAACTCGCCTCCTGGGCCCTCGACTGCCGCCGTGTATGTGGGCAGGGGATCGTGACCGGCCGCCGCCAACGACTCTGAGTAGAGGTGGGCCTTGCCGTCCGGGGTTGCAAACCCACCGTCTCGATAAGGAAGCAGCTCTTCGGGCAGGTCGAGTCTGGCGAATCCCTGCTTCTGCAAGAGATCGAGGTCGGCCTCGGGCATTGCCAGCCGCAGTAGGGCTTCGTCGTCGAGATCGAACACCGGATCGTCGAGACCCATAACTCGGGCCAGGCGGCGCCACAATTCGGAGTTGGGGACCGACTCTCCCAAAGGCTGGATTGCAGGTTGGTTCCAGCCGAGGTAGAGATGCCCCCAGGACGGAACCATGTCGACCTGCTCGATCTGTGTCGTTGCCGGGAAGATCACGTCGGCATATAGGGCGGTGTCGGTCAAGAACTGCTCACTGACCACTGTGAACAGGTCATCGCGTCCCAACCCGCGTCGAACCTCCGCCGCGTTAGGCGCTGACACCAGTGGGTTCCCGTTCCAAACGAAAAGGGCGTGGATCCCCGTTGCCTCGGAGGTGAGAGCCTCTCCCAGGCGATTCATGCTCACCTCACGGGTGGTGTGAGCCACGTCCATCACGGACCAGTCAACCGCGGCCTCCGACCAGACGCTCACAGAGCGTGAGAGACCACCGCCACGATGACGCCACGCTCCGGTGAGGACCGGGAGACATGCCAGGGTTCGGAAGAACATCGCCCCGTGCTCGTGGTGCTCAGCGCCGATCAGGGTGCGGATGAACGTCTTGGCAATGGTGCCATAGGCTCGGGCCAGCTCCTCGATCTCACTGGGCTCGATGCCGCAAACCGCCCCCGCTCGCACCGGATCCCACTCTGCCGCCCGCGCCGCCAACTCGTCGAAGCCGATCGCGTGATCCCGCACGTACTCGTGATCGATGAGGTCGTCCCGTATCAGGACATGCATCATCCCCAGCATCAAGGCGACGTCGGTGGCGGGGAGTGGCTGTATGAACCAGTCGGCCGATTGCGCGGTGATGGTCCGGATCGGGTCGATGACCAGCACCCGTGCCCCATTGGCTCTGGCCTCTTCGACAAATGCCCAGAGGTGGCGATTGGTGAGACGGGTGTTGGTTCCCCAGAGGATCACCAGCTCGGCAAAGCGGACATCCATCGGGTCGGCACTGTGCCGGTCGCCATAGGTGGCTGCCATGCCGGCTCCTGCGGTCGCTCCGCAGAGCGAATCGACCTGGCGTGACGCCCCTAGACCGGCAAAGAAGAACTTGTCGAGGTAGCTCATCTGCAGCAGGCCCTGCGTGCCGGCGTCTCCCCAGGGGAGGACGGCCTCGCCACCATGCTCTTCGATGACCTTGCGGAGACGTTCTGCAACCAGGCCCAGTGCTTCGTCCCAGGTGGCCTGTCGAAATTCCCCGGCCCCTTTCGGCCCGACCCGGATCAGGGGATGGAGCACCCGGTCGGGGTGATACACCCGCTCCAAGAACCGGTTGACCTTGGGGCAGAGCTCGCCACGTGAGTAGGGGTGGTCGGGGTTGCCCCGCATCTTGACCGCACGCCCGTCCTCGACGGTCACCACCCAGCCACAGGTGTCGGGACAGTCGTGGTGACAGGTCCCAAGAACACGCTCGGTCGTCATCAGGCAACGGTAGCGCCAGGCCCGACTTCTGGTCTCAGCCTACGAAGTGGGTTATCTCATCTGCGAGCAGATCCGAGTGAGTCCAGGGAGCCTCGTGCCGGACGCCAATCAACTCCACGATCGTCGCGTTGGTGACCGACGCACCCAGCGCGTACTGCCAGGAGGGCGGCACCAGCTGGTCATGAGTGGGGATAATGACAAGGGTCTCGGCCTCGATCCGTCCGATCCAGGGCCGCGAATCGAAGCGAAGCAAGGCGAGGGTGGCCTGGGCCCCGGCATCGGTGTCACGACGGTGGGTCTCCTCCCATAGCCATCGGGCATGTCGTTGCTCGACCGCACCCGTAGCGAGCAGGTAACCGGTTCGGACTTCCGGAGTGCCAAGACCGGTCAGTCTCTCCCATCCCCTGGCGATGACGGTCCCTATCACCCGCAACGTCCGCATCGGCTCGGGATGGTGGGTGAAGGTCGCGATGAGAACCAACCGATCGACCCTTGCCGGATGCCGATGGGCGAAAGACTGGGCGATGGCTCCCCCCATCGAATACCCGACCACCGTGACGACGCCGATGCCTAGGCGATCGAGCACACCGGCCATGTCGTCGGCCACCTCCTCGACGTCGAAACGGTCCCTGGCGAGAGGCGCCAGACCATGACTCCGATGATCAACCATGACCACCCGGTATTTCTCGGCCAATGCCGGCCCGATCCGATACCACTCGGCAAGCGAGGAGCCGGCAAGCCCATGGATCAGCAGGAGTGGTGGCGCTTCATCCGGGCCGAGGTCCCTCACCAGGAACTCCTGATCGCCGACGAAGACCGTGTGCCCCGTGTGCCGCCATGGATGCTCCTGGGGTGATCTGAAACGAGGGCTCACGACCGGCCCGAACAAACGCCAGAGGACGAAACCTGTGAAAAGACGCCTCAGCAGTCTCAAGTGCCGAGATCCCCCACCGCGAAGACCAGTTCCGTCACCGGCTGTCCACCCATCAGATGCTCGTCGATGATCCGATCCAGCATCTCGATGTCCAACCCTGCGTACCAGGTGCCCTCGGGATAGACGACACAGATCGCCCCCTGCTCACAGATCCTGAGGCAGTCCACCTTGCTTCGGAGGACGCGGCCATCCCCTGGCTCGGTCGGCGCCGCCTCTGCCTCCGGCTTGCCCGACCAGGACGGAGGAGCCGAGGCCAGACCTGCTGCTTTGAGACGATTCTTCAGATGGGCCCACAGGGCATTTGTCTCCTCGAGCGGCGCACACCGCGGCGTGGTCTGACCGGCGCAGAGGAAGATGTGATGCTCGGCGCGGGGGATGGAGAGCGCCTCGGCAATCGCGTCGAGACGTTGCTTGTTGTCCACGTCCAGAAGTTAGAGCAACGTCGTCGGTTTGTCGGCAAGGACGACCACGCGCTCAGGAATAGATCCTTGCCGGAGTTAGCCTCTCCAGACCCATGACCGACCGACCGACGTTTCTCACCCCGGCCGCCAAGGAGAAGATCCTGGGTGAGCTCGAAGTGCTCAAGACCGACGGGCGCAAGGAGATCGAAGAGAGGATCGCCGAGGCTCGCTCGCACGGTGACATCCGCGAGAACGCCGACTACGACGCAGCCAAGAACGACCAGGGCATGATGGAGGCCCGGATCCGCAAGCTGGAGCACTTGCTCAACACCGCTGAAGTGCGGGCCGTAGAGGACACCGGGCGAGTCGAGATCGGGAGCGTGGTGACCGTGATCGACCCCGACGGCGACGAGTTCGACTGCTTCGTTGCGCCC
Source organism: Acidimicrobiia bacterium (assembly GCA_035292605.1). Taxonomy (GTDB): domain Bacteria; phylum Actinomycetota; class Acidimicrobiia; order Spongiisociales; family ZC4RG35; genus JALYNX01. The sequence continues at coordinate 12,878 of DATDPT010000006.1, forward strand.
CAGGAGAACAAGGTGGGAAGCATGCTCCTCGCCTCACCCACCAGCCCGCTCGGGGGAGCGCTGCTCGGGGCATCGGTGGGGGACGAAGTCTCCTACGAGGCGCCGGGCGGGACGTTCAAAGTCACCATCGTGGCGGTTCGACCTTTCGAGGGCTGATCGGCGTTAGCCTGACGTCGGTTTTCCGTCCGGGGGGTGGCCGGTGAGACTCCGACTCAGAAGTCCCCGTCAACTTGCAAAAGTCCTGATCAACGCGGCGCGCCGCGATCGCGAGGAAGTCGCCGACTACCTCGACTCTCGTCGCGCCGAATGGGAGGCCCTGGCCGGCGCCGCACCGGGTGACGCTGCCGACGTCCTGGAACAGCTGACCGAGCAGGATGCGGCCGAGCTGCTCACCGAGCTGAGCGCTACCGACGCCGCGGACATCCTGGAGCAGATCTCGCCGGAGCTTGCCGCCGAGCTCGTCGAGGACATCCCCATCGAGGACCTGACCGCGGCAGTCAGCGAGATGACAGGCGAAGCCGCAGCCGACCTCCTCTTCGAGCTCGACGACGAGGTCACGGAGAGCGTGCTCTCCCTCATGGACGACGAGTCGGAGCAGGAAATCCGAAGGCTGCTCGTCTATCCACCGGACAGCGCGGGCGGTCTGATGACGACGGATATCGCGGTGCTCCCGATAGGCCTTACGGCTGGTGAGGCGATCGAGCGAATCCGACACCTGAACGACGAGCTGGAGGACCTGTCCTACGTCTATGTGGTCGACGACGAAGGCAGGCTCAAGGGAGTCATCTCGTTCCGCGACCTCGTCTTCAAGAGACCGGGGGCCAGCCTCGACGAGGCCATGGTCCCCGACCCGGTCTCGGTCGCCGCATTCTCCGACCGGGAAGAAGTCGCCGAGTTGGCTCAGCGCTACCGCTTGTTCGGCATCCCGGTGACCGACGGAAGCGGGCGGCTGCTGGGGATGGTGACCAGCGACGCGGTGATCGAAGCCGTCCAGGACGAGGCCACCGAAGACTTCGCCGCGGCGGTGGGTGCCGGCGTCGGAGAAACCGTCTACACCGACGTTGGCCATTCGGTCCGGATGCGCTCCCCCTGGCTGGTACTCAACCTGACGCTTGCCCTTCTGGTCGCTCTGGTGATCGAGCATCAGACCGGGATCATCTCCAAGGAGCCGGTGCTGGCAGTCCTGATGCCGGTGGTCGCCTCCCTCGGTGGCAACAGCGGGAATCAGAGCCTCGCGGTGATGATCAGGTCTCTGGCCTCCGACGACGTCCCCAGCGCCCAGGTCTCGGGGATACTGAGAAGACAAGCGGGAACCGGCCTGTTCAACGGGCTCATCATCGCCCTGGTGGCAGCCGGGCTCACCTACGTTCTGGTGGGGGTCGGAATCTTCACCAGTGGGGCGGACGCCTCGGCTGTTGCCCTGATCGTGGCCTTGGCCGTCATGACCAATCTGTTGATCGCCACCATGGCCGGCGCCGCGATACCCCTCGTCCTGAGACGTCTCGGCCAGGATCCAGCGCTTGCTTCTTCGATCTTCCTCACGATGATCACCGACATCGTGGGATTCGGCGGTTTTCTCCTGGTGGCGACGGCGCTGCTGGGCTAGCTGCCGAGGACGAACTCGCCGAACTCGGCGAGCGGGCCCTGGAATCGGATGATGGTCCCCCCAACCAGGCTCACGAGGTGATGGTCCCCGATCAGGGTAAGCTCCTCCGGCGTCCGGTCCGCCTCGGCTTTGAGATAGGCGGTGGCCGCGGCGGCCTCGTTGAAGATCTCGGCTCCGTAGGTAGCAATCCCCCGCTCGTTCAGATCGCGGACGAAGTTCTCGAGGTCGACGTCGGTGTAGGCCCCGGGACCGATGACGATGTAGACAGTTTCGCCATCCGTCCCCGGCTCACGGGCGACTATCTCATAGCTGCCGACTGATTCCCCCACGAGCGTGGTGCCCGTTGCCTCCTCGGAGGGGGCGACGGTGGTGGTCGGCGATCCTTCCTCTCCTGGATCGGTAACCAGCGAAGAGGTGGTGCTCAGGGCTGCTTCCTCGCCGTCACAAGCCGCCGCGAGCAGCGACAGAGCAACTAGCGGGGCGAGTGACAGGGAGATCCGTCGAATATTCATGCCGGGTCAACGTTACCCCGTATGGCCGGGTTCCCAGCAAGGTCGCATCTGGTTAGCCTGCACCTCCATGACACCTGGCAGGTTCGGGGCTGCCATCGTGGCCGTGGTGGGGCTGACCGCGGCCTTGTTTGTGATGGGGGAGCCTGCTCCGGTTGAAGCCGCCGTCATGTGCCCACCGGTCAAGATTGACGACCTTTTCCCGCCCAAGCCGCCACCCCGCCCTCCCACGACTCCGACCACCACCCAGCCCGGGACTTCGACTCCGACCACCACTGAGACGAAAACAACGACGCCAGAACCGGCCGGAACCTCGACCACCGAGCCGGAATCGACCACCACCAGCAGCATCATCACTACCACCACCACCAGCAACACGATTGTCGAAGGGGACTCGACGACAACGACCAGCGGAGGCTCCACCACCCCACCTCCGACCGCGCCGAGGCCGGGGAGATGCGCTCCCTTCGTGTACCCGCTGACCTGGCCGGTCAACGGTGGCAGTCACGTGATCTCGAGTTTCGGCACAGATCGTGACGGAGGGGCCCGTCACCACGAAGGCATCGACATCCAGGCGCCGAAACTGACACCGGTGTTGGCCGCAGCCGACGGGACAGTGGCAAGAGTCACCCAGGAGATGGGAACCGAGGATTGTTGCTCGATCGTGATCCGGCACAACGACGGATGGCAATCGGTCTATGTCCATCTCAACAACGATCTCTACGGCACCGACGACGGGATGGGGATCGGGGTCCGACCCGATCTCGAAGTGGGCGCCGAAGTCGTGGCGGGCGAGGTCATCGGCTGGATCGGTGATTCGGGCAATGCCGAAGACGGGGTCGACCACCTTCATTTCGAGCTGCGGACCCGCGAGGGAGTCGCGGTCGATCCGGCGGCGAGTCTGCGCAAAGCCCGACTCCGGGCTGAGTTGCCGGAGACAGAGCTCATTTGGCCTTATATCGATGACGAGGCCCGTGCCATGCAATGGGTTGCCGCGAGATTGCTCACCGAAGGGCTGTTCCTGGCCTGTGACGAGCCGGGCCTCAACTTCTGCCCCGAGGAGGTGGCTGACCCTGAGTTCCTGGCCGACATCGTTCGTCATCTCACCGGCGTCGAGCCACCCCTGGTCGAGGGACGCATGCAGGAGATCCCACAGGTATTCGAGGCGGTGGGAAACGAGCAACGTCTCATCAGCGAGCTCATGGGATGCCAAACCCTCGAGCCGTGCCTCGACCTGGGGGTCCCCGAGACCGAATTGGCGAGGATCGCCGTCTGGGCCCTCGATCAGCACCCGAGCGACGTGCTCATCTATCCCACGCTCATGATGGAGATGGGCCAATACGAGCGGCTTCCCGAACCGGGTGACGCAGAAGCCCGGCTACGCGCCAGAGGAGTGATCGGAGTGTGCCGACCACCTCTCGACGGCGAGAAGCTGGTCACCCGGGAGAGCGCTCTGACCATCCTGGTCCGATGGGTCGTTGGCCCAATCGTCGGGGACTGCGAGGTGACGACTCAGCGGATACGCTGAGCGAAGGCCCGGGCCAGGTCACTGGTGATGGGACCCTCACCGAATGCAAGGTGTCCAACCACCGAAACCGGCTGAACCTCGCGGATCGTCGACATCGCAATCACCTCTGACGCCTCTTCGAGTCGATCCAGAGACCATCTTCCCTCAGTGAACCGCACCCCGAGGTGATCCGCGTCCTCCAACACCAGGCGACGGGTGATCGAGTCGAGAATGCCGAGATCGAGCGAAGGTGTTTCGAGGACGTCACCGACGACCCAGGCCACGCAAAACGTGGGGCCCTCGAGAATCAACCCATCCACTGTGGTGAGGAGGGCATCGTCGAAGCCTGCCTGGTTGGCCCGTCTGCTCGCCGAGAGATTCGGCGCATACGAGAGGACCTTGGCACCGGCGAGGTCCCACTCGTCGCCGGCGGCGTGCCATGGCGCAGCAACCGGCAGGAGACGCGCCGGGTCGCGACTGCCGCTCCAGGGATGGGCGAAGACGATCACCAGTGGTGCACCGTGCTCGTCGGGAAGGGCGGAGCCCCTGGTCACCACCACCCTGATCGCGCCATCGGGGCATTCGTCGGCCACGCGCTCGATCCACCGGGAGATGTCGGCCCGGGCCGGGAGCTCGATGCCCAGGGCAACAGCACTCCGCTCGAGCCGGTCGAGGTGGGGGTCGAGGGCGAACGGGACGCCGCCATACGCCTTGAGGACCTCGAAACAGCCGTCCCCACGCAAGACCGACGAATCGGTGACTGGGATGCCGTCAGCGGAGGCCTGCCCGTTGATCAGGATGGTCGAGGTCATGGCGCTGGAGGTTGGAAGGCATTGGTGATGGGGAGACGGCGATCCTTGCCAAAAGCCTTGGTCGTGATCTTCACCCCCGGGGCGGCCTGTCTTCGCTTGTACTCGTTACGGTCGACCATCCGGCCCACCTTGGCCACCAAAGCCGGGTCGTAGCCCTCCGCCACGATATCGGCCCCGCTCCAGTCGTCCTCTATATACCGCTCCAGGATCGCATCGAGCACCTCGTAGGGAGGCAAGGTGTCGGAGTCCTTTTGATCGGGTCGGAGCTCGGCCGACGGCGGCTTGTCGATGCTGTTCTGGGGGATCACTTCCCCATTCTTGTTGCGCCAACGCGCCAACTCGTAAACCAGCGTCTTGAAGACGTCCTTGAGCACCGCGTAACCACCGACCATGTCTCCGTAGAGGGTGGCGTAACCGGCTGCCATCTCAGACTTGTTGCCGGTGGCCACCACCATCGGGCCATGCTTGTTGGAGATGGCCATGAGGATCGCGCCACGGGCCCTGGCCTGGAGGTTCTCCTCGGCCACCCCAAACGTCGTCCCCGCGAACAGCGGGCCGAGGGTCTCGAGGAACGAGGCGTACACGCCGTCGATCGGCACCTGGTCGATACGGATGCCGAGATTCGAGGCGAGCTCGAGGGCGTCGTCGACGGAATGTTGCGAGGAGAAGCGAGACGGCATCGCCACCCCCCACACCGCCTTCGGACCGAGCGCATCGGCTGCGATGACTGCGGTGAGTGCCGAGTCGATGCCTCCGGACAGTCCGACCACGACGGACTGAAATCCGTTCTTTCGGACGTAGTCGCCCAGACCTGTGGTCAGTGCCTGATAAACCTCCCCGATCGGATCGAGAAGCGGGCTCAACGACGTGGCGCGGGGTTTCTCCCCGGCAAAGGGGAGGTCAACGATGAATAGATCCTCCTCGAACTGTGGCGAGCGATGTATCACGGTGCCGTCAGCAGTCACCACCAATGAGGCCCCGTCGAAGACCAGTTCGTCCTGACCCCCAATCAGATTGAGGTAGACCACCGGCGTCGACGTGGCCCGAGCCCGGTCGACGATCATCCGCTCCCGCTCGGCCGCCTTGCCTCGGTGGAAGGGGGAGGCATTGATGTTGAGCAACAATTGCGCGCCCGACTCAGCCTGTTGCGTCGGCGGCCCGTCGGCAACCCAGATGTCCTCGCAGATCGAAACACCGGCGACGACCCGACCGAGGTCCCAGGTGGCATCGGGATGCGTGCCGACCGAGAAGTAACGATCCTCGTCGAAGACTCCGTAGTTGGGCAACAGAACCTTGTGATAGACACCGGCCAGCTTGCCGTGTTGCAGGATGGCCGCCGCGTTGGCGACGGTCCGGTCCCGGGCATCGGGAGCGCCCCTGACCACCGGGGCGGCGAAGTCGACGAAACCCACCACGACCGCCGTCTTTCCCGAGCGCTCGGCGAGCCGATCACGGGCTTCGAGCCCCATCCTGACGAAATCACGGCGAAGCACCAGATCCTCAGGCGGATAGCCGTTGATGGCCAATTCCGGCAGCAGGAGCATGTCGGCGCCTTCGGCTTCGGCCCACGCCATCACCTCGGCGATGCGTGCCTCGTTGCCGTCCAGGTCCCCGACCGTGAGATTGAGTTGCCCTCCTGCGATACGAACTGGCATTACCGCCACGATACGCCTCCACTTACCCTGAGCCCTGTGACCGATCAGAGGAACGCGACACCGGTGGCGCTGGCAGAAGAACGGCTACGCGAAGCAGTGCCCGACCCCGGCAACCGTCGTGACCTCGCGGAGCAGATTTCGTCGGGGCCGGACCCATCTGGTGCCCTGGAGCGACTGCTCCCGATCTTGGAGGCTGCTCCCGACCTGGCCAATGACCCCGATGCTCGACGGCGTCTCGGCGCCATTGTCGGCTCCAGTCGAGCCCTCAGCCGGAGTCTGGCCAGAAACCCGTCATTGCTGACTGACGACCAACAGACGACTGTGACCCTCCAGGTCCACCATGCCCTGGCGGTGATCGCCGGCGACGACCTCTCGGGTGCGATCGACCTGACTCAGGCCATCTCCCTCTATTCCGGCGCCATGGACCGAATCGTCTCCAATGCGCTCGACTTGGCTCGTCAGGCAACTGCACAGAAGCACTCCATCCTCGAGTTTCTCCCCTTCAGCATCATTGCCATGGGCAAGTGGGGAGCCCGGGAGCTGAACTACTCATCAGACATAGATTTCGTGCTCGTTCACGACAACGTGGACGGCTACGAGACCGAGAGCAGGTCGGCGGCGCTGGCGCTTGCCGGCCGGCTCCTGGCGATCCTCTCCACATCCACCCCCGACGGTGAGGCCCTGGAAGTAGACGTGGATCTCCGCCCGGAGGGCCCGATGGGGCCGCTGACTCGCACGCTCGGGAGTTACGCCCGCTACTACGAGCAGTGGGGTGAGGCGTGGGAGTTGCAGGCATTGCTCAAGGCGCGCTCGGCGGCGGGAGACGAGGATCTGGGAGCTCGTTTCATTGCCCTCACCGAGAAGGTGATCTGGGGTCGCGGTCTCGACGTCGAGTCGTTGCGCAGCATCCGGAGGATCAAGGAGCAGGTGGAACAAGGCGCCGAGTCGACAGACATCAAGCGATCGCGTGGCGGCATCCGGGACATCGAATTCTCGATCCAGCTCCTGCAATTGGTCCACGGCCGTCTCGATGCTGATTTGAGGGCTCCAGCGACGCTTGACGCCCTGGAAGCGCTGGCGCTGCACGGTTTCGTGGGACCAGAGGATCATCAGGGGCTCACCGAGGCCTACCGCTTCCTGCGAAACCTGGAGCACCGAATCCAGCTCTGGGACCTTCGACAGACCCATGAGATCCCGAAAGACCCTATGGCCAGAGCCCGCATCGCACGTTCACTCGGCTTCGAGGAGGACCCGCAGCGAGAGCTGGAGGGCCGACTGGGTCAGGTGCGCTCGGTGGTTCGCGACGTCCACGAGCGTCTCTACTTTCGGCCGATCCTCGAGGCGTTGGTCGGGTCCCCTAGTGCCCGACTCGGGGTCGAACAGGCGGCCCTCCGTCTCGAGGCCCTCGGCTTCGCCGATGTCGAGGGAGCAAGAAGGGCGCTGGAGGAGCTGACCGCAGGTCTCAGCCGCCGGTCCCGGGCGATGCACCAGGTGCTTCCACTTCTGTTGGATTGGCTCTCGATCTCTCCGAACCCGGATCTCGGCCTTTCCCAATTAAGAGTCCTCCTGGCAAATGCCCCGGACCACTCGACGTTGATCACGATGCTCGAGAACAACCCGTTGGCGGGTGAGCGATTGTGCCTCCTGCTGGGCACCGGTCGGCTCATCGGCCAGCTCATCGACCGGATCCCAGAATTCGTCCCCCGCCTCGCCGAAGACGGGCTGCTCGGGGATATCAGGCCCCGGCGGGCCGAGATCGAGCGACTCCTGGGCCTGCTCGACTCGAGACCGGACTTCGACGTCAAGGTGGGAACGGTTCGGCGCTTCACGCGACGCAGGAAGCTCCGAATCGCCGCCCGCGACATCCTTGGTGAAGGCTCGACACCCGAGACGCTGACAGCCCTCAGCGACGGTGCAGACGCCGCCGTCACCGGGGCCCTGCACATCGTCACTGAAGGTGACCCTCATGGCTTCGCCGTTGTTGCCATGGGGAAATGGGGTGGGAGTGAGCTCTCATATGGCTCTGATCTCGATGTGATGTACGTGTTCGAACCGGAGCCCGAAAGAGATCGGGCATTGCGAACGGCAACCGAACTGGCCAGGGTCCTCACCGAGCCCAGCCGGCACGGCGAGGCCTACATGCTCGACGCCGAGATCCGCCCGGAGGGTCGTCGGGGCCCCCTGGCGCGCTCGATCGACAGCTACCGCCGCTATTACGAGGAGTGGGCCGAGCCTTGGGAGATCCTCGCCTTGGTGCGAGCCCGCCCGGCAGCGGGAGACGAGAAGGTCGCGGCCGCGTTCAGGGCGGTGATCGAGCCTGTGGTCTGGCACGAGAACGTCTCCGAGTCGTTCATCCGCTCGGTTCGCGACATCAAGGCCAGAGTCGAGAAGGAGCGGATCCCTCCCGGGGAGGACCCCGACTATCACCTGAAGCTCGGAAGAGGCAGTCTCAGCGATATCGAGTTCCTGACCCAACTTCTCCAGATCCAACACGGTTTCGAGGAGGCGGCGCTGCGAGTCCCGGGCACTCTCGACGCACTGGCCCGGCTACGCGACCTCGATCTGCTCACCCGCTCCGAGGAGGAAACCCTGCGGGAGTCCTACATTTTCTGCACCCGCGTCCGGCTACGGCTCCACCTGCAGGCGGGGCGGGCCTCCGACTCTCTACCCACCGACCCGGATGAGTTGATACGACTGGCGAGCTCCCTCGGTTATCCAAGGGCCTCTGAGCTCCGGGACCAATACCGGAGGGTCACCAGGCGGGCGAGACATGTGTTCGAAAAGCGCTTCTATCAATGACCGGTAGTCTCGCCTGATGCCTGATCCCGAGCGGATCGCCGGGCTGGTGGGCGAGATCACCCCTCAGGCCGTGGAGCTCCGTCACCAGCTCCACCGCACTCCCGAAGCTGCTCATCAGGAGCACAAGACCACCGCGCTCATCGCTGCCTCCCTCGATGAGAACGGAATCGGCTACCGCCTTCGGGCACCGAAGACGGGTCTCTGGGTGGACGTGGGCGATCGGCCCAGCATCGGGTTCAGGGCAGATCTCGACGCCCTTCCCATAGACGAGCCCTACGACAACGAGCCGGTGTCTCAGAATCCGGGCTGGATGCATGCCTGCGGGCATGATGCCCATGCCGCCATCGCGTTCGGCATTGCCGCCGTGCTCGATCGGCTCGAGCTTTCGTCGGGGGTGCGGATCCTCTTCCAACCGGCCGAGGAGTCATACCCCGGCGGCGCGGTCGAGCTCGTCGAGGAAGGCCTGGTCGACGGGCTCAAGGGCCTCATCGCATTTCATGTCGACCCCTCGTTGCCGACCGGCAGGATCGGCAGCCGCTCGGGTCCGATCACCGCCAGCGCCGACAAGTTCACCCTCGTGCTCCAGGGACCCGGAGGGCACACCGCCCGACCCCATCGAACGGTCGACCTCATCGCCGACGCTGCCAGGGTGGTGCACGAGTTGCCGGCTTGCATGCGGCGAAGCATCGACGCCCGCAGTCCGTACACGATTGCGTTCGGCTCGATCCACGGTGGTGAAGCAGGCAACGTGATACCGACCCGGATCGAGATCGAGGGGACAGTCCGCACTCTCGACGGGTCGTTGTGGGGAACGTTGCCCGCTCTGGTCGAGAAGGCGATCGGTTCCCTGCTCGCCATCTCCGAGGCCACCTATACCCTCACCTACTCCCAGGCGATCCCCCCTGTGGTCAATGACGCCGGCGTGGTCGAGGGGGCGAACTCCGGTATCGGCGGGATGCTGGGCTCGGAGGTGGTGGTTCCCACCGAGGCGAGCATGGGAGGCGAGGACTTCTCCAATTACCTGACCAGGGTCCCGGGCGCGTTGTTCCGTTTGGGAACCGGTGGCTCGGGAGGAGATCTCCACTCGCCTTCGTTCCGGCTCGACGAGGCCTCCATCGGGTTTGGGATCCAGGCAGGAGTGGCCGCCTTGCTCGGGATCCAGGGCCGGCTTTGAACCGATCACGGGAGGATGCCGGAAGGGGCAGGGTTTACCATCCTCAACCGTCATGACGACCGAGAACGAGCCCCACACCGAGCCGCCACCGTACGAGCCTCACATCGGGGAGACAAGGCAGTACTGGCGCGACATCATCCTTGGTGTCAACGACGGCCTGGTCTCGATGTATCTGCTGGTGGTGGGGGTGGTGGGCGGTGGCCTCGAAACCGCCCAGGTGCTCCTCACCAGTTTTGCCGGGGCCGTTGCCGGGGCCATCTCGATGGCCGCCGGCGAGTACCTGGCCACCAAATCGCAGGACGAGGTCCTCGAGGCGGAGCTCGCCCTGGAACGAGTCCACATCAAGGAGCATCGAGGGATGGAGATCGGTCAGCTCGAGGAGATGTTCTCCGACATGGGAATCGCCGACGCCGACCTCGACGGCGTGGTTTCTGCTTTTGCCCGCTCCGACGAGGCGATTCTCAACGCGATGAAGGCACTGGAGTTCGGGGTCGTGGAGTCGGAGCGTCGCTCCCCGTATCGGGCCATGCTCGTATCGGGCGTCCTCTTCCTGGTCGGGTCGCTGCCGTCGATTCTCCCTTTCGTCATCTTCGATTCCAACCGGACTGCCATCGTTTGGGCTTCGGTCCTCGCCCTGGGTGGCCTGTTCGCGGTGGGTGTCGTCAAGGCCCGGGTCACCCGTAACAACTGGCTTCGATCCGGCCTGGAGAACATGATGATCGCCGGAGTCGGGGGCCTCCTTGCCTGGTTGATCGGCGATGCCGTCGGGACCGCTCTGAGCTGAGGCCCAAAACCCTTACCTGAGGTACGCAGCGCCATATGTGGCGCTGCAGCAACAGAGAACGCGCTGTTCTCGTCTACGGCGACGGTCGATGAGAGGTTCTTTGCCGGGTATCCGCCGTATCCGGCGCCAGGTACCTCAGGTAAGCATTCGGCTATCAGCACGCATTGTGCTTGCAATAGTTAGCAGTTAGCTGTATGCTTACGGAAAGTGAACGAGAGCAAGCACACTGATCTGGGTGAATTCATCCGGCAACAGCGGGAAAGGGCCAACCTCTCCCTGCGACGCCTGGCCGATACGGCCGGGATCTCGAACCCCTACTTGAGCCAGATCGAACGAGGAATCCGCAAACCGTCGGCCGAGATTCTCAGCCGGCTATCCCGGGCCCTCGAGATCTCAGCGAACTCCTTGTACTCCAAGGCAGGCCTGATGGACGGGGAGTTCCAGTCGCCCACGGTATTCGAGGCAATCGAAGCCGACGAGCGCCTGAGCTCGGGTCACAAGAAGGTCCTTCTGGACATGTACCGGGCGTTGGTTCAAGCCAACGGGCCGGTACCCAACAAGACAACCGAATAGGAGTAACAAATGCAGGCGAAGAACGTTTTGTACGCCACAGTTGGAGCCCCCGTCGTCGCCGCCCGCAAGGTCGGCGAGGGCGTGACCGTGCTCCGCACCAAGATCAGTGAAGGCACCTCCGGCTACGGCCAGGCCGCCGAAAAGGCGATCGACAGCTGGGCCGTCGAGGGTGAGAAGGTCGTGAGCCGAATCACCGACGGAAAAGTCGTCGATGAGATCACGGCGAAGGTCGACCTCGATCAGGCCAAGGAGCAGGTCAGCAGACTGCGCGATCAGCTCGAGGACATGCTCGCCACCTGGCGCTCTTCCTTCCGGCCCGAGAAGGCCGAGATCGAGGTGACAGAGGTCCAGGCCTCCGCTGCCAAGGCACCTGCCGCCAAGGCAACTGCCGCCAAGAAGCCGGCTTCCAAGACCGGCACCAAGGCTTCTGCCGCCAAGACCGCCAGGTCAACGGCTGCGAAGACGAGCACTGCGAAGTCTGAGTCGGTCAAGGCCGACAAGGCTTCCTGAGCTCACTCCTCCTCACACCGACCAGGGGGCCCCTTCGGGGCCCCTCGGTCGTTTCAGCTCGTAATTGGGACCGCTAGGGGTCGTATACGGACCTGTACAACCGAATTACGGCCGGGTGGGTTCCTAGAGCGAGGGCTTCAGGTCTTTCGCGGCGTCGATCCAGCTTTCCACCATCGCCTCGGTCGGCAGGCGTCGTACCACCTTGGACTGTCCGTTGAGCCCGATGATCTTGGCGAGCAGGGCAGTTGGGTTGCGGCGACGAAGGTCGCGCAGGGTATCGACACCGGCCGCCACCAACAGCTCGGCGTACTCCGCCCCCACCCCCCTCACCCGGAGCAGATCCGAGTGGTGGACCCATTGCTGAACATCTCTGGCGTCGAAACCGAGGGTCGTGGAGAGCTCGGTTCGAATCTTGCGATTGGAGGCGACTTCGAGCAGGCCTATGCTGGTGCGAATCCCGGCTTTGCGAAGCTTCGTGGCGTCTTTGACACCGATCCCCGCCACCTGATCGATCCGAGCCATCAATCCCTTCTCTCCGCTCGACTCCAACGGTCGCACGGACTCTATACCCCGAGCCAAACCGTCAGCTCGGGTGCTTGGGCCTCATTTCGGCCACGTCGGTTTCGGTATCCACGTCCCTCGGAGCCAGGTCGGAGAACCACACCTCGTTGACCCATTCCGGGTGGGCCTGCCAGAGCCTGCCCGCCCCCTCATCACCCTCGAGCGACATGAGGCGGGGCCACAGCAGGCGATCGACCAGAACCGGGTTCCCCGACGTATAGCGATACTTGGGGACACTGACCGGCTTGTCCGAAGCGGCGTGTGATGCCAGCAACGCATCGACAACCTCGGCGGGTACAGCCGGCTGGTCACCGATGACGATCAGGGCCTGATCACAACGAGAAAGACGGGTCAGCGCGTCAAGCCCGACTCGTATCGAAGATGCGATCCCTTCTTCCCATTCCGGGTTCTCCACCACCCCGGCCGTTCCCAGATCGGTCTCAGCCAGGATCCGGTCGGACTCGTAGCCGACAACCACCCAAACCTCCTCGACCGGGAACTCACTGGTTCTCGCCACCACATGACCGAGGAGATTGGTGTCACCCCAGGGCTCGAGCTGTTTGGGCCGGCCGAGTCGTCGCGACCCACCGGCAGCCAGAATCACAGCGGCAATGGGCATGTCGGGAGAACCTAGCGGTCAGGACCGCAACGGCTGACCGGTCAGATCGGCCGGCTCATCATGGAGATAGCGCTCGGTGATCATCTCGGCGAGGATTGCGATTGCCGTCTCGCCGGCAGTTCGCGATCCGATGTCGAGACCGATGGGACCGTGGATCCGATCGACCTGCTCGGCGGTGAAGCCTGCTTCCAGAAGCCGGCGGCGACGAACAGCGGTGGTCTTCGCCGAGCCCATCGCCCCGAGATATCGAGCCGGAGAGGGCAGGACGATAGGCCAAAGGGGATCCTCGAATCGCCGGTCGTGGGTGAGGATCACGACAAAGGTCCGCTCGTCGAACGATGACGGGTCGCACACCTCGCCGGGCCACCCGACTCTCAGCTCATCTGCCTCGGGAAACCGCGTCGGGGTCACGAATGCCGGGCGAGGGTCGGCGACGATCGTGCTGAACCCGAGTAAGGCCGCGTGCTGGACCAGCTCCTGGGCGATGTGGACTGCCCCGAACACGAACAAACGGGGGCGGGGAGCCAGCACTTCGAAGAAGACTTCGGTGTCCCCGTAACCAAGGGTGACGCTCTGTTCGCGTGTCATCAGGGCCGCCGCGTCTGCGGGGACCGACTCGGCCAATGCGGCCGGGATCGCCCCCGCGATCACCGATCCCGTCGAGTCGAGGACCGCTTTGCTCCCTTGGCCCTCGCCGACGATCACCGTTACCACCGCACCACGCTGTTCCTGCTCGGTGAGTTGGGTGATGGCGTCGAGAACCGGGTCGCTCACCACGGCTCGATGTAGACCTGAATGGTGCCTCCGCAGGCGAGACCCACCGCAAAGGCGTCATCATCGGCGATGCCATAGGTCACCAACTCGGGCTCACCGCTCTCCAGAACGCCAAGGGCCCTGACCACGACGTCGTTCTCGACACAACCGCCGGAGACCGAGCCCTGCATCTCCCCGGTGGAAGAGATCAGCATCGACGATCCCGGGCCCCGAGGGGCCGACCCGTAGGCCTTGACCACCGTGGCCCTTGCCAGCCGCTTTCCTTGCTCGGACCAGATCCGGCGCGTCTCGAGGTTCTCACGCATTTCACCGCGAGGCTACCCCGACACCATGCTCGGCTCAGAACGGGACCTGGAACCTGATGACTGCCCCCACCCCTTCGACATCGAGTTGGGACGCCACCTCTATCTGGTGAATCGTCCCCCCGGTGGCCACGGTGGCGTCCATAGCGGCGGCGACGATGTCTTCGACGGCGAACGTCGGCGCCGAGCAAGCAGGACAGCTGTCCCCGGAACGAGCCAGCAGGCCACATTGATTGCATATCACCCCCGGGCGGGTGAACGAGCCGGCTACGACCAGGGTGTCGACCGCCTGGGCGTTGCACGCCTGCAATGTCCCGGCCAGCCCGAGAACAGCAAGACCGCCACCCCGCGCCGTGTCGCAGAGGTGCTCGGCCAACGCCGCCTGCCTCTGTTTGCGGACCTCGGTTCCGAGATCGGCTACCTGGGAGCGAAGGGCGGCTGGTGTGAGGGTCTGAGCGTTGGCTGCGAAGGTCGCTCTCTGAAGACGAGCCAGATAGGGGTGCAGGGCGCGCCCGATGTCCTCGACGGTCTCTTCGTGTCCTCCCACCACCAGATAGTCCAGAGGCTGATCGAGATGTCTCTCCAGGAGCCGCGTGCCGGCTTCTTTCCACATCCTTGTCGTCTCTTCATCGGCGTGGGCTCGCACGTTGCGCTCCTCATAACCGCCGAATCCCCCGTAGTTCGGCTTGCCGATATCAGCGCCGAGGACTGCCAGCTCCTCGATCATGCCGTCGAACCCGACAAATACCCGGCTGATCACCCGGTCGCCGACGATGACTCCGACCCTGAGTGGCCGGGGTGCCGCTCGAAGCGGTCTCAAGTATGGACGCGGACCCAAGGAGGAGATGTTGGGCACGGTGTGCGTGAGAGGCTCGAGCAGGAAGACGCCATCGGCGTCGGAGGCGAAGATGGCGTAGGCCGGGGCAACATCGCCTTCGAGTTGATCAGCCAGATCGCGGATTCGGTCGGCATCCGCCCGGACGCTCTTGCGGATGCGGCCTCCCTGTCTCTCTGCCTCCTCACGCAACGGCTTCAACAGATCGGTGAGCAGGGCAGCCGTCCCTCCAGGGCCGGCCCGGTCGAAATAGAGCGTTATCAGGGAACCGGATGTGCTTCTCAGACTCGCCAGCGGATCGGCCAGGGAGCTCGACCTCCCGCCCCAGCCACCCGGATGAATGTCACCAACAGGTTCGGGGACTCGGGGGATCACTGCCTGGCCGAACCTACTCGGTGACCGAGACGATCGTCACAGGGCCGAGGTGAGTGCCGCCGTCATCTCTTCCAGGACCCAGCCCAGATAGTCCAGGACCTGACGCTGCTCTTCGGGAAGGCGGTCGTGATCGTCTTCGACCTCGAGACCGAATCGGGCTCCCAACGCCAGCCGTCCCTCGTTGAGCACTCGAAGAAAGGCATCTGCCTCCTCGGTTGTCAGTTCCAGCTTTCCGTCGGTCTCCATCACCCTGCGATACAAATTGCGATCGGCGGCGCGGGCTATCGAAAGCTCCTCGCCCATGAACAGCCACCACTCCGAGTTGGCTTCCGGATCATCGAGGTAGACGGGAACCTGAAGACGTTGCGTTGCAGGGTCGTCACCGGTGGTGGGGATCGACCCCAGAAGCTCGAGGACATCGGCCAGGAACTCCCGCTCCTCGGCAGGAAGATCGACCACGATCTTGCCGCTCCGATATCGGAATCGGCTGCGGCTCATTGCTCCATGGTCGCCCACAACCCGTGCCCGTGAAGCCGGTAGCAATCGATCTCGGCCTTCTCCCGGGGCCCATCGGAGACCCGGGACCTGCCGTCGAAATGGACCTGAAGCATGAGCCGGGTCGCCTTCTCCGTGTCGTAGCCGAACAGCTTGCGGAACACGTAGACGACATAAGCCATGGTGTTCACGGGATCGTTCCACACGATGACCTGCCAGGGTCGGTCGAGATCGGTCTCCTGACCCGTGTGCGGCGTGATGACTGGGCTGGGTCGGGTCGTCACCAGGCCAATCGTACGCCCGTCACGATTCGTCGAGGCCAGGGAGGCTTCCGAGGACCGAAGCCCGGCATGCCTCGGCTGCTGCTGCCAACTCGGGATCCCCATAGGGGATCTCCGCCACCGCGAAAGGGGCCCCCACCCCGGCGAATCCCGGCACCGGGTCGGGGAAATCCTCGACTCCATTCGCCCGCATGCATTGGCTGAAGTCGCTGAGTTGCTCGTTGATCTCGCGGCGCAGCTGGTCCTCCGCCCCCAGGTCGAGCGCTCCCGTGTTCAAGCTCGCTGAACAGACCGCGAGCGCCTCGGCTACTGCCGGATCCCCGAAATCGACAGTCATGATCACGAGATCGAGACGGGGACGCCCGGTGGCATCGAGCGGCACCTCCTCGATGACAACACCATGCTCCCCCAGGCACCCCCGAAATGCCTCGATCGCAACCCCGGTGACGGTCGTGGTCGACGTCGTGGTTGGCGCGGTGGTGGAGGTTGTCAGAGAGTCGGTGCCCGAAGGGCCGTCGAGGCCTGGCGTGCAGGCGGCCACCACCACGACCAAGGCAGACAGGGCGATAAGACGTCGAATCAGCCGGCTCCGGGCGCGGAGTAGCCAACCCCTTCGGCGAGGATCATGGCCAGGTCCCTCACCTTCACGTCCTCCCTGCCCAGTTCCTTGACCCCATCGTCGAGCATCACGAAGCAGAACGGGCAGGCCACGGCAATCTCGTCGGCGCCGGTGGCGAGAGCTTCTTCCGCCCTCTCGATATTGACTTTCTTCCCGGTCTGCTCCTCCATCCAGAACCGGGCGCCGCCGGCTCCACAACACAGGGCCCGGGTGCCATGCCGGGGCATCTCGACCACCTCGACGTCACCCGAGGCGCCGATGACGTTCCTGGGCGCCAGATAGATGTCGTTGTGCCGCCCCAGATAGCACGGGTCGTGATAGGCGATCTTCTTGGGCTGGCCGTTGTCCTTGGTCGGGACCGAGATCCGGCCCTGGGCCAGCAGCTCGGCGAGGAGTTGGCTGTGATGCACCACCTCATAGTCACCCCCGAACTGTGGATACTCGTTGGCGATGGTGTTGTAGCAATGGGCGCACTGGGTGATCACCTTGGTGACGCCGATCTCGTCGAAATTGGCGATGTTCTGGAGGGCCAGTTGCTGAAAGACCAATTCGTTGCCGGCTCGCCGTGCCGGGTCGCCGTTGCAGAGCTCGGCTCGACCCAGGATGGCGAAATCGATCCCGGCCTTGTTGAGCAGCCTGGCGAGGGCAACCGAGACGGCTGTGTTCCTGTCATCGAAGGATCCGGCACAACCCACGAACCAGAGGTATTCGGCGGTGGTCTTCCCGTTCTCGCCAAACACCGGCACCTCGAAGTCGAGCTCCTCGGTCCACGCGGCCCGGCTCTGCTGGCTCATTCCCCATGGGTTGGATTGGTTCTCCATTGCCACGAACGCCTTACCCAACTCGCTCGGGAACTCCGATTCCATCATGGTGAGATAGCGGCGCATGTCGAGGATGTGGTCGAGGATCTCGATGTTCACCGGGCAGATCTCGTCACAGGCCCGGCAGGTGGTGCATGCGAACACCTCTTCGGGGCGAATCCGATCGAAAAGCGAGTGCTCCCCTTCGAGCACCTCCACCGATGACACCGGTGGGCTCACCCCGGCCGCAGCCGCCGCCACCTCTCCCGTCTTGAGGACGATTTCCCTCGGATCGAGGGGCTTGCCGGTGATGTTGGCGGGACACACCGAGGTGCATCGACCACACACCGTGCAGGCGTCGGTGTCGAAGATCTGCTTCCAGGTGAGATCTGAGGCCAGCGAAGCCCCGATGGTGTCGATGTCGTCGGTCTCGAGGAGATTGGGCATCTCCCGCATCGAGCCTTTGGGCCGGGGATGTGCGGAGAGGAACAGATTCGCCGGCGAAGTGACCATGTGCCGGAGCTTGGTCACCGGCAGGACGACGAGGAAGGCGACGAATCCGAGCACGTGGCTGACCCAGAAGACCCGGTGCAGGTCGCCCGCACTGTTCTCCGGTATCAAAACGGAGAGCGGGTGCCCGACGAACGACCACACCTCGAAGTCGGGCCTGCCGGCGAGGGAGATGCGGGCGGCCTCGGTGAGCAGCCCGCTCAGCCCCAAGACCACCAGGAGACCGAGGATCAGGGCGTCCTCCGGCTTGGTCTTGGTCCGGAGTCGCTCAGTCCGCAGCAGATACCGGTTGAGGACGGCCAGCGCCAGACCACCCAGGTAGGCCAGGGAAGCCAGGTCGAGGACTGCCGAGTAGCCCTGATAGACCGGGCCTTTGAGGAACTTCAGATTGCCGGGGAGGAGATGATCGATCTCGAGGGTCACCGTGCCCAGGAAGAGCACGATGAACCCGTAGTAGATCAGCGAGTGCATCACACCGGCCCGGGGGTCGCGCATCAGGGTCTTCATGCGCAGCCCGGAGTCGAGGTCCTTGATACGGCGACCCCACATTCCCAGTCTCGACTCGGGGCGACCCCGTTCCCAGGCAGTGGCCCTTCGGGCCAGGAGATGGAGCGATGACCAGATGAAGACGGCGACCGTCACGTAAAAGACCAGTTGGACCGGGTCAGGGATATTGCCGAACACCTCCCGACCCACCTGGAAATGAGGCTGTTCCGGGATGGTTCCCAGCAGGCCCAGCGCCAGAGTCCCCAGCGCCCCGGCCACTCCCAATCCTTCGATCACATAGGAAACAGGTGGCCGCCGGGAGGACGTGATCTCGTCCTGACGCTCCTGGGTGAGGGCCATGGCGGCGAGTGTAGAAGTGCCCTCTTCTCAGACCGCCGCAACAGCTTTCGAGGAGGGGGTCAGCCCTTGCTCCCGAGCTCGGTGGATCGCCTTGCTGCGGCAGCCACCGCATCCTCGACGAGCGCCCGGAAGCCCCGCTCCTCGAGGACATGCATCGCGGCCGCGGTGGTGCCACCCGGCGACGTCACCTGGGAGCGAAGCTCGGCTGGTGTCTTCCCTGTGCTCGTCAAGAGGTGACCGGCCCCTCGAATCGTCTGGTGGACGAAGTTCTCTGCGATGTCCCTAGGGAGACCCTCCCGAACCGCCGCCTCGGTGAGCGCCTCTGCCAGGAGGAAGACATAGGCAGGTCCGGTGCCCGACACCGCGGTCACCGCGTCGAGCAGTTCCTCGTCCATGATCCGGACCGACCCCACCGCCCCCAGCACCTCGCGGGCGAGGTCGAGATGCTCCGATCCGGCGTGGGTCCCGGCGGCGATCCCGGTGACACCTTCGCCAACCAGGGCCGGAGTGTTTGGCATCGCCCTCACGACCGGGACCGCGCCAAGCCGGGATTCATAGGTCTCGGTGGTGACACCCGCAGCGAGGGAAAGCACCATCTGCTCGGGGGCGACATGCCCGGCCAGGCGATCGAGGAGCGAGGGAACATCAAGAGGCTTGACGGCGATCACCACCACCTCACGGCCGCGGATCGTCTCCACCGGGTCGGGTGACACCGCCGAGCCTGAATCGCCGGAGAGCTGTTCGGCGCGTTCGAGGCTGCGGACGCAGAGCGAGATGTCTCCTGGGCCCCATCCCGCGCGAAACAACCCGGACATGAGGGCCTCACCCATTGCCCCCACCCCGATGATTGCGACCGTGGCGCGCCCGGACATCAGGCGAGTATATGGAGAGGTCGGTTCTCAGCCGAGACGGGGGATACAGGGGACGCCCCAACCCGCACCAGATTCTCGGCCCCGATGGACAGCGACTGACCTGGTGCCGTCCCGAGGCGTTCTCGTCCGCGTCGCACAGGCTTCAGGACGTGCCGCCGAAGTCGACATCCTTGGTCTCGACCGTCCCTGCCGTCCGCCCCGGCGCCGTCTGGTAGGTCCAGTATAGGTTCGTGTGGGCGATGACCTGGTCCGGCGGCGGCGCCCCCCACTCCGTCAGATCCTCCGTCGTGTGGGCGTCGCTGACCAGGGTCGCGTCGTACCCCCTGACGAAGGCGCCGTGCAGCGTCGAGCGGATGCACTCATCGGTCTGGGCGCCGACGACGACGAGTCGGCCGACTCCGAGGCCCGACAGCACGGTCTCGAGGGTAGTGTCCTCGAAAGAGTCGCCGTAGTTCTTCTCAACGAGCGGCTCGGCGTCGCCCGGAGTCAGCTCGGGGACGATCCGCCAGTCGTCGCTCCCCCTCGCAAGCTGCTCGTCGGAGTGCTGGACCCAGACAACGGGGACTCGTTCCCGCCGCGCCTTCTCGACCAGGCTGCCGACGTTGGCGACGACCGCGTCGCGCTCGTGAGCCCCCTCGACGACGCCGTTCTGCACGTCTACGACGAGGAGTGCGGTGTTCGACCGGTTCTCGAGTGTGGTCATGGTCTCTCCTTCCGCGCTGGGCTCCTGTGTCCACCCACGGTAGGCCTACCCACCGACAGCGGGCCGCCTCAGCCGAGACGCGACCTGATCAATTCGACCACAGTTGCCACTGCTCTCGGGTTGTAGCCCTCGGGGATGATCAGATCGGCGAAGCGCTTCGATGTTTCGACGTATTGAACGTGCATCGGACGGACGGTGTCGAAGTACTGGCTGACCACCGAGTCGACAGTTCGGCCCCGTTCTTCGATGTCCCGCAGCAGGCGGCGAGCCAGTCGGACATCGGCATCAGTGTCGACGAAGATCTTGAGGTCGAGCTCGGAGCGGAGCTCCGGCTCAGCCAGCACCAGGATCCCCTCGACGACGACCACCGGCGCCGGCTCTACTCGGACCGTGTCATCGGAGCGGAGATGGATGGCAAAGTCATACACCGGGCGCTCGATCGGCTGACCCGATCTCAACGCCAGCAGGTGCTCGACGAGCAGCTCGGTCTCCAACGAAGCAGGATGGTCGTAATTGACTTTGGTCCGCTCGTCATAGGAGAGCTCGGGAACGTGCCGGTAATAGGCGTCATGCTGGACGAGGGCGACTTTGCCATCGAGATGTTCCAGCACCGCCTCCGCGATGGTGGTCTTCCCCGATCCAGATCCTCCGGCAAGGCCGATGAACAGAGGGCGATTCCGTTTCCAGGGGCTGCGCTGGGGCATGCCCCGGCGACGTTACTTGTCGGCTACCCGGCTCCGCAGACGGCGGATCTCGTCGTAAACCCCGTCGGTGAGCGTGGTGGAGGCCGGTGCGGACACGCCCTTGACCTCGACGGACACCTGCGCCGAATGCGAGCGAGCCTCCGCCGCCTTCGACATGTGAACCGGCTCAGGCTCGTCGACGGGCTCGACGACCAGTTCGGTCTCTGTCGGCTCAGCCTCGGAAAGGTTGTCCAACCAAGCGGGAGTGGCAGCGCCAGGCGCCACATCCTCGGCAAGACGATCGAGCCAATTCGACTCGCCGTCCTCGGCGACCAGCGCCTCGGCCATCCCGAGACGATGCAGCGTGTGGAAGATGCGAACGGCTGTCCCCCGCCCGAACTTCACTTCCAGATGGTTGAAGGTGAAAGGTTGGACCAGGGTGACCAGTGCATGCCAGTCCTCGGGCTCGATGGTTATAGGGCCATCGATCTCGTGAATGAGGCGGACGCCTGTGGCTTCGAAGAGACCGGCGTCGACGACTTCGCCTTCCAACGACCGGAGGGCTTCGACGTCGGCCAGGATCTCCTCGACCGTCCACCCTTTGATTTCTGGCCCGTCGGCGGGACCAACTGAGAAGGTGCCGGTCTCGAGCCCGGACAGGACATAGAGGATGTCGGCGATCCCGCTGCGATCGGCCCCGAGATAACTCCCCTTGGCCCCGGTCAACTCGGCGCCGGTGATTCTGCCCTCGCCGAAGAAGATGCGCGCTCGTCTCTCGCCATCGATGTCCAGGGAACCGGTCTTTTTGGTGACCTGCATGATTTGAAGGAGGTCGTTGACACTCCAGTCAGAGAGTTGCCCCGAGAGTTGCATCTGTGATTCCATGGATGGGTTCCTGTCCCTTCGGGTGACTATCGGCATTCAGATATTGAGGGTTGAGCGTGTTCATCCCTCTTTCCGAGCCTTCATCGCCCTTTTTTGCTCACGTAGCTTGGCCACGTCGTCAAACGTCGCCACATCTGCGATGCTCGGCCAGTCGGCTGCTTTCTCCTCCCAACCCTCGGGCTTCACCCCGAGCCGTTTGCCGAGCACCCCGACAAAGATCCGCGACTTGGCGACTCCAAAACCAGGAAGGGCATGAAGTCGAGTCAACAGCTCCCCGCCGTCCGCCGCGGTCTCCCACAAGTTCTCGGCGCGCCCTGCATATTCGGACACGATGGCCCGGCACAACTCCTGGGTCCTGCCCGCCATCGACCCCGGATAGCGATGGATTGCCGGCGGGCCGCGGAAGACGGCCTCCAACTCCTCGGGATCCCAATCGGCGATGCGCCCCGGGTCGAGGTCTTCCCCGAGCCGCTCCTTGAGCAACTGGGGGCCGAAAAAGGCTCGCTCCATCGGGAACTGTTGGTCGAGGAGCATGCCGATCAGAAGGGCAAGACCGTTGGTTGCGAGAAGGGAGTTGGCTTGGTCAGACTCGGTGAAGGAGAGACTGTCTGGGCGGTCCATGGACCGAACCGTAGTTCTCAGAGGAGGATGCGAATCAGGACGTAGAGGACCAGCAAACCGGCCGGAGTGAATGCGGCGATTGAAGTCGGTTGTCTGCTTGGCCCGTTCATACTCATATCTGACGTCACCGTATGGCGAAAAGGTTTCAACGTATATGGGGGTTCTCCCCCATTCCACCCCTTCAAGTTCGGCAAGAATGTGAGCGGACTGAATATGAAAGACGACATCTACATCGTCGACGGGTGTCGGACCCCGATGGGCAAGCTCGGCGGCCAGCTCTCCCATGTCCGGCCTGACGACCTGGCCGCCCGTGCCATCAGCCGCCTCATGGCCCGGAACCCCGCTGTCGACTCGATGGCCATCGAGGACATCCAGTGGGGAGCCGCCAACCAGGCCGGTGAGGACAACCGCAACGTCGCCCGCATGGCCGCGCTGCTCGCCGGGCTCCCGATTGAGATCCCGGGAGCCACGGTGAATCGGCTCTGCGGGTCGGGAATGCAGGCCGTGGTGTCGGCGGCCCACGCCCTGCGTGGTGGTTGGGGAGACCTGATGATCGCCGGAGGATCCGAGTCGATGAGCCGTGCTCCGTACGTGGTCACCAAGAGCGACCGGGCGTTCCCGACCGGATTCCCCGACGCCGCCGACACCGTGATCGGGTGGCGATTGGTGAATCCGAGGATGACCGAGCTCTATCCGCCGATCACCCTGGGAATGACCGCCGAGATGGTGGCGGAGAAGCACGACATCTCTCGTGAGGACCAGGATGGCTTCGCTCTCCGCAGTCACCGGCTGGCTTTGGATGCCGTCGCGGCCGGGCGATTCGATGCCGAGATCGAACCGCTCGAGGCCCCGACCGACCACCGCCGTCGGGAGACGAGGACCGTCACTCGAGACGAGGGCCCCCGAGCCGACACTTCGCTGGAACGTCTGGCTGCCCTGCCCTCGGTGTTCAAGGAGGGCGGAAGTGTCACCGCCGGCAACTCCTCGCCGATGAACGACGGCGCCGCCGCTCTCTTGATGGCTACCGAAGCCGGCCTGGAGATTCACGGGCTCCAGCCCTTGGCTCGCGTCGTGGCCTCCGCTGCCGCCGGAGTCCACCCTGACCTGATGGGGATCGGCCCGGTCCCGGCGTCGGAGAAGGCGCTCGCCCGGGCCGGGATCGGGGTTGACGACCTCGACCTGGTTGAGATCAACGAGGCGTTCGCCTCCCAGGCGGTGGCCAGCCTTCGTCTGCTGGAGCTCGATGAGGAGAAGGTGAACGTGAATGGCGGCGCCATTGCCATCGGCCATCCCCTCGGGGCCTCGGGGGCGAGGATCCTGGTCACCCTGGTCCACGAGCTGGTGCGCCGTCAGCGCAGGTACGGCCTCGCCACCATGTGCATCGGGGTAGGGCAGGGGATTGCCATGGTCGTCGAGCGTGTCTGAAGGACCGCTCAGCGGCACTCTGGTAGTCGAGTTCGGCAATCTGATTGCGGCTCCCTATGCCGCCATGCTCCTCGGTGATCTCGGGGCCAGGATCATCAAGGTGGAGCCTCCCGATGGCGATCTGGGGCGTCGGTTCGGCCCGTTCCAGAACGGGGAGTCGGTGTTCTTCCTTGCCGTGAACCGGGGCAAGGAGTCCCTGGCCCTCGACACCAAGGACTGGCTGTCGAAACGAGTTCTCGACAATCTCGTGAGGAAAGCCGACGTGGTCATCAGCAACCTTCGGTTCGGGGCCATGGAGCGTCTCGGGTTGGGCGAGGCCAGGGTGCGTGACTTGAACCCCAAGCTCATCTACGCCGTCATCTCTGCCTTTGGCCCTGACGGCCCATACGCCCGGAGAGCCGGGATCGATGTCGTCTTCCAGGGGGAGTCGGGGATGATCTCGATCACCGGCGATCCCAAGGACGGCCCGCACAAAACGGCCACCTCGATCGGTGACTATCTGGCAGGGACCAACCTGGCCCTGGCCGTCTCGGCGGCCCTTGCCGGCAAGCCTTTGCAGGGCTGTCGGATCGATATCTCGTTGCGGGACGGTGTGATGGCCGTCCAATCCGGCTGGAACGCACTCGCCCTCGCTTCCGGGGAGCAACCTGCTCGAACCGGGACCGCCAGCCCGTTCATTGCTCCCAACCAGGTGTTCGAGGCATCTGACGCCCCCTTCACCCTGGCCATCGTCTCCGAGCGTCATTTCGAGCTGCTCACCGACGCCCTGGAGCGACCCGATCTGGCCAAGGACTACCCGAGCAACGAGGCGCGGATGACCAATCGGGTCCAGTTGGCTCGAAGATTGGGCAACGTGTTCAAGACCGAGACAGCCGAGTACTGGATCGATCTGCTCGAGCAGGTGGGACTCCCGGCCGGTCGGGTGCTCACCCTCGCTGAAGCCTTCGCTGATCCCCAGGCACGGCACAACGAGATGCTGGTCGGGCTCGACCATCCGACCGCCGGGAGGATCCAGGTGACCGGGTCCCCGATTCGGATCGACGGCGCACCGGCGAGGAACGACACCCCGCCCGCCACCCTGGGCCAGCACACCATGCCGATCCTCCGAGAGCTCGGGGTCGACGACAGCACCATCGGGCAAATGGTGGAGGCAGGGACCGCAGTCGTATCGTGACCTGGTGATCCACTGGGCACCTGAGGTGAGTGACGACTGGGGCGAAGTCATCGCCGCGCTCACCCGTGCCTTCGAGGCGAGCCGGGCCGCCGCCCAGGCCGGAGACTCCATCGTCTACGTGGTGCACAACGACGACCTCCTGGGGCGCCGGGGCCCAGGGAAGGCGATGGTCGCCACCGGGTTGCTCTCGGCAGCCAGAACCGCGGCCCTGGAAGGGATCAAGGACGGCTGGACGGTCAACGTCGTCGCCTTCTCGGCTGGCACGGATCCCGAGACAGTCGCTGACTGGGCCGACCATCTCAACGAGTCCTCCCACGTCACCGGCGAGGTGGTGAGGATCGGCCCCGACCACATCGGAAGGGCCCTGCCGTGAACGGAGTGGTCGTGGTCACCGGTGCCGCCCGTGGGATCGGGCGGGCCATCGCAGAGAAGATGGCGGCCACTGGACCGCTGACGGTCATCGGGGTCGACCTGGCTCCGGAGCTGGCCTTGGCCGAGCAGATCACCCCGGTCCAGGTCGATTTGACGTCACAGGAAGGCCCGGCGGCCGTGCGCCAAGCCGTCGAAGCCTCGGGTGTGCCCCTGATCGGGCTCGTGAACAACGCCGGGATCACCAGAGACTCGCGCTTGGTCAACATGAGCGACGAGAGCTTCCGCTCGGTCCTCGAGCTGAACCTGGGCGCTGCCTACCGCCTCTGCACCGAACTGGCCCCGTTGATGAGCGACGGGGCGTCGATCGTCAACATCGCCTCCCGGGCCTATCTGGGGAACTTCGGCCAGTACAACTACTCGATGTCCAAGGGCGGGGTGGTCGGGATGACGCGGGCCCTTGCCCTCTCCCTGGCACCGGCGATCCGCGTCAACGCGGTGGCTCCCGGGTTGATCGCTTCCGAGATGAGCATGGCCATCCCTGAGGAGGCGCGGGACAGAATGGTGTCGGCCACCCCTCTCGAGCGGATGGGAACGCCCGACGAGGTGGCGAACCTGGTCTGGTTCCTACTCACCCCCCTCTCCGGTTACATCACCGGCGAGGTGATCGTGGTGGGAGGCGGGCGAAGCCTGTCCTAGCCCCCGTAATTGGGAGCTACAGGGGTCATATGCGGACCTGTGCAACCCAATTACGTCAGGGGAACGTCCGTGGGATGCGCTGCACGTTGATCCAGCGAAGCTCGGTGAACTCATCAAGAGCGGCCTGTCCACCGAACCGCCCGTAGCCGCTGCCCTTCATGCCGCCGAATGGCGCCTGCGGTTCGTCATTGACGGTTTGGTCACCGATGTGCACCATCCCCGTCTCCAGGCGGAGGGCCAGATCGAGCGCTTGGTTGAAGTCGTTGGTCAGGATCCCCGCCGACAACCCGTAAACAGAGTCGTTGGCCACCGCCAGAGCTTCCTCTTTGTCGCTCACGACGACAATCGGCGCCACCGGCCCAAAGGTCTGCTCGGTGAAGAGCCGCATGTCGGGTTTGACGTTCCTGACAACCGTCGGGTGATAGACCAGGTTGTCGTACTGCCCCCCCGCTACCAGCTCAGCGCCCCCTGCGACCGCCTCTTCGACATGGGCATGGACCTTGTCGAGCGCCCTTTGGTTGATCAGTGGCCCGATCGCGGTTGCGGGGTTGGTGGGATCGCCCATCGGTAGTGCCAGCGCCCGCTTCTTCAACTTCTCGGTGAACTCGTCGGCGATGCTCTTCTCGATGATGATCCGCTCGGTGGACATGCAGATCTCACCCTGGTGGAGGAAGGAGCCCCAGGCCGCCGCTTCCACCGCGTAGTCGACATCGGCATCCCCGAGGATGATCAGTGGATCCTTGCCCCCCAACTCGAGCACGGCGCGCTTGAGGTGTCGGCCGGCTTTCTCGGCGATGATCCTCCCCACCTCCGTCGAGCCGGTGAACGAGACCCGCCTCACCGCCGGATGGGCGATCATGACGTCCCCAACGTCTGATGCGTCTTCGCGGGTGGTGGTGATCACGTTGAGCACCCCTGGGGGAAGCCCTGCTTCTTCGAAGATCTCGGCGAGCAGGATGCCACCGGTGATGGGAGCTTCTTCGGAGGGCTTCAGCACTGCCGTGTTCCCATAGGCGATGGGGAGGGCGAACGACCGGGTAGCCAGGATGTAGGGCACGTTGAAGGGCGCAAAGCAGGCCACCACGCCGGCAGCCTGCCGGATCGCCAGGAAGAACGAATTGGCGTGATCGGCGGGGATCGTCTCGCCCTTGACGTCATATGCCGCCCCTGCGGCCATCCGCAGCAGGCCGGGCACGAAGTGCATCTGGAACATCGAGATGCCGATCGTCCCCCCAACCTCCTCCATCATCGCCTTCACCAGCTCGTCCTGACGGCGCTCCATGACGTCGGCCGCTTTGAGGAAGATCTGCCGGCGAAACCCAGGGGGCGAAGCGGACCACTCCGGGAATGCGACACTGGCGGCCTCGATCGCCTGCGTGGCGTCCTCTGTCTTCCCCGCCGGCACGTTCGCGTAGACCTCGCCGGTGAAGGGGTTCAGGTCCTCGAAGGTGTTCCCGTTCGACGCATCCAACCACTTGCCACCGATGTACATCTTGTGCCTCTTGGCGATCATCGCGCTCCTCCTTGCTTCTCAATCGACACTAACCGGACCTCCGGGCCGATGAACCGAGAAAGTGCTGAGCACAACCCGAAGCACGGGTGGTCCCCGCAGTGTACGCTCGTCGCACGGATGGCCGCTCTGCGCACAACCGTTCCCGAGGAGGAGGAAAAATGACCTCGATCAAGAGGCGATATGGCCCGATGGTGCTGATTCTGGCGATGGTGGTCTCACTAGCTGCCTGCGTCGAGGACGCAGCGGACGACGGGACCACAACGACCGAGGAAGCAGCGCCCGGGACCAGCCAGCCGGCCGGGTCCACCACGACAGAAGCGGCGATCGAGGCCCCTGATGAGATCGTCATCGGGAATGCGATTGCGCTCTCCGGTCCCAACAACGCGGGCGCAAGCCTGTCGCAGATCCCCTCATATGACTTGTGGGTCTCCGACGTGAACGCCGCGGGCGGGATCTTCGTAGCCGAGTACGACCAGCAGATACCGGTCAGGATCGAGCGTGTCGACGACACGAGCGACATCGGAACCGCCGTCCAGCAAGTGCAGCAGATGCTCGAGGATGACGCGGTCGACTTCATCTTCCCGCCATGGGGAACCGCTGCCAATTTCGCCATCGCTCCCATAATCAGCGAGCTCCAATCACCCGTGATGGGATGCACCGTGAGCTCGAAGGAGCTGGAGGAGCAGGCGGCGGACTACCCGTACTTCTACACCATGCTCAACCAGGGTGCCGCCCAGGGGGCAGCCCTCGTCCAGATCCTCCAGGAACTCGGGATCGAGACGGTCGCGGTCATCCACCACGACGACCTGCATGGGATCGAGTTTGCTGAGGACATCGTGCCGCAATTGGTCGATGCCGGCATCGAGATCGTCCTCGAAGAGACCTACCCGGTGAACACCGAGGATCTCTCCCAGCTGCTCCGACAGGTGCAGGACGCCGAGGTCCAGGCGCTACTCGCATTCTCCTATCCTGCCGAGACCTTCCTGATGACCGGGCAGATGCTCGAGATCGGGCTCAGCCCTGACCTGTTCTATGCCACGGTTGGCATCGCCTTCCCCGCGTATCGAGACGCCTTCGGCGCCGAGGTAGTGGAGGGCATCATGGGGGCCGGGGTCTGGAATCCCAACGTGGAGACAGAGGGATCCCGTGGATACTTCGACCGCCATGTCGCCATGTTCGGAGCTGAGCCCGACCGGTGGGCTTCGGCGGCCTGTTACGCCACCGGCCAGGTCCTCCAGCAGGCAATCGAGGCGGCCGGCACCCTCGACCCTGTGGCTGTCAAAGAGGCAATGGACAGCGAAGAGTTCGAGACCATCCTCGGGACATTCAGCTTCGAGGGCCAGTTCAACCCGGTTTACCCCGGCCAGGTCGGGCAGTGGCAGAACGGTGAGTTCGAGATCGTTGCCTATGCCGAAGATCGCACCGCCGATCCCATCTTCCCCAAGCCGGCGTGGCCGGTCGGATGACCCGTCAGCAGGTCGCCGGCAACGAGTGAACAAACCGACCGAGCGGGTCGTCGTAGGACACTCCCACCACGACCCGTCCGGTGCCCGTCGGCCCCGGAGAGGCCGCTGTTTGGATAGCTTCCGATGATCGAGAGCGCGGTCGACATCATCATCAGCGGATTGATCCTGGGCGGGGTCTACGCCCTGATCGCGGTGGGGCTGAGCCTCCAGTACGGCGTTGGGCGAGTGCTGAACGTGTCCCATGGGGAGTTCATCATCCTGGGGGCCCTCGCCACCTACAGCCTGTACACAGCGCTGAAGTTGAACCCGTTCGTGGCGATAGCCGTGATCGCGCCTGCCTTCTTCGTCGTTGGGTATGCCCTCGACAGGTCGTTGTTCAACCAGCTTCGGAGGACATCGGTCAACGATGACGCCTTCGAGGGCCGTTCCCTTCTCGCCTCCTTTGGCCTGCTGTTCGTGATTCAGAACCTGATGCTCATCTGGTGGGGGGCGAACTTGAGGGGCTACAGCTATCTCAACAGCCCGGTCTCGATACTCGGCAACCGCTATGGCCTCAACCGGGTGATCGCCCTGGTCGTCGCGGTAACAGTCAGCCTGGCCTTCTACGTGTTCATCAAGCGCACCCGATTGGGCAAGGCGATACGCGCCGCCGCAGAGGCGCCGCAGATGGCCGAGGTCCTCGGGGTGAACCGGAGAATGGTGTTGGGCATCTGCTTCGGGCTCGGCGCCGCGCTGGCCGGATTGGCCGGCGTGCTCTACAGCATCATGTTCGAGATCCAGGCGAGTCGCGGTATCGAACTGACCATCGTTGCCATCGTGGTCGTGGTCTTTGGCGGCCTGGGGAGCATCAGCGGCAGCTTGATCGGGGGGTTCGTCCTTGGCCTGGTCACCAGCCTGGTCAACTTCATCGACCCCAGCCTTTCCCTCGCTGCCTTCTATCTCATCTTCATCCTGGTGCTGTTGCTCAGACCGTCAGGGATTCTCGGGCGAGCCATCCATGCTGATTAGCACGCTCCTCAGCGAGCAGAAGACTGCGCTGGTCGTGATCCCCTCGGGGATAATCCTGCTCGCGATCGCCCCAGCCCTGATCTCGGACACCGCTCAGATCACACTCATCACCGTCCTGATGTACGCGATCTTGACCCTCAGCTGGACGATGTTCTCCGGGCCTACCGGCTATGTCTCACTGGCAACCGCTGCCTTGTTCGGGGTAGGGATCTACGTGTCGGCACTGCTTCGAGGGACGATGCCCATCGAGGTGATCGTCCTCATCGGCGGCCTGACCGGGTTCGTCCTCGCCCTCGCCATCGGCGTCCTCACCCTGCGCCTGCGGGGGGTCTACTTCATCCTGTTCACCTTTGGGATGACGGCGCTCATCCGCAACGTGGTCCAGTGGTGGGAGACGCACTTTACGGGCACCGTCGGGCGACATGTGCTCGGTGCAAGCAATGATGCGGTCTACCTGTTGGTGACGATCCTGTTCGGGGCGACATTGATCGTGACATTTCTGGTGAAGCATTCCCGCGTCGGCATGGCCTTGCAGGCCATCGGCGAGAACCAGGACGCCGCGGCGCACATCGGCATTCACGTGACGCGGATCAAGGTGCTGACATTCGCGGCAAGCGCGGTCTTCGTCGGTGCCACCGGCGCAGTGATGGCCACGCGCTGGCGCTACATCGATCCTTCCATCGCATTCAACCCGTTGCTGTCGTTCTTACCGGTGGTCATGGCGATCTTCGGTGGCACGTCGAAGCTGTACGGGCCGATTCTGGGGACCGTGGTCCTCGTGCTGTTGCAGGACTTCCTGATAACCGAGCACCCCTACCTCTATCTGCTCTTGTTCGGCCTGACCTTGGTTGTGATCGTCGTCTGGCTGCCCGGCGGGCTCGTCGTGCTCGCTCAGAGGTGGTTGCTCAGGGTGAGGATCCAATGGGCCAAGCTGCAGATGCAGGTCCGGCGAGTCAGGAGGCGATGACGGTGCTCGAGGTCCGCGGCGTCTCCCATAGCTTCGGTGGGCTGAAGGCCGTCGATCGGGTCGCGTTCACCGTGGGCCGCGGCGAGGTGGTGGGACTCATCGGCCCCAACGGTGCAGGGAAGACCACCGTGTTCAACCTGATCTCAGGCGCCATCAAGGTCCAGGAAGGCACCATTCGATTCAAAGACGAGGACATCACCGGCTTGAGACCGGATCAGGTCTGCCGAAGAGGGCTGGCTCGCACCTTCCAATCCACCAAGCTCTTCGCCGGGATGACCGCTTTCGAAAACGTGCGGCTCGCATTGATATATGGCAACCCGGAGCGCACCTTTCGCCACAAGGAGGTGGAGCGCGAGGTCAACCAACTCATGGCATCGATGGGGTTGCTGGGCGACCGGAACAAGCCGGTGCGGGACCTCTCCCTCGCCAGCCGAAGACGTCTCGAGATCACCAGAGCTCTCGCCACCAATGCCGAGATGCTTCTCCTCGACGAGTCGATGGCCGGCCTGACCCCGGTGGAGCTGACCCAGTCGATGCAACTCATCGGCCGGCTCCGCGAGAAGGGGATGACGATCCTCATGATCGAGCACGTGATGCAGGCAATCATGGGCGTCTGTGACCGGATAATCGTCTTCCACTTCGGCCGGAGCATCGCCGAGGGCACACCCGAGGAGATTGCCGCAGATCCGACTGTCAGAACCGTCTACCTGGGGGAATAGCCTTGCTTCGAATCAACAAGGTCAACGCCCACTACGGGGCGATCAAGGCGCTCTGGGACGTTTCCCTGAACGTGGGGGAGGGGGAGGTGGTGGCGGTGCTCGGGGCCAACGGCGCGGGGAAGACCACTCTGGTCAAATCGATCGTCGGACTCATCGAGCCCACATCCGGGATGATCAAGTTCGCCGGCCAGCGCATCGAGGGGCGCGACCCTCACCGGATCAGTGAGTTGGGCATCGCCTACGGGCCCGAGGGCGGCGGGCTATTCCGGGACATGAACGTTCGGGAGAATCTGGAGCTGGGCGCATTTCACCGCCGGGCCTGGGAGCGTCGCTTGAAGACCCTGGATCGCGTCTACCGCCTCTTCCCACGTCTCGAGGAGAGGGAGCGTGCCATGTCCCGGACCCTGAGTGGTGGTGAGCGACAGATGTTGGTGATCGGTCGGGCGCTGATGGCATTGCCGACCCTTTGTATCTTCGACGAGCCCTCGATCGGCATGTCGCCTCTGCTGGTGG
The DNA here is from genome assembly GCA_035292605.1 of Acidimicrobiia bacterium. Lineage (GTDB taxonomy): Bacteria > Actinomycetota > Acidimicrobiia > Spongiisociales > ZC4RG35 > JALYNX01. The sequence goes on from DATDPT010000006.1 coordinate 45,441, forward strand.
ACCAGGCCTTCCATGTGATCCGACAGCTTCGTGACGAGGGCATCACCGTGTTGCTCATCGAGCAGAACGTCCGCAAGAGCCTCGAGATCGCCGACCGGGCATACGTGCTGGAGAACGGCCGGGTGGTGTTGGAGGGAGGACGGGAGGAGCTCCTCGGCGGGGACCTGATCAAAAAGGCCTACCTCGGGCTGTAGATCTCCCCACCCAACAGGGCCGCCCCGTGGGGGGCGGCCCTGTTGGGCTCGACGCCGGCTGTGCTCAGTTGGCCGGATACAAGAGCTCGGCTGTCGCCGACTCTGCCGGCCACACCAGCTCCACACCGCCCCCCACCCGCTGCATCAACGGGTTGGTGATCGGGACGGTCCCGTCCTCACGGAATGTGATTGGCCCGACCACCGTCATCATGTCGGTGGCGGCGATGGCGTCACGAACCGCCTCGTGATCCAACGTGCCGGCCCGCTCGATGGCATCGGCCAGGATCTGGACCAGTGCATAGGCGCCGCCGACGATGGGGTCGGCCGGCCTTCCCTCCTCTTCGATATGACGCTCGTTCATCGGCTCGATGCCGGGGAATCCGAGCGCCGGGTGCCACCCCGCGGAGAAGAGGACACCCTCACCGGCCGGGCCGAGGTCGTTCCAGGTCGGCACGTCGGCGGCGCGAACCACCATTGAGAATGGGGGTTTCCACCCCAACTCGCCCATCTGCTGGTAGATGGCGAAGCCGTCAGGTGGTGTGGGCAGGCTGAGCAGGGCTTGGACATCGGCGGTTTGTGCCCGAAGGATGATGTCAGTGAAGTCGGTGGCTCCTGGGGCGTACTCCTCATGGAGGACCACCTCGTAGCCGTGGCTTTCGGCCTCCGAGACCCAGAGCGCTGCCAGCTCCTCCCCCCAATCGGTGGTCTCCTGGAAGATGCCGACCCTGAGGGGACGCTCTCCTTCAGGAAGAAGGCCGTTGAGCATCTCGAAAGTCGAGAGCGCGACGTCCGGCGACTTGGGGAAGGGCGAGAAGTAATAGCGATAACCCTGCTCGTGCAGAGATTGAATAGCCGTGGCCACACCCAGGTAGGGGATGGCGTTCCTCTCGGCGATCGCGGTTCCCGCGGCGTGCAACGGGCTCCCGAATCCTCCGAGGTAGGCAACGATGTCCCCACCGCCGAGCTCCTCCATGATGCTCGTGGTTTGGTTCGGATCCGACGCGTCGTCGCGAAGGTCCAGCTCCAGTGGCAAGGACACCCCGAACTCCTCGACAGCGACTCCGCCCGCCTCATTGATCGCCTCGACCGCGTATCGGTAGCCCCGCTCCACCTGGGCCCCTCCCCCGGCGAAAGCACCTGTGATCGGCACCACCGCACCGATCACGATCGATGAAGGAGCCTCGGCAACCGGTTCAGCAGTCGTCGTGGTCTCCCCGACGGGTTCAGCAGTGGTCGTGGTCGCCGCGCCGGCGCCCGTGGTGTCAGCGCCCTCTTCGCCATCGCCGCATGCGGCCAGAACCATCGCCACCACCGCCAACAACACCAGCAGTGTGCGTTTACTCATACCAATTCCTTTCCTTTCGTTTCCCCGGTCTTTGTTTCCATGGCTCGAGTGACGACATCACTCGCCGATCCCCCGAAGATTCGCTGCCAGCCTTCGACCAGCCCCCCCGGGAGCAAGAGAACCACGATGATGAAGAGCAACCCGAAAAGCACGACCTGGAACTCCTCAGTGTTCGACGCCAGGGCGTAACGCCCCACTATGAAGAAGGCGGAGCCGATCAGCGGGCCCACGGTCGTCCCGATCCCGCCTATGAACACCACCAGGATGGCTTCGAATGTCCACACGACTGAGAATGGGAAGCTCGGGTAGTAGCTGATGCTGAAATAGGCAAACACGCTGCCCGCGAGCGCGGCGAGCGCGGCGCTGATGACGAAGGCCATCAACTTGTGGCGAAGCGGGCTGACCCCCGAAGCCCCGGCCACCTCTTCGTCATCTCGGACTGCCATCATCCCGAGGCCGAGCTTGCCCTGCTTGAGCCACATCGAGACCGGCACTGTGAACGCCATGACGCCCAGCGCCAGAAAGTAGGGCCCGGTGAACTCGTATTCCCTGAGGGCATCTACCGGCAAGGAAGAGATCCCGGGCCTGACGTTGCCGATGGTCAAGAAGACGGCGACGCCGAGAGCCAGTGTCCCGATGGAGAAATACGCGTCACGGAATCTCAGCATCGGCACCCCCACGATGGCGGCCACCACGGCAGTGACGACCATTGCCGCCAGCGTCGAGAGTGGGAACGGCTGACCGCCCAACCACATCTCCCGGGTCACCAGGGCCCCAAGGCCGAAGAAGGCGGCGTGGCCGAGGCTTATCTGCCCCGCAAACCCCCCGAGGATGTTCCAGCTCGAGGCGAGGGCCGCGAGAATGTAGGTCTGGATGGCGATGGTCATGATCCTCTGGTCGTCGGTGACGACACCAAGGGCCACAGCCACCCCGAGAATGGAGAGCCACACCAGGGGACGCCCTGCTCTATGCATACGCCCTGCCGAAGAAGCCTTGGGGCCGGAAGCTCAGCACGATCAGGAAGACGATCAGGGCCACCACCTCGCGATATTCACCACCTATCCAAACGGAAGCAAGGCCTTCGGTGAGACCGAGAAACATGCCGGCGACGACGATTCCTCTCATGCTCCCCAGACCGGCAAGGACCACGACAATGAGGGCCTTGAGCGTCCAGCCGAGCCCGATGCTCGGGCTCACGCTATAGCCCAGGGTTATCAGTGTGCCGGCCAGCGCGGCCAGCCCGGCCGAGATGGCGAAGGCGATCATGTAGATGCGTCGCTCATCGATGCCCGTCAGGGCAGCTCGAGTCCAATCCTCCGCCGTCGCCCGAATTGCGTTGCCGAATCGCGTTCTGGTCAGCAGCCACTCCAGGATCAGCGCAGCAATCACCGCAACCACGAGCCCGGCCAGACGCACTATCGGGACCCGGATCAGGCCGATGGTGAACGCCTCGGAGGAATAGCTGGTCGAAATGGTTCGCTCGTCGGCGGTGAAAAGGCGAACAGCCAGGGCCTGGAGGACCAGGACGAGACCGAAGGAGATCAGCAGCGAGTTCTTGATCCGGGTCTCCACGTCGAAACGGGTCACAAACCGGAATAAGAGCTGATAGAGCCCGACACCGAAGAGGAAGAGGAGGATGAAGACGAATGGCATGGCCACGAATGGATCGACGCCCCAAGAGTTGAAGGCGAAGAATGTGGCATAACCGCCCAGCATGAGGAGCTCACCATGGGCAACGTTCAGAACCTTCAACACTCCAAACGCCAGCGCCAGACCCAGGGCCACCAAGCCGTACATGCCGCCGACGAGGAGGCCGGAGACCGCGCTCTGGAGAATCAGCTGTGTCATAGGCTCAGGTATGCCTCACGGACGCGGCGGTCGGTGGCTAGCTCAATACTGGTCCCCTCGGCGACTATGTGGCCCAACTCGAGGATGTAGGCGTGGTCGACGACCTCCAGCGTCATCTCGACGTGTTGTTCGACCATTAGGACCGAGAGGCCTCGCTCCCGAATGTCCCTGATCACATTGAATGTGTTCTCCACGATGATCGGTGCGAGACCCATCGAAGGCTCGTCGAGGATCAGCAGATCGGGTCGCGCCATAAGGGCCTTGCCGATGGCCAGCATCTGACGCTCGCCCCCGCTCAGGGTCCCAGCGAGTTGACCGAGTCTCTCGGCGAGACGGGGGAAGATGCCGAGAACCTCCCTCAGGGTCTCCTCCAGGTAGGGGCGGGCTCGCCGGGTGTATGCGCCGAGCTCGAGATTGTCCTCGACGGTTAGGGAGGCGAATGTCGAGCGCTCCTCGGGGATCATCACCAGCCCGCGCTCTACCAATGCGTACGTTGCGACACCGGCGATCGAGTCGCCTTTGAACGAGGCCGAGCCACTCAGGATCGGGAGCAGGCCCATCAGGGCCCTCAGAGTCGTTGTCTTGCCCGCCCCGTTGGGGCCGAGGATGGCGACTATCGAGTTCTCTGGCACCTCGAAGGAAGCGCCCCAAACGACCTGGAGATCTCCATATGCGATCTCCAGGTTCTCAACCTTGAGCATGGCGACTCCCCAGGTATGCCCTGATCACATCTGGGTTGTTGACTATCTCATCCACCGAGCCTTCGGCCAGCTTGGAGCCGGCATCGAGGACGATCACTCGGTCACAGGCGCCGGTGATGGCTTTGACGATGTGCTCGACCAACACGACCGTGACGCCGGAGCTGTTGATCCTCTTCACCAATTGGACCGCGGCGGGAATCTCTCTCCCGGAGAGGCCTGCCATGAACTCGTCGAGAAGGATCAGCTGAGGACGGCTGGCCAGGGCTCGGCCCACCTCGAGCCATTTCCTCTCGCGCATCGTGAATGATCCCGCTCGCACTTCCGCCTTGTCGGAAAGCCCGAGGTCCTCCAATACCCCCCGGGCTTCGGCGATCGTCGTCCTCGTCTTTCTTGCTCCCTCACCACCAAACAATCGCCCGGTGAGCACGTTCTCGAGTGCGGTTAGGTGCGGAAACGGGCGAACGAGCTGAAAAGTCCTGGCTATCCCTTTGTGGGCGATGCGGTGAGAGGGCAACCCGGTGATGTCCTCGCCATTGAGGATGACATTTCCGGTCTTCGCCTTGAGGGTTCCGGTGATGACGTTGAAGGCGGTCGATTTACCCGACCCATTCGGCCCGATCATCCCGAGGATCTCTCCCGATTCGACCGAGAACGAGAGGCTGTCGAGCGCCTTGAGCCCCCCGAAACTGACGGAGACGTCTACCAGCTCGAGCACAACGGGGTCCCAGTATCGCCATCCGGGACTGGTGGCTCGCCACGGTTCATCGAGCAGTTCGCTGGGTAGGCGAGGACGCTCGCCGGGCCCCAGCGCTATCGCGCGCGCTCTGATCAGCCCTCACGGCCCAGCGTCATCTCCTCCGGTCTGCTCCGACCCCTTGCGCCGCCCTCTGTTCGAGATGCGAACGACTGTTCGGGGTGCGGACACGTTACATATTTGACGGGATGGGCCGCAAGCAGTCCGGGATGCACCGCGGGACTCGAGCTGTGACGGCATCGTCAAGACGCACATGCTATTTCCACGGCATCGGCCGGGCTTCCTGGCCGTAGGGCGATGGCTACGCTTCCAAGTCGCGACCGGGATCAGATTCCATCGAGGAGGAGTACGGACCGATGCGAACCCCGCCATTTCGAGCCGACCACGTTGGCAGCTTCTTGCGACCGCCTGAGTTGATGGAGGCGCGCGACCGCCGGGACAAGGAGGAGATCACCCTCGAGGAGCTGCGCGAGGTTGAGGACGTTCACATCCGCCATGTGGTCAAGCATCAAGAGGATGTGGGCCTCAAGGGCATCACGGACGGGGAGTTCCGCCGGCTGTTCTTCCACGTGGACTTCCTCGAGCACCTCGACGGAGTAAACGTGACCTACGGCGACTTCTTCGCCTATTTCCGCAAGGACGACGGGACCGAAGTGGGATTCCGGCCTCCGACCATGCACGTCACCGGCCCGATAAGGCATTCTCGACCCATCCAGGGGCCCGACTACGACTTTCTGTCGTCGGTGGTCGACAGGACCCCGAAGGTGTGCATTCCCGCCCCATCGATGTTGCACTTCCGCGGAGGACGCGAGGCGATAAGCGCCGACGTCTACCCCGATCTGGATGGCTTCTTCGCAGACCTGACAGAGGCCTATCGCGAGGAGATCGCCGATCTGGCCGAGCGGGGTTGCCGCTACCTCCAGATGGACGACACCAACCTCGCCTACCTCTGTGATCCCGAGATCCGACAACGCACCGCTGACCGCGGCGAGGACCCAGACGAGCTGACCCGGCTCTACTGCAGGCTCGTGAACGACTCGATAAGAGACCGCCCCGAGGACATGGTGGCCGGGATCCACCTGTGCCGGGGGAACTTCCGCAGCGCCTGGGTGGCGCAAGGTGGCTACGAGCCAGTGGCGGAGATCCTGTTCAACGACATGGACGTAGATGCGTTCTTTCTTGAGTACGACGACGAGCGCTCCGGTGACTTTGCTCCCCTGAGGCTGGTGCCGTCGGACAAACAGGTGATCCTGGGCCTGATGAGCTCGAAGAAGCCGGTAGTGGAGGATGCCGCTGCCCTGAAGCGGCGGATCGAGGAGGCGGGCGAGTACATCGACCTCGACCAGTGCGGGCTGAGTCATCAATGCGGCTTCTCGTCGACCGCCCACGGGAACGAGCTGACCGAAGAAGATCAGTGGCGCAAGCTCGCACGCACCGTCGAGGTTGCGGCCGACGTCTGGGGCGCATGAGGCCCGGTCATCGGCGATCGGGACCGTGAACTCAGCGATCCCCCCCGAGCATGTCGAGCACGATGCCGTTGAACAGGTCCGGCTGATCCAGGTTTGACAGATGGGCGGCACCGGGGATCACCTCGACTCTGCTGTCCGGGATTCGGTCGTGTAGCCAGACCGACTGTTCCGGAGGAGTCGCCACGTCGAGAGCCCCTCCGACTATCAGAGTCGGGCTGACGATTCCGGCCACCGCTCCGGTGAGGTCGGCATCGCGCAGCGCGGCACAACAGCCGGCGTATCCAACGGGATCGATCTCGGCAAAGACCCTTCTCACGGAGGCGAGCGCCCCCGGGTAGCGCAGTTCGAACCCCGGGGCGAAGAACCGGGACATGACGGTCTCCCGAACGGCCGCCATCCCACCCCTTTCCACAGCCTCGATCCGCTCGGACCACAACCGCTCGGATCCGAGACGGGCTGCGGTGTTGCAGGCAATGAGCTTCGATACGGCACCGGGAGCATTGCTCGCCAGCCACAGGGAAATGAGCCCACCCAGCGAGATCCCGCAGACGTCGAAGTTCGCCGCGCCGCATGCCGCGGCGACATCGAGGATGTCCATGCCGAGATCCTCAATG
>DATDPT010000007.1:0-22220 GCA_035292605.1 Acidimicrobiia bacterium
GTCGGAGTCGAACCGAGCACCTTCGTGTCGGGCCACCACCTGGCCGACCATCCCGAACATTCGGACCATCTCACCAGTCGGGAGCACCCGTTCGAGGGCCACGACGTCGTCGAGTTGGACGTACTGCCCCTCATCGATCCCGATCCAGAACTCGAGTGGGGTGGCATCTCTGGTCCCGAGGACCCGGCCGACCATTTCATCCATCTGGGGCGAGAGTAGACCCGCGCTGGGACAGGAATCGGTCTCCTATGGTGGTCTCGGTGAGCCTGGCGGTCTTCCCATTCAAGGACGAGGATCCGGCGCTGGTGACCGCCAACCTCAGGAGGGCGGCATCCCATCCCCGAATCGACGAGGTGTGGGCGGTGGCCTCCGAAGACGGCCCGCCGGCCCGCCAGGTCGAAACCGAGGCCGCGCAGACCTCAGCCGCGCTTACCAAGCCGGTGTTGGTCATACCCCAGGAGCGAGTCGGGACGTTCCGAGCGGGCAAGGGAGACGCCATGAACACTGCGATCCGGCGCGCCGCAGAAGAGGGCAGGGAGCGCGTCCATTTCTACGACGCCGACATCACCAACTTCGATGCCACCTGGATCGACGGTGCCGAGGAGGCCGCCGATCACGGGTACGGCGTTGTCCGCCACCGGTTCCCGAGGGCGGCCACCGACGCCATGATCACCTGGATGATCACCCGACCCGGCTTCGCCCTTCTCTTCCCGGGAACCCTCCTCCCCAGGCTCAACCAGCCGCTGGGCGGAGAGTTGCTCCTCACCCGGGTCGCCCTCGAGTCCCTTGCCGAGTCCGAATTGGTGAGATCTCGCTCGGATTGGGGCATCGACACCGTGATCACCTATGCCACCTCGGTGCTGGGAGTGGGCCTCTATGAGCATCTCGTTCCTGGCGGGAAGCGCCACACGCTCTACGGGTCGTTGGATGAGCTGCGCCCGATGGTGGTGGAGTGCCTCGATGCCGTCTCCCGGCTTGCCGGCCAGAAGGGGCCCGAGCCCGGCGCCCGTCATGGGAGCGATCCGCCAGCCCCGGTGCCGCCCGATCTCAAGCGCATCGTGGCCTACGACCTGACCACCACCCTGCCCCTCCTCACCAGCGGTTGGACCGACCAGGAGGCCGAGCTCGCCGCCGACCTGCCCCCTGGAGCTCGAACCGGCCTCATGGCCAATCTGGAGCGGCCGGAGTACGGCTTCATGGATGCCGCGACCTGGCTGGAGGCACTCCGGTTTCTTCTCGCCGGGTTTCGGTTGGGGGAAGGGGCGTGGGAATCGCTCGCCTTTCGCCTCTGGCTGACCAGGGTCCTGTCCTACACCACCCGCCAGGCGCAGACCGGGTACGACGGGGCGATCGAGTACCTGGAGGGAACGATCCGTGACTATGGGCGTCTCGCCGACCAGTCTTAACAGGTCATGAGTTACGTCTTTGTTGTCCTGGTGGGGGTCCTCGGGGGCCTGGCAGGGGCGTTGCAGTCGCAGTTCCTCGGCGTCATGGAGCAGCGTGTCGGAACCCTCGCCTCCACGTTCGTGACCTATGGAGGCGGGGGCCTCGCCATCGGGCTGTTGATGCTTGCGTTTCGGGGGGGCCGATTGGCCGAGCTGAAAGACCTCCCCTGGTGGGTGTTCACCGCCGGTCTGATGGGGCTGGTCGTGGTCGCATCGCTGGGGATCACCGTCAACCGACTCGGTCTCGGCGCCGGGCTGACCTTGTTCACCGCGGCCACCCTGATCCTGGGAGCGGCGGTCGAGCATCTCGGGTGGTTCGGTGAGGTGCGCACTGTCGACGGCGCAAGAGCACTCGGGGTCGCGATCATGATCTTCGGCACCTGGCTGGTGGTTCGGGGCTGAGTGCCCTAGCCCAAGGCGATGGCTGTCATCGCCAACAGTGCCAGGACCAGACCAAGGACCTGTCTTCGACGGAGGTGCTCGCCGTTGACGACCCGGGCCATGATCACGGTGACCGCGGGGTAAAAGGAGGCCGCCACCGCGCCCGTGGCCAGCGAGCCCGACCGCAAGGCGAAGAGAAGAGCCACGTTGCCACTGACGTCCAGGATCGCATTGGCAGCGACCAGGGCTCGGGGCGTGCGTCGGAATCGGCTCACCTGCCACATACCAACCCCGGCCAACACCAGGGGAACCAGGATGGTTGCGCCTCTCGAAGCGATCAACGGCAGCAGGTTCGACTCCTCCGAGGTGAGGTTGATGGCCACCGAGAACCCACCGAATCCGAGGCCGGCGCCGAGACCGTATACCAGGCCCCCGCCAGGCACGTCCCCCGGGTCGGTGACCCAGGCACAAAGCACGATGGCTGGCACCGCGATGGCGACCCCGATCCAGGAAAGCGTCGATGGGCTCTCCCCTTCGATCAAGGCGGCGACAACAGGCACGATTGCGCCCACTGCGGCAGCGACTGGTGCCACCGCCGCGACCTGGCCTCGACTCAGCCCGGCGAACAGGGTGATGAGGCCGGCCCCACCCACGGCACCGGCAAACAAGCCGAGGAGATAATCCTCGACCCCGGCGTCGCCGCCGACGACGATGGCCGTTACCAACAGGAGTGGAAAGCTGAGGATCCCCGCCCAGAGCACGATCGAAACCGCAGCGGCCCGTTTTGCCCCCTCACCACCGAGGAAATCGGCGACACCGTAGAGCAGTGAGCTGATCCCCCCGAAGACGACTTCCACCTAGGAGCCCGCCTCCTCGACGACTCCGGTCGATCCCATCGAGCGAAGGATGTAGCGGATGGAAGAAGCGGACTCTTCCAGCGCCTCCCTCGAGACTGTCTTCGCTGCTCTCGAGAACTCGAGGTCGGCAGCACCGTTGATAGGGACGACATGGAGGTGGAGATGGGGCACCTCGAGACCGGCGATCACGAGCCCAATCCGCTCCGGCCGGAAGACTCTCTGTTGGGCCCGGCCGATCTGGCTGGCGACCTCCAGCAGGTGCTCGCGCAGGACGGGAGGACAATCGATCCAGTGATCCACCTCGTCGCGGGGGACGACGAGGGTGTGCCCCGGTCGCAGCGGGTTGATAGACATGAAAGCGACCGACAACTCGTCCTTCCAGACGAAGGTCGCCGGGATCTCGCCCTCGATGATCCTGGTGAACAGGGTGGCCATGGGGCGAGCCTATTCAGTCGTGCTCAGCGGACGGCGACGAGGGCAAACACACCCTCGATCGTGGTCACGTAGACCTCTCCGGCGCCATCGACGCCGAAGCCGGTCACGCGGCCAGCCACCCCCACCTGGTCTGTCCAATCGGTTTGGTCGACCGCTGCTCCGTCGTCGTAGCGGAACGACCGGAGCCACCCCCCGCAATAGTCGGAGTAGAGGTAGGCACCCTGCAACTCGGGGATGGCCGTGCCCCGGTAGACGACACCACCCGTGATCGAACAGGTGGCGGCGTCACCGTGCTCCACTTCGATAACCGGCACCACCTGGCCTGAAGGATCACAACCCGAGGATGGGCTGTAGCAATGGAGGCCTTCGGTGATCGGCCAGCCGAAATTCAACCCGGGGGCGAGCTCGACCACCGAAACCTCTTCGTAGAGGTTCTGGCCGACATCGGCCACGTACAGGAGGGTGCCATCGATCCAGAAGCGCCAGGGATTGCGCAGGCCTTTGGCATAGGAGGCGGGTTCCGTCCCCCCATCCACATCGATGGCCACCAGCCCCCCGAGCAGGGTGTCGGGGTTCTGGCCATTGCCGTACCGGTCGCCAGAGCCTCCCCCATCCCCGAGACCGAGCAACAACGTCCCGTCGGGGCCGAACTGGAGCATGCCGCCATTGTGATTGGGCGCCGGCTGCTCAACCTGGAGCAACACCCGCTCGCTCCCGGGATCCGCCTCGGTCGGCGAGATGAATGTGAACTCGGAGACCACCGTGTCTCCGGCGGCGTCGGAGTAGTGGAGGTACAAGCGGCTCGGGTCGGTGGGATGGAGGGCAATCGAGAGCAGCCCACGCTCGCCCTCGCTGCGCACCCGGTCAGATATATCGAGCAGCGGTTCCGACGCCACCTCCTCCCCCACGAGAGCCCACACCTCGCCGGTCTTGGTGATCACATAGGCGGTCTCCTCGCCGGGCCGGGCCACCACCTGAACCGGGAACTGCATCGGTCCGACCTCCCGATAGGCGAGGGACGCCAGCGGCATCAGGGTCGTCGTGGTGGTGGCCAATGTCGTCGTGGTGGTCGAGGGCACGGTGCTGGTCGTGCTGGTGGGGGCGCTCGACGAGGTGGTCGGCTCCGAAGAGCTGGTGCTTGATATTTCCTGGGCCCCGGTGCAGGCCGAGATGACGAGCAAGGTTGAGATCAGTCCGCGCCGCATCGGGGATAGGTTATGGGTAGCTTGCCGCAACCGTGAGCACTGGCGTCAAGAACGACCCCGGCGCCATCCGGGCTTGGGTCACCTACGACTGGGCCAATTCCGCTTACGCCACCACGATTCTGGCCGCGGTGCTCCCCGCCTACTTCGCCTCCGAGGTGGTGGGAGACAGAGAAGTGGAGTTCCTGGGGAGGCTCTGGACCGGTCAGGATCTGTGGGCAGTCACCGTCGGTTTCGGGCCACTGGTCATGTTCCTGATCACACCGATACTCGGCGCCATCGCCGACTACTCGGCTTCCAAGAAGCGGTTCCTCACGGTCTTTGCCACCTGGGGCGCTCTGTTCACCTCGCTGCTCTTCTTCGCCATGTCGGGCGACGTGGTCCTCACGCTTGGGTTGTTCCTGCTGGCCCACCTCGGGTTCGTCGGCGCCAACGTCTTCTACGACGCATTCCTCCCCGATCTGACCACCGACGACACCATCGACATGGTCAGCTCGCGCGGCTTCGCCTGGGGATACATCGGCGGAGGTCTTCATCTCCTGGCCTCTCTCGGCCTGATCCAGGGCGCCGACGCCGGGCTCATCCCCCTCGACCCGATCCTGGCCACCCGGATCGCCCTCGGCTCGGTTGGGATTTGGTGGCTGGCCTTCTCGGTGAAGGCCCTGCGTGGGATACCGGAGACGGGCCACTCCTCGATTCTCCCTGGCCAACCGAGGCCGGGCTGGGCCGAATACGCACAGATCGGGCTCTCCCGAACGATCAAGACCACAGGCCGGGTCATGCGCAACCGGCCACTGCTGGTCTTCGTCGTCGCCTTCATCCTCTTCAACGACGGGGTCCAGACCACCATCGCCATGGCCTCCATCTACGCCACGGAGACACTGGAGCTCGGGATCACGATCGTCATCGTCGCCGTTCTCTTGGTCCAGTTCGTCGCCTTTTTCGGGGCCATGGCGTTTGGCCGGTACTCGGTGCGGGTCGGAACCAGGAGAGCGCTGTTGACCAGCATCATGGTCTGGGCCTCGGTGTCGGTCGCAGCCTTCTTCCTCCCGGTGGGAGCTGCTGCCCCATTCCTGGTACTGGCGATCTTGATCGGATTCGTCCTGGGGGGAACCCAGGCACTGTCCCGCAGCCTCTATGGATCGATGATCCCCGAGGAGCAGTCAGCCGAGTTCTACGGCTTCTTCTCGGTGTTCTCCAAGTTCAGCGCCATCTGGGGGCCTTGGATCTTCGCCTTGGTCCGTCAAACCACCGGCTCGGCGCGTTGGGCGATCCTCTCCATCGCTCTCTTCTTCGTGGTGGGCGGGCTCCTCTTCAGGAAAGTGGACATCGAACAGGGTCGAAGCAACCGTGATTCCCTTCGGGTGACCCCCTCGACCACGTAGCCTTGACCCCATGTCTGATGACTCCCTGAATCCTGCCGAGCCTTCCGAAGAAGTGCTGGGCGGGAGCATCGAAACCAAAGCGGGGAGGTCGGGGGTGGCCTGGGGAGCGGTGATCCTGCTCCTCGGCCTGGCGCTGGTGGTGCTTTTCGCCGTCCAGAACACCGATCCCGTCCCCGTGGAGTTCTTGTGGCTGGATGGTGAGTTCCCGCTCGCATTGGTGATCCTGATCACCGTGGCGGTCGTAGTACTCCTCGTCGAGTTGTCCGGGATGTTCTATCGCCGGCGGAGACGGAAGCGACTTGTCGAGCGACAGGAGTTGAAGAGGTTCCGTGAAACCTCCTGAGGTTTGCTTCACTGAGGAGTTGGACGACAATGGAGTCGGCACCTTGTTGCCACTGCTCTCGGGAGGAGCAAGAGAATGATCTTCGGATACTTGGATGCAGGCTCGGGGAGTCTGCTGCTTCAGGCACTGATCGGCGGTCTGGCCGGGATCGGTGTTGCCTACAAGGCCATGCGCATGAAGTACGGGCGTCGCGGGCGTGTCGAGCCCGATGCCGTCGAGGGCGAAGTGGACACAACAGAGGACACCGCCCTGTCCACCGAATCCTGACCGCGACGTGATATCACCCGACCCCGGGTCCTTCCGCGACCCGGCCTCGCGAGTCGTCCTCGATGGGGAGAGAATCGTCCGCCTCCTCGATGAACGCGGCCTCGAGGGGTGGCGCGCTCTCGCCGCGACCGACTTCTTCAAATCCGCCGTCTCCGAGGGCCGGCTGATCGCGGCCGTGGAGATCGATCCGCCACCAGGCAGTGCCGGCGCTCTCGAGCACCCACGGTTGCCACTCATCAGCTACCCGTATGAGTGGACCTATTCCATGCTCAAGGACGCGGCCTTGCTCCAACTCGACCTCCTGGAGGGAGCCCTCAACGCAGGTCTCACTATCAAGGACAGCACCCCGTACAACATCCAATTCGTCGAAGGACGGCCGGTCTTCATCGATATCGGGTCCTTCGAGGCCTATCGCCAGGGAGAGCCCTGGATCGGATATCGCCAGTTCACACGCCAGTTCCTGTTCCCGCTCATGTTGCGGGCGTGGGTCGGGGTCCCGTTCCAACCCTGGCTGCGCGGCGACCTCGAAGGCCTCACTCCCGCCCAGATGGCCAGAATCCTCGGTGGCAAGAAGAGATTCAACTCCGGAGCCCTGCTTCATGTTCGGCTTCAGGCGCGGATGGAGGCTCGGATGTCGGGTCGTGCGGTCAGGGAGGAACTCCGCACGGCCGGGTTCACCCCCGAGCTCATCCTGGCCAATGTGAGGAAGCTCCGTGCGTTGGTGACCTCTCTCGATTGGGAGCACGGCAGCGACGGGTGGTCGGACTACGGCTCCTGTGGTCATGTGTCCCGGGACCGAGATGCCAAGAGCGAGTTCCTACGATCGGCAATAGATCGGGTCGGCCCGGACCGGGTCCTCGATCTTGGCGCCAACGACGGGCATTTCTCGACCATCGCCGCCGAGACAGGGGCCCAAGCCATAGCGCTCGACAGCGACGAGGCGGTCCTCGACGACCTCTATCGACGGAGCGCCGGGCTGAGCCTCTCGGTAGTGCTCACCGACCTGGGCAACCCATCGCCGGCTCAAGGATGGGCCGGTATGGAGAGATCGGGGATCATCGAGCGGGCCCGGCCTGACCTGGTGATCGCCTACGGGCTCATCCACCACCTCATATACGCGGCAAGCATCCCACCCCGGGAAGTCCTCCGTTGGTTGCGCGGCTTCGGCACCCCGGTGGTCGTGGAATTCGTCTCACCCGCCGACGAGATGGTGGCCAAGCTGGTTGGGAACAAGCTTCCTCATGAGCTGCATGGCGGCCGTGAGGAGGAGGAATTCCGGGCCCTGCTCGGGGATTTCTTTGAGATCAGGTCCGAGCGGAAACTCCTATCGGACACGAGGGTTCTCTTCGATCTCGACCCGCGATGAGGCTACAGCGACTCGGTTCGCTCCCTTGGTGGGTCGTACCCTTGTCGCTGGCCACGGTCGCCGCCTTCGCCTTCGGCCAGCCTCTCCTCGACCTCCTGGGCCAGAACCCCGACTTCTTCATCGCACGCGGGCTCACCTCCTTGGATGTGATCCTCTTTCCGCTGGCGGTCCTAGTGCTGCCTGTCATGCTGGCGATCCCGGTGCTCGCCCTGCGATGGGTCGGGCCCCGTGCCGCGGGGCTCGCCCACGCCGTCCTAATCGGAGCCCTGTTCGCCCTGCTGGTGGCCTCGGCCTTGATTGCCTTGTTCGGCTCCGACTCCTCTCCGGCCTGGTTCGCCCTGGTGGCCGTCGGGACCGGAGCGCTGTTCGCGATCGCCTTCACCCGGTACCCATTGGTGCGGTGGGCGGTCGGCTACGCCTCCTGGGCGCTGCTGGCCTTCGCCGCCTGGTTCCTGGTGATGGCGCCCTCCAGTGACATCGCCTTCGCCAGCTTCGGCGACCTCCCTGAGTTCGGCGAGGTGGCAAACCCGGTTCCGATCGTGATGCTGGTATTCGACGAGTTCCCGGTGGCGACCATGATCGATTCCAGCGGAGCCCTCCTCGAGGGCGTCTTCCCCAGTTTCGCCGAGCTCGCCGCCGACGGTGTTTGGTATCGGAATGGAGTAGGGGTGCGCCAGCAAACCGAGGAGGCCCTGCCCACGATTCTCTCGGGGGTCGGCGCGGAGCTGGGAAGCGTTGCCATATCGTCGAACCACCCCCTGAACCTGTTCACCCTGTTCTCGGACGCATACGACGTCGCGGCAATGGAGACGGTCACCAGTCTCTGCCCGGACTTCGCCTGTGCCAACTCGAGCCGTCAAATCGATCCGCTGTCGCAGCGGTGGAGCGCATTGGCTGTTGACCTATCGGTGGTGTACGGGCATCTGACAATGCCCCGGAGCGTCTCCGATCGGCTGCCGGCCATCGACCAGACGTGGGGGAACTTCACCACCGGTGAGAGCTCGACCTTCGACGTCGTCGACCGTTTCCTGTCCCTCTCCGACGATGACCGGCGAGAGGAGGTCGACCGTTTCCTCGAGACCTTCGAATTCGACTCGGTAGAGCCTCCGCTGCGGTTCGGCCATTTCTTGTATCCGCATCATCCCTGGGTGTTGACTGCCGACGGTCAACGGACCGGAGTCACTTGGTCCCCAGGGAGCGAGGGCAACGGATGGAAACTAGACCGATGGCTGGTGGGGCAGGGCTATCAACGGCACATCCTCCAAACTCAGTATGCCGACACGATCCTGGGACAGGTGGTCGATCGGATGCAGGAGGAGGGCATCTATGACGAGGCGTTGCTGGTGGTGGTCGCAGACCATGGCATAACCATCCGCCCCGGGATCGACCACCAGCGAATTGTCACCCCGGACACAGTTGGCACCATCGCCGCAGTCCCCATGTTCGTCAAATACCCGAGCCAGTTCCCCGGTGTCGTGCCGGGGTCGATCGATGACATCAGGGCCGAGACTGTTGATCTCCTGCCGACAATTGCAGATGTCGCCGGCATCGAGGTCCCCTGGGAAGTGGAGGGGTTCTCGCTGCTCGACCCCGATCGGGCCGGCCGCACCGAATCGGTCATGCTCGGCAAGCAGGGGGCGGTCCGGTTCGGTGTCGACGGGGCCGAGAAACTCACGGCTGCCGCGGAGAAAGAGGCGTGGTTCCCGAATGGGGATCCTTGGTCACTCACCCCGCCTGGTTGGGAGGAATGGCCCGGCCGGCCGGTCGCCGCCGCGGAGACGTTGGATGTCCCCGAGGTCTCGATCAGAGTCGATCAGCGAGGCGCCCTCGAGGCGTTGGCCGCCGAGCCGGAAATCCTGCCTGTGTTCCTCTCTGGCCGGGTCACCCTCGACGAGAATGCCACCGGCGAGGAGATCCTTGCGGTTGCGATCGACGGGGTGGTCAAAGCCCTCACGCGGGCCTTCGAGCCCGAAGCCCGATCGGCGCGGTTTCAAGTGCTGATCCCCCCCGAGTTGCTTCATCCCGGTGAGAACGATGTGGTGGTCTGGCTGGCCATCGGGGGCCCGGAGACTGCGTCCTTGAGACGCTGAGAGAAGGGCCTTGTCCCCCAGCCCCTAATTGGGATCTACAGGGCCATATATGACCCCTGTGCGTCCCAATTACGTGGAGGGTCCCCGTTTCATCCCTCAGCGGGGAACGGTCGCCGGGCTCTCGATGGCGTAGTCGCCGAACTCGGCGATGACTGTGAGACGATCGAGATCATCGGGCACCTGGTCGGCAGGGATATCGAAGGTGAACCCGGAGCGGAGCAGGTCGTCGCTCTTGAACCAGCGCACGACGTTCTCGTTGTCGAGGTTGGGTGGGCCGGAGACCAACAGCTGGTCCCCGGCGAACACATAGATCCAATCGGCGGTGAGCTTCTCACTGACGTCGGCCGCCCACCCTTTCACCAGCCAACCCGTCTCCGTTGCCTGCACCGCGCTTATCTCCAGGCGGCGATCGCCTTCGGAGCGAATGTCGAGCTGATGCCCGTCTTCGGCGATGTAGTCCAAGGTGATGTCTGCTGCGGCGCCGGTGAGCCATCCGTCGCCACGCGGATCCGGGACAAGGATCACCACCTCGTTGGCGCCGTCCACCACCAGCTCTTCGGCCAACAGCCCGCGTATCTCGCCGCTGGTGTCGCTGTCCCTTATCACGAACCCGGTCCCGGCCACCGTGCCGTTGACCGCCACCAGGAAGTCATCGCCTTCGATCCCGGCGGGCAGCTCCAATCGACCCGAGATGAATGTCTGGACGAGGCCGGAGGCACGGCTCACCGCTGCCAGCTCCTCGGCTTGCGTGAGCGACCAACGGAGGTCGTTGCTCGGCTGCGGAGCCAGCTCGGCCACCGGCCGCCCGACGAAGTCGGCAAAGGGCCCGGAACCGGCAACACCCATCCAGCTCTCCTGGTTGGGCACCCATTCGTGGTTGCGACGCACCTGCCCGAACAGCTCATTCAGGTCGGTGCTGGCCGGCTCCCGATTGCAGCAGTAGAAGATCGGCACATGGTGCCGGTCGCTTCCTTCGATGGTCAGCAAGGAGCGACCGTCGAATTCCCAGTCGGTCGTGATGTCGAGCGCATCGACGATGGTGGGGACGACATCAATGGCGAAGGCCGGCTCGTCGTAGGTCCGACCCTCGACCTGGCCGGGGAGCTTGATGAAGAGGGGGATCCGATACAGGTCGCTGCGATTGTTCTCCTCCGGCCAGCGTCGGTGCTCCCCCGGCACGAAAGACGCCCCGTGGTCGGCCAGCACGACGATCAAGGAGTCGTCCCAATTACCGGTCTCATCCATCCGGTCGAACAACGCCCCCAATCTCTGATCCACGAACCCGAGCTGGTACAGGTATCGCTGGTATGCCAGTCGGGGCAGGTCCGGGCGGGTCACCCAATGTCCGCCACCTTCGACTCCGTCGACCTCGTCGTACTGCTCCGGTCGTTGATAGTGGCTTCCCGAGGGATTGACCCTCCACGGGATGTGCGGTGCCTGCAAATGGGCGAAATGCAGGGTGGGCGGGGCATTCTCCACGACACCGTCGATGATCCGCTCGATCCAGTCGATCCACTTGCTCCTGACCCCGGCCCGGGGAACAAGGAGATCGCCCACGTCGACCGGAGCGGCCTCTCGACTCTCGGCCTGGCCGAGAAAGCCCTTCCAGCTGCCGTCGATGCTGGGGAGGCTGGCACGAGCGGAGACGGGAAGGGAGAGATGGCCGTAGACCACGCCGACGTCTTGCAGCAGCGAGCCGAAGCGAGCCGGTCCCCTGCCGGCATAGTCCTTGCACAACTCCTCCGGGCACATGTCGGTCAGCCACTCGACAACGTGCATCTCGTATCCCTCGCCGAGAAGGGTGAACAAGTTGTTGGGGTGATCGATCAGAGACGGGCTGTCATCTTTCTCGCCTAGGCGGCCGCTGAGGATCGCCGGGACGCTGGATGTGGTCGCGATCGAGTTCGACAACGCGTTGCGATACCAGTTCCCCGAGCTCGCCAATCTGGCGAAATTTGGAAAGAGGTCGGCGTTTATGGCCCCGGTCTCATCCATCAGTGATGCCAGAGGGAGCTCGTCGAGTTGGATGATGAAGATCGACGCCGGGTTCCCCACCTGATTCGGGGTGACAGGAGGGGTGGCCGGCTCGGCCAGGAGCCGGGAAGTTGGCGAGATGGCGAGGAACATCACCAGGACCGCGGGCCCGAGAAGAGAGAAGAAGAGGAGCCCAGGCTCGATGCGACGACGCAGGAGCAGGACGACGACGGTTACTCCGATGGCCAGACTCACCGCACCGACGGTGTTCTCAGGTACCACCTGGCGGCTGATCACCAGGCCGGTCGCTGCAGCAGAGATACCGACCAGCAGGTAGTAGGCGACGTCGGCAGCTCCGCTGCTGATCTTCTCCGTGATCGTGAGGATGATCACCGCGACCAGGGGCAGGGTGAAGGTCACCAGCAGCCCAAACATGACGATCTGCTCCGGGGTGCTTCGGTTGGCGACGAACACCCCGGGGTTTCTCCCGTACAGGTCGAGGACCGGGGCAGCGACACCGGCGGTCATCAGGCCGAGGATGACCAACGAGCGCCGCCAGACCCGACGCCGGTCGATCTTGGGCAAAGTCACACCGCTCAAAATACCGGGCGCTCAAGCCAAGGTGAATTGCTTGATCGGTTCCGGGATGGAGGGCTCTGGTGGACCCGCCTGGCACGGACCGGTTCCCGAGCCCCTACGATTGGGTCACGGGACTGAAAGGACCGCAATGAGTTTCATGGACACCCTCAAAGGCTGGTTCGGCAAAGCCAAGGAACAAGGCTCCGAGCTCGCCGAAAAAGCACAGCCATACGTCGAAAAGACCAAGGACTTCGCCAGCGATGCAGGCACAAAGGTCAAAGAGACGTCACAGGACCTCTACGGCACGGCCAAGGAGAAGATCTCCGACCTGACCGACAAAGGGGAAGAGGCGGTAGACGCCACCCACGAGGCCGCCAGCGAGGCGGTCGATTCCGCCAAGGAGGCCGCCGGCGAGGCGGCGGAGGCCGTCCAGGAGGCAGCAGGGAACACGGACGACGACGTCAGGGACCAGTTCTCGGGCTGAAGCGGGGCATGAAGAGGGTTTCACAACGCCTGGGGCACCTGCCCCCATCCGCCACCCTGGGCATCGCCGCCAAGGCCAGGGAGATGCGCGCCGCTGGTATCGACGTCGTTTCCTTCGGGGCCGGGGAACCCGACTTCCCAACACCCGAGCATGTGGTTGCGGAGGCGGCGCGGGCATGTTTCGACCCCCAGAACCACAAGTACACCCCGGCCGCAGGTCTTCCCCAACTGCGCAAGGCCATAGCCGAAGACGTTGCCCGCTATTCCAGGGTCGACGTCGACTGGCCGGAGGTCATGGTCACCAACGGGGCCAAACAGGCGGTGTTCCAGGCTTTTGCCGCTCTGCTCGACCCTGGTGACGAGGTCTTGTTGCCGTCGCCGCACTGGGTCACCTACCCCGCAGGCATCGACCTCGCCGGGGGGACAACCGTTTCGGTCCCAACCGAGATCAGCGAAGGGTTCAAGGTCACCGTGGACAGCCTGGAGCGGGCTCGAACCGATCGCACCAAGCTCCTGGTGTTCGTCTCCCCCTCCAACCCGACCGGGGCGGTGTACACCGCGGACGAGGCCCGCGCCATCGGGGAATGGGCGGCAGCCAACGAGATCTGGGTGTTGGCCGATGAGATCTACCAGCGTCTCACCTATTTCACCGATGTGGCGTCCTCGATCGCGGCCGTGACCCCTCGGTTCGAGAACTGGGTGCTGGTCAACGGCGTGGCCAAGAGCTATGCGATGACCGGATGGAGAGTGGGCTGGATGGTCGGGCCGGCAGACGTGATCGAAGCCGCCAACAGCCATCAGTCCCACGCAACCGGCAACGTGGCAAACGTGGCCCAACACGCGGCGTTGGCCGCCCTCAACGGGCCTCAAGAGACTGTCGAGGAGATGCGCCTTGCCTTCGACGCCAGACGCAAGTTGATGTACGGCATGGTCAGCGCCCTCCCGGGTGTTGTCTGTATCGAGCCGGAGGGGGCCTTCTACGTCTTCCCCGACTTCTCGTCCCACCTCGGCGACCGCTGGGCAAGCACCGATGAGCTGGCCACGGCGATTCTCGAGGAGGCCGGGGTGGCACTCGTGCCCGGCGAGTCGTTCGGCACACCCGGGTTCCTCCGGCTCTCCTACGCAGTCGGCGAGGACGACATCGAGCGCGGAGTCGAGAGAATCGGCGCGTTGCTTGCCACTTGACTGAGGGGCCCGGAAGCGGGTTTACACTCGCCAGCGATGGAGCGAGGGATCAAAGCCCGAGCCATGATGCTCGTCGAGCCCAAGCACTTCACGTTGACCGAGTTGCCGACAGAACCGGTTGACCGTGGTGGCTGGCTCGCCGTAGAGGCAACCGGGATATCCGGCGCCGACATCCAGGTTTGGAAGGGCGAGGCCCGCGATGTGATCTATCCGCTCGTCCCCGGTCATCAGGTGGTGGGCCGCATCGCCACCGAGGGCCCCACCATCCCCTTTCCCATCGGCACCCGGGTCGTGGTCGAGCCCCGGATTCGCTGCGGCGAGTGCCATCGCTGTAGACAGGGCTTGGCCACGTGCGTGCGACGCCGACCATCGAACTCATATGGGTTCATCGCCTCGATCGAGCCACCAGGGCTCTGGGGCGGTTTGGCCGAGTATCTCTTCATCGACCCCGATGCCCGGCTCCATCAGCTCACCGACGATGTCCCGGCAGAGGTTTCGACATTCGTCCACCCCCTCGCTGCCGGTCACACCTGGGCCGTCGAGCTCCCTTCGCTGCAAACGGGAGAAAGTGTTCTCATCCTTGGCCCGGGACCCCGCGGGCTCGCATGCCTGATCGCTGCCAAGGCTGCGGGTGCCGGCTGGGTCGGGGTCACCGGCCTGGCCCATGACCGGGACCGTCTCGAGCTCGCCAAGCGGCTTGGCGCCGATCTGACCATCAATATCGAGCAGGAGGACGTCGGGGGGGCGATCGCCGAGGCAGTCGGCCGCCGGCCGGACATCGTCGTCGACGTGACCTCCGACGACCCCGAGGCAGTGTTCACCGCGCTCGACCTGGTGCGGAGTGGCGGACGGGTGATACTGGCGTCCACCAAGGGCAACCGCGCCTTCCACTTCCTCAGCGACGTGCTGGTTGCCAAGCAACTCACCATTCGAGGGGCGATGGGGGCGAGCAGTGTCGGGTATCAGTGGGCGACTCGCCAGATCGAGATCGACCCCAGGATCGACGACCTGGTCTCGCACCAGTTCCCGCTCTCGGAAGCTCCGCGCGCCCTCCAGGCAGCGGCAGGGCTCCTGGGCCGGGAAGAGCTGATCTCGGTCGCCGTAACCTTCTGACATGACCGAGGCCCGCAGCGGTCCCGATCGGCTCTCGGTCGGGTCCTGGGTCCTCTACGACCTGGCTAACACCATCTTCGCCCTGGGTGTCGTCGGGCGCTATTTTCCGGAGTGGCTGACGACCGTGGGCCAGCCCGACTCTGCGCTGGCTCTGGTCGAAGCCGGAGCCAGTGCTCTGGTCATCTTCCTCGCTCCGTGGTCGGGTGCGCGCAGTGACGCCCGTGGAGCCCGAGTCCCCACCCTGCGGATCACCACGCTGCTTGCGGTCGGTGCGACAGCAGGTCTTGCCGCGGGCCCGATCACCATGACCCTGATCCTGCTCGGTATCGGCCTCGTCGGGTTCAATGTGGGATCGGTGGTGTACGACGCCCTTCTCGTCGACGTCAGCACCCCGGAGAACCGAGGCCGGATCTCGGGGCTCGGAGTCGGGATCGGTTACGTCGGCTCAGTCATAGGCCTGGGCATCGGAGTGCTGACCCTCGAGGTCCTCGGTTGGTCTTTCGCCGCCACCTTCAAGGTGCTCGCCCTGGCCTTCCTCCTGTTCGCCCTCCCCGCCTTTCTCTTCATCAGGGAGCGACAAGGACTCGAGACCTCCCATGTGCCCAGGCTCCGTGACGTCGCGAGCCGCATCATCTCGTCGTGGCGCAGAGCGCGCCACTACGACGGAATGGTCCGCTTCCTGGTCAGCCGATTCCTCTACACCGACGCCATCAACACCCTGATCGGGGGCTTCCTGACCATCTTCGCGATTCAGGAGCTCGGCCTCGACGGGCAGTTCGTGACACAGCTACTGGTGGTGACGATAACCGCGGCGGTGTTTGGCGCCCTGGTGGCCGGGCGCTTCGTCGAATCCGCGGGCCCATTACGGGTGCTTCGGGCCGCCCTGTTCATGTGGATGATCGCCATCGCCTCCGGGGTGGCCGCCGCGGTGACCGGCCAAACCGGCATCGCTTGGGCGATCGGGCCCTTGGGTGGGATGGCCCTGGGCTCCACCTGGACCGCCGACCGGGTGCTGATGACCCGGATCTCGCCTCCCCGGTACCTCGGCGAGTTCTACGGCCTCTATGCCACGGTTGGCCGGTTTGCCACCATCCTGGGGCCTCTGACATGGGCGCTGGTCGTCGACGTACTCGGCTGGGGGCGCCGGGTGGCGATGGGGGCATTGATCTTGTTCATCGGCGTCGGATGGTGGACGCTGCGCCATCTGGACGACTCCGAGCGGGACTGGCCGCCCGAAGACCGGCTGGCCTTCAGCGGAAGTCCCGCTCCCCAGAGATGAGGTGCTGTTCCACCGCGTAGGGGATCGGTAGGTCATCGACCTCGTTGGGACCCCGGACCAGGCGTCTGCCGATCTCGGCGAACCAGGTGTCATTAGCGAAGGCCCAAGGCCAGGCGCGAATCCCCACCCTCGCCCCGATGATCCCCCCAACCACGGCGCCCAGGTTGCTGCCCCCGATCCTGGCGGCCTGTTCGACGGGGATGTGGGGTCGATCCGCCAGAGGCGCGGCGAGAAGCAGCCCGGCCTTCACCAGGTCCCATGGCTCTGGCTCCGGATCGGCGCCGACGATTCCCAACGCATCCGTGGCATCGGTCACCCCGACGTGATCCAACAGCCGGCGCAGATCGGCCACCAGCTCGTCCCAGGAGACCGATCCGGTGTGCCGCAGCGTGGGCCCAACCTGAGCCGCGGTGAGCTCCACCGTCTCCACCACACCTGCGATCAAGTCCCTGCCTGATTGCCCGAAACAGGAGGCAGCGGCGGCACTGGCACTGACGACCCCGGCCACGATGGACGAGAGATCGGAGTGAAACACCCTTCCCAGCTCGACCACCACCTCCCGGAGCGCCACAGGATCACGACGGAGGGCGACACCCACCGGCACACCACGGGGCGCGGCATCGATGGAGGGCTCTTCCTCGGAGACCACTCCGCCCGCCGCGGCGCGGGCCAGCCAGGTCCGAAAGTGGGGTGTCTCCGCCCGATACACCGGTTCCTCGTCATAGGTGCCATCGAGCTCGCGTATCGCCCGCATCAGCTGAGTGCTGTCGAGCTCAGCCGTCTCTATGAGCTGGTAGGCGATGACGGTGGCCTGTTCGGTGATGGCCGAGTACCCCAATTCCCAGGCCCCACCGGCGCTGTCACCCGCAACCAGGCCGAGCATGGCACCGTCACCCTCTCCGGCCACCAGCGAAAAGCGGGAATCAGAGTCGCTCACGGTGGGGCAGGGTACCGGGGTAGGCTCGCTCTCAATGCACCGGATAGTGGTCATAGCCAACCCGGCTGCCTCTCAGTTCACGGGTGGCTCCCACCGCGACGTCATGGCAACGCTCAACCGGGTCGCGGAAGTCGGCTCGATCTGGCCCGGATCACCGGCCGAAGCAGCCGAGCGGGCGCGGGAGTCGGCAGAATCAGGGGCTGACATCGTCGTCGCCATGGGAGGCGACGGGATAGTCCACCATGTGAGCCAGGGGGTGGTGGGAACGGAGGCCTCCCTCGGCGTGATCCCGGTGGGGACCACCAACGTCTTCGCCAGGCTGATGGGAATCCCCTCCAAGCCGGTCAAGGCGGCCCGTCTCCTTGTGACCTCGCCTCAGATTCGGCGTGTTGGTGTTGCCACCATGACCCTGCACCGAGGATCGACCCAAACCGTGCACCATTCCATCTTCGCCTGCGGGTTCGGCCTCGATGCCGCTGTTGTGGAGCGGGCCGAGAAGGAGCCCTATCGCAAATATCGGTTCGGCTCGGTCCACTACGCCACTTCCGCCTTCGCCACGGCCCTTCAGGACTTCCCCCGCCGCAGACCGCATGTCACCGTCCACGCCGGTGATCGTGAGGCTTACGCCACCGCCGCCATGATCCAGTTCCGCGAGATCTACACCTATTTCGGGAAGGTGGCGTTGAAGATCGCACCGGCCCACCCCGACCCGATGACGGTTCTGGTGGTCAAGCGCCTTCGCCGCAGACACATACCGCGCATCGCCGTCACCTTGTTCGCAGGGAGGGCGCTGGAGTCGATCCCGGAAATGGAAGTTTGGCGCCGGGTCGGCCAATTCGAGTGGAAGGCGGACCCGCCCGTGAAGGTTCAGGCAGACGGGGAAGCACTGGGAATGGTCGATGGGGGCACCGTCGAATGGGCTCCTGACGCCCTCGCCGTCATCGTCCCCCCGTCGCCGCCTCCGCGCTAGACGTCATCTGGCAGCCGAGAACCGGATGCCCTCGGCATCGAACCGCTTCTTGATCCGGCGCAAAGCCTCCCGCCGCACCGTCGAGCGCTGGTGGGGGTCGGTGGTGAGCCGCCCCCGGAGCACGACGGCGGAGTCTCCGAAATCCTGGACACCGAGCATCTCGGCAGGGCCTCGGAGCATGGGGCCGAGATCGGCATCGTCGGCAAGCCTGGTCAGCTCGTCGAGCATCACCTCCATGGCAGCGTCCGCGTCCTGGTCGTAGGCGATCCCGATATCGATCACCGGTTGGGCAAAGACCCTGGTGAAGTTGGAGGCAACCGTTATATGGCCGTTCGGCACGTAGTGGACGTTGCCCTCCAAGTCGCGTAGCACCGTGACCCGAAACTGGATGTCCTCGACCGTGCCCGTGGCTCCCCCGATCGACACCATGTCACCGATCTGATACTGGTCCTCGGCGAGAATGAAGAAACCGGCGAGAACGTCCTTCACCACGTTCTGGGCGCCGAAGCCGATGGCGGCGCCGATCACGGTTCCCAGGGCGAGGAACGGCGCCAGGCTCAGGTCCCAGACCGTGAAACCCATCAGGATCACGAACACGACGAGCGTTGCCTGGATGACCCGGCGGATCATCAACCAGAGGGTGCGGGAACGGGACCCGGCGTCCGGGCCGCGGAGCCCGATCCGGTCCACGAATCGGGTCCCGACCTTCACGAGAACGAAGTAGGAGACCAGCGCCAGCACCACGATGGAGGCGGTTTCGATCCACCTCCCCAATGTCTCCTCGTCCATGGCGGGCGAGGGTACCTAACCGGATCGTCGGGTCAGGTCGTTGAGGGCCAGGGCCAGTTCCGAGATCGAGGCTTGTGCCCTCGCCTTCTTCGCCAGGATCGCTCGGACCGGATCCCCGACCTCCGTCTCCAGGGCCGCCCTCACCCGAGCCGAACCGCCATCCGCGGGCGGGAGGGGTGCAGTGGTCGCCCGGCGTCGCCACCGCCACCGTGGTCGTGGCTTCGTCGCAACAGGTGGGGAGAGTGAGGAGCCGGCGGCCAGCACGATGGCGGGTGCCTTCGCCGCGATCACTTGGATCGACCTGCCGGGCTCGCCACCGATCTCTTCGGCGATCTCCTCGAGCAATGCCGCAACCTGCTGGCCGCCTCCGGAGAGGTCTCCGGCGTCGGCCCGGGCGACTGTCTCGGCGAGGACCCGATCCCATCGGGGAACGAATACCGCCCCCGACCCGCCTCCGGGTGCCTCCGTGAGCGAGGACGACCCGGTCCGAAGATCGACGAGCAGCTTCTCGTAGACCGACCTTCCCAACTTCTGTTGGAGGTGGGCGAGCAGAGCATCGATCCCCAGAGGAGGCCCGGCGAGAGGCTGGGCCGCGGTGTCGAGCACCACCGGGTTATCGATGCCGTCCCCGACCAGCGCCGCCACCAGGTCGGCTTTAACCATCGACATCTCCTCATCCCGAAGCCGGTCGCTCTGATTGAGGACGAAGATGAACTGGCTCTGATACTCGGCCATCGGTGCCAGATAGCCGTGGTGCAGGGCGGCGTCGCGGTACTTCTCGGGGTCGACCACCCACACCACGCAATCGAGTCGGGGGAGCAGGGAATCCACCCGTTGCCGGTGGTCGACTTCGACACTGTCGGTGTCGGGGAGGTCGATCAGGCAAAGCCATTCATTTCCCCGAGAGAGGACCCGATCGTCGACGCCGATCTCGTCGAGGTATCCGGCGAGCGCCGCTGCTCGGGACATCGGCACCAGCGCCTGGGGGTGCGAGGTGGTCGGGCGCACACCACCGGTGGAGGCAACGTCCTCTCCGGCGACCGCGTTGAAGAGACTCGACTTGCCGGACCCGGTGCCCCCAGCCAGGGCTGCCAGGAGCACATCGTCGGGATAGGCCAATCGGGCCATCATCCGGTTTCGGATGTGAGCGACCGGTTCCAGGGCCCGTTCCTCCACCACCCCGACGCAATCGGCCAGGGCCTGGTCGATCATCGGCAGCAGGCCGATGATGGCGTCACGCATTGGCAAAGGCTGACCGCGCCACCACTTCGGTCACCAGCGTCCTGGCCCGGTCCACGTC
Source organism: Acidimicrobiia bacterium (assembly GCA_035292605.1). Lineage (GTDB taxonomy): Bacteria > Actinomycetota > Acidimicrobiia > Spongiisociales > ZC4RG35 > JALYNX01. Next base: position 20,381 of record DATDPT010000007.1, read on the forward strand.
CGGGGTGGGCGTGACCTCATCGCTGACCATCGAGGCCAAACGGTCCCGCACCGAGCCGTACACCGGTGTCAGCGCCCGAACCAGGGCCTCCCCAGCCGACCCAACCAATGTTGCGGTTTCGGTGCTGGGGAAAATCGCCCCCAGGGCGGCGTCGAGACCGGGATCGGCCCTCAGCGCGGAGATCGCCAGCAACCAGGCTCCGAGATCAGGACGATCCCCCAGGGTGGACGCGCAAATGTCCTCCATCTCCACCCACCAGGAGCCGATCGCCTCGGCGATCGCGGCATGCGTGGTGGAGTCGAGTCGGGTGGCGACCAGACCGTGGTCGTGGAGAACAACGTCACCATCGTGGATAGAGACCCTGAGGTCGGTGGCGACCGCGGTGATGAGGCTCTCGAGCACAAGGCGGCTCGAGCCGGCGACGAGCTCCGCGCCCGGTGCCTTTCTTCGCACCCAGCTCCGGACCCGTCGGGGGTGGGCGCGGCCGTAACGGGTCAAAGGGGAGAAGTCGAAGCTCGGCTCGACCGGGACCGTCGCCGAGCTCAGGATCCTGTCGAGATCGGGAGTGAAAGCCTGCTCGAGCATCCCTTCGATCAGGGCGGCTTCGGTCGACCCCAGCTCGGCCACGGCGATCAGCTCTCTGGCCTGGCCCAATGTCGCCCACAACACCGAGCGCACGATCTCGGCCCTCTCCGATTGGGCAATCTCGACCTGGCTCATGAGACGTCTGCGCAACGAGCGCACCGCAACCGAGGGAACCGATGGGGAGCCGGAGAGATGGTGCTCGTGCACCACCAAGATGTCGCCGTCGGTGCCCTCCCGCTCCAGCCGGTTTCGGTAGTCGGTGAGCGCCCCGCTCGTGGCGCTGGTGACCCGGTTCAGGACATGAATCACCGGGGCGCCGCGGGACCGGGCCCGACGCAGGACTTCCCAGGGAACCAGGTCGGCGTACCTGAGGGCGGAGCTGACGAACACGATGACATCGGCGTTGTCGATCATGGTCTCGGCAGCTACGCGATGGGCGAGTTCGGTGGAGTCGAGGTCGGGAGTGTCCACCAGGGTCATCGAACCGAGGATCGGAGCCCGCCCCTCGACGACGACGCACTCGATGCCTCCGACCCGGTCATACCCGGAGCCATCGGCGGCAAGGATCACCGGGGCCCTGGTCGTGGGTCGCAGCGGTCCCGTCTCGGAGATGGCGACCCCCGAGAGACTGTTGAGGAGAGTCGACTTCCCGGCACCGGTCGGGCCGGCGAACACGACCAGGAGCGGAGTGGCCGGGTTCAGGATCCGGGGCACCACATAGGAGCGAAGCGTCGTCACGATCCGGTCCCGCTCCCGGGCGTGAAGCAGCCCGGCGGGCTCGTCGCCGAAGATCAAGCCCTTCACCGCCCTGGCGAGCTCTTCGAGCTCAGACGTCAGATCATCGGCCGCGCTGATTGCCACCACTGGGATGAAATTGTGGCACGGACCCGGGTCTGCACGGTGTCAGGCGGTCCAGCCCCCGGTGGGCCGTTCGAACCACACATGCGCCTGTCCGGTGCCGGTGGCGTTCTCATAGTCGGAGAACATCTCGCCGGGAGCGACACAGTTCCGGCCGCCAATGGCGCCGAGCATCATCAGATAGTGGCCGAATCGCCCCTCGGGCGCATACTCGAAGTAGTCGTCCATTGTGTCGACGACCCGGGCGTGGTCCCCGGCCCTCATCATCTCGAGCCGCTCCTCATCGGCGGCGCGGGCGGCGGGAGTGATGATGTGGACCGGGTCGGAGGCCTCGTGTTTCGAGATCTCCTTGAGGGGCCAGAAGGTATGGCTCAGCCCACCCGATGCCAGCACCACC
>DATDPT010000008.1:0-4267 GCA_035292605.1 Acidimicrobiia bacterium
GGAGAACGACCTCGATGCCTTCGTGAGGGGTTTTGCCCATGAGGCGATCGCCCGGGCCGCCGCCGAGGTCGATGACGTGGACACCTATACCGAGCATCTCGAGCTGGCGAAGGCCCTGCTGCCAGAGATCGAGGACACCGAGGAGCGGGACGTCCTGGCCGCCGATCTCACCGAGATGTCCGAGGCGTAGCAGCAGGCCGCTACTTGTAGAACGGCAACCGTCTGAACAGGGCCACCAACCGCTCGACCAGCCGTCGGTAGGTCTGGTAGGAGAGGCCGAAGGCCGGGGCGTAGGCCGGGATCAGGCGCTGCACCGCCACCGTCTGCGGCTCGGTGAACTTGAGCAGACCCTCCCTCCCGTGCCGTCGGCCCAAACCCGACCGCTTGAACCCGCCCATCGGGGCGTCATGAGAGCCCCAGGTGGCGACGTATCCGTCGTTGATGGCGACGCTCCCGGCCTGGAGCCTGATGGCGATGGCCTCAGCCCGGCGGGTGTCAGCTGACCAGACGCTGAAACTCAACCCGAGGTCGGAGTCGTTGGAGAGAAGGACTGCCTCGTCGGCGGAGGAAACCGGATAGATGACCACCACCGGCCCAAATGTCTCGGCGCGGCACAAGGACATCGTCTGGTCCACATCGGTGAGGATCGTGGGCGAGTAGAAGAGCGGGCCGACATCGGGGCGAGGCTTGCCACCGGTGAGCAGATTCGCTCCCTTGGCTAGAGCATCCTCGATATGTGACTCGACAGCGGCCATGCGTTGGCGGTTGATGAGCGAGCTGACCAAAGGCCCGAACTCGAACGCGGTCGAGACCTCCAAATGCTCGGTGTGCTCGACGAAGCGCCGGGTGAACTCATCCAGGATGAGCCGCTCGACATAGATCCGCTCCATGTGGACGCACATCTGGCCGGCGTGCCCAAAGGTGGCCCTCGCCAGCTCGGGGATCGTTCGATCCAGGTCGGCATCCGCCAGGACGATGGCTGCGTTCTTGCCCCCAAGCTCCATCGAGGCTCCGATGAGTCTCCGCCCCGCCTGCTCGGCGACCTTGCTCCCGACAGCGCTGGAGCCGGTGAACGTCACGTAGTCGACGGCATCGATCAAGGCGGGACCACAGATCTCACCGAGCCCGGTCACCACCTGGATGACACCGTCGGGGACACCGGCTCGGTCGAGGAGCCTCACCGCGGCCAGAAGCGAGAAGGGTGTCTTCTCATCGGGTTTGAGCACGACGGAATTACCGGCGACGAGAGCTGCCAGAGCATCACCGATCGACAGGTTGAAAGGGAAGTTCCACGGGGAGATGAACCCACACACCCCCTTGGGATGGCGGTACTCGTGGGTCTTGGTGAATAGGGGCATCGCCCCCTGGCGACGCTTTCTCCTGGTCAGCCTCGGCGCCATGTTGGCGTAATAACGGGAGGTTCCCGCCACGTCGAGGGCCTCCTCCCAGGCTCCGGCCCGCACCTTTCCCCCTTCGAGCTGGATGATGTCCACCACCGTGTCGACCTCCTTCAACAGGAGGTCGTGGAAGGCGAGCAGGATCCGGGCCCGCCGCCTGACGCCCAATCCGGCCCAGGCCGGCTGCGCCTGACGAGCCCGCTCCACCGCAACAGCGACATCCTCCGGCGTTGCCTGCGGGATTCGCCCGATCACCTCGAGAGTGAAGGGAGCGTCGACCTCGATCATCTCGCGACCGGTCACCGGGACGTCGACGCGGGCCTCGAGGTCACGAAGCAGCGCCGCGCCGACCCGTGGGGTGACCTGCTGGTCGCGAACGGCCATTCTGGAACGGTACCCGGCCTTGCCGCCGGCTACGGGCTAAGCCGGTCTTCGAGAAACTGGGCGGCGCTCCGCCAGGCCGTTTCGAAGGCGCCAGGGTCGAACGTGTCACCGTCCGGTTCGCCGAATCCATGTCTGGTGCCCGGATGGCGGATGACCTCGACATCGAGCTCCTCCAAGCGCATCGTCGCCTCCATGAATGCAGCCTCGTCGTCGGTGATGAACTCGTCCTCCTCGGCGAGGTGGATCAGGTATGCGGCTCGGGCCCCGGCAAAGTCGATCTGCTGGCTCCCGTAGAACGACACCACGGCCTCGACCATCGCGGAAAGGCGGACCGAGGCCCAGAGAGCGAGCGAGCCGCCCATCCCGAACCCGACCATGCCGATCGGGCCTTCCGTCGATCTCTGATACAGGAGCTTGGCCGAGGAGAGGACGAGGGAGGCAAGACGGTTGGGGTCTGCCTTGCCCAGATGATCCAGGGCATCCTGTTCCGATCCGGGCAGCTCGCCGAAATTGATGTCGGGAGCGAGAACCGTGAACCCATGGTCGGCGAGCTCGTCGGCCAGGCCCTTGACAGACGAGGTGAGACCCCAAAAGGAATGGAGCAGCAGCACACCGGGCCCGGGGCCCTGGTCCCCCTGGATGAAATAGGCGAGATCGCGAGCCACTGAGCGGAACCTACCGGCCTCATGGCGTTGCGGCGTCGGCCCCGCCAAGCGGTCAGCTGTTGACGGCGAAGGCGTCGTAGAGCAGCTTGCCGGCGGTGGCCACCTGGACCGCCATCACCACCCAATCGAACGTCTGACGCCGGATATTCACCATCCTGCGCGTGGTGTAGGCCATCACCACCAGGACCAGTGCGGTAGCGAGCAGGCTGCGACCGAGAATGGGCCAGGTGAATTCCCCGAGTGCGATCAGGCCACCCAGTTGGCCAAACGCGGCCACACAGAAGAGAAGGCTGATCGAGAGGATGAACGCCGGTCGGGAAAGCCGCAGGGAGTGGAGGAACGGGCCGAAGAGCGTCCCCGATATCCCGGTTGACCCCTGGAGCAGGCCACCGAACGCGGCCACCGGTCCGGCAGCCCGACGCGCGGTCTCCTCCGGAAGGGCGAACTCGGGATTGCGGAGTATCGCCACCACGTAGGAGAACACGACCGCGGCAACGAGCACGGCGATCATCCTCACGTCGATACTGATGAAGACCCAGGCCCCGATAACGGAGGAAACTATGCACAAGACGAGCATCATCGGGAGGTAGCGGGTCGAAGGCCACGCCGATCGATGGGTCCAGGCCAGATAGAGGTTGGTGATCATCGAGGGGAGCGCCATGATGATCACGGCTTCCTCGACGCCGACGAATGCTGCCAGCACCGGGATGGCGACTGGGGGCAGCCCGAGCCCGGTCACGGACTTGACGACGGCTCCGAACACCATGGCCAGGACGATCGCCACGATCTCCATCCCGGATCAGTCGATCCCAGCCAGCGAGAGAATGCGTCTCATCCGCGTCGCCGTCAGGTCCGGGTCGGCAATCAGCCCGACCCGGTCGGCGAGGCGAAGCAGTTCGGAGATATCATGAGCTGAGAGTTGGGTTCTCGCCTGACTCAGTCACACCATCAGGATAACCAGGCTGTTCTGAGCCGCCCTTGGCCGCTCGCCTCGTCATCCTCTTGAACAGTTGGATCGCGGAGCGTTGGGCCGAACCCACCGGCCCTACTCTTGCGGCGATGACCTCCTCGGTCGCCCCATTTCGCGTCGGCTCCTTCCGCACGCTGTGGATCGCATCGGTCTTTTCCGCGGTCGGCAGCTTCATCCAGACTGTCGCCGGTTCCTGGCTGATGTTCGAGTTGACCCGATCCAACACCTGGGTAGGCCTCATGGTTGCCTCGAGCACCCTGCCCCTGCTCTTCTTCGCACTCGCCGCCGGGGCCCTCGCCGACATGTTCGACCGGACCAAGATCATGATCACTGCCCAGGTCATCATGGGGGCGTCGGCGCTGGCCATGGCGATCTTCACCGCCGCCGACTCGATAACCCCCGGCCTCCTCCTCGGTCTCGGTCTGGTGCTCGGGACCGGCGGCGCCCTCAACCTCCCCACCTGGCAGGCCTTGCTCCCCGACCTGGTCCCAAGAGTGATGATTCCCTCGGCGGTGGCATTGCAGTCGGCAGGATTCAACGTGGCTCGTGCCGTCGGGCCTGCGATCGGAGGAGCGTTGATCGCGGCCTTCGGCCCCGCACTCGGGTTCGGGATCAACGCCGTGACCTATGCCGCCGTGGTCATCGCGCTGCTACTGGTGGGTAAGACTCTCACCACCCCGGAACGGAACACCGCGTCGTTGGTCACGGCGATCAGCCTCGGGGTTCGCTACGCCCGGTTCACACCGCTGTTCCGCAGGCTCCTCCTCCTGGTGTCGTTGTTCGCCGCCACCTCGGCGGTGGTCCAATCCGTGCTCCCCGGTCACAACGAGACCCTGGGCGGCGACGCCGGG
>DATDPT010000009.1:0-18484 GCA_035292605.1 Acidimicrobiia bacterium
AGGGGTGTGTCTGTCGTTTTTCGCGCGGAGATATCGACCCATAGGTCGATATCTCCGCGCCAGAACGGAGGGGAGCCTCAGCCGACAGCGGCAGCGTCCTCGAGCAGGGCGCGGGCGTGAGCGGCGACGTCGAAATTCGGGTCCAGGACTCGGTGGAGGGCGATGCCGTTGAGGGCAAGAACCAGGGTCTCGGCGCGCCGGGTGGCATGCTCCTCGGCCATCTCCGAAGCCTGGCGCTGGATGGCTGATGCGAAACGACGCACCCGTCCCTCGTGATGCCTCAAGAGACGGCCACTCAACTCGGGATTGGTGGCTGCGCCCGAGACCGCGATCCGGATGTAGACCCTGGCGAGGGCAGGTTGCTCTTCCAGGAAACGCTCGTAGGCGAGGACCAGTTCGTCGAGGGTGTCGGTGCCCTGACCCTCGGGGTCGGGGTCGACGGCATCGATTGCCTCGCGCACGACGGTGAGAATTGCCTGTTCCTTGGAGGCAAACAGGTTGTAGAAGCTGCCGGGGAGGACGCCGGCCTGGTCGCAGATTGCCTTGATCGTGGTCCCCTCGAGACCCTTGCCTGCGATCAATGATCTGGTGGCGTCCAGGATCCGATCCTTGGTCTCGAGACCGGCCTTGTAGCGCATCGCCGAAACGGTAGCCAATTCCCATTACATTGAGCGTTCACACAAATTAGAGTTAACACTCAAATAGTGGAGAAGGTGGTCCGTGAGTCATTACAGGTCGAACCTCCGCGACATCGAGTTCAATCTCTTCGAGGTCCTGCATATCCAGGACTATCTCGGGGCGGGCGAATGGTCCGACCTCGATGCCGACACCGCCCGCGACGTTCTCCAGGAAATCGAGCGTCTCGCCCGTGAGGACTTCGCGGCTTCTTATGTCGATCAGGACCGCATCCCCCTCGAGTTGCGGGACGGCAATGTCGTCCTGCCCGACTCGGTGAAGGCCGGGGTACGGGCTTACAAAGAAGGAGGCTGGGACCGCCTCGGCGCTCCAGCGGGATTGGGTGGAATGCCCGTTCCTCCCAGTTTGCTGTGGGCAACCCAGGAGATGCTGCTCGCTGCCAACACCGCGGTCGCTTGGTACGCGGGAGGGGCACTGTTCGCCAAGGTCCTCTTCGAGGAGGGAACAGAGGAGCAGAGGTCGCTGGCACGGTTCTGGATGGAGCGGCAGTGGTCAGGGAGCATGATCCTCACCGAGCCCGACGCGGGCTCCGATGTGGGCGCAAGCACCACCAAGGCCATCGACATGGGTGACGGCACGTGGTACCTCGAGGGGGTGAAGAGGTTCATCACCGGAGGCGAGCACGACGCCACCGAGAACATCATTCACCTCGTCCTGGCCCGACCGGAGGGCGCCGTCGCCGGGACCAAGGGCCTCTCCCTCTTTGCCGTGCCCAAGTTCCTGGTCAACCCGGACGGGAGTCTCGGGGAGCGGAACGGGGTCGTCGCCACCAACCTCGAGAAGAAGATGGGTCTCAAGGGATCGACCACGTGCGAGATGACCTTCGGGGCCGATCGGCCCGCGATCGGGACTCTGGTGGGGAATGTCCACGAGGGCATTCGACAGATGTTCCGGGTCATCGAGGGGGCGCGGATGATGATCGGCACCAAGGCGATGGGGACGCTGAGCACCGGCTATCTCAATGCCCTCGAGTATGCCAAGGAGCGGCGGCAGGGCGCGGATCTCACCAAGGCCGGCGACAAGACGGCGCCCAGGGTCGCCATCATCGAACATCCTGACGTGCGCCGGATGCTGATGACGCTCAAGGCGTATTCGGAAGGGCTGCGCGCCCTGGTCATGTACACCGCCTGGGTCCAAGACCAGGCCCGGCTTCATCCCGATGACGACCACTGGGAGCGGCGCTCTGACTTCTTGCTGCCGCTGGTGAAGGGATACGCCTCCGAGACCGCCTACCACGAGTTGGCCGATGCCCTCCAGGTGCTTGGTGGATCCGGGTTCACCCAGGACTACCCGCTGGAGCAATACATCCGCGACACCAAGATCGACACCATCTACGAGGGGACCACCGGGATCCAGGCGCTTGACCTCTTCTTCCGGAAGATCGCCAGGGACCAGGGCACCACCTTGGCGGCTCTGGCTTCGGAGGTCACCGAGTTCGTCAAAGGCGGGATCGGCGAAGACCCGCTTGCCAGCGAGCGGGAGCGACTGGGGGCGATGCTTGACGGGGCCCAGACCCAACTCGGGTCCATGGTCGAGAATCTGATGGCATCGTTCACCGGGGAGGCCACCGAGATCTACAAAGTCGGTCTCCACACCAACTCACTGCTCGAGTCTCTCGCCGAGGTGATCATCGCTTGGCAGCTGTTGCGTCAGGCCGAGATCGCCATCACCAAGATCGACGAAGACCCCTTCTACGCCGGCAAGGTGGAGTCAGCGCGGTGGTTTCTCCGGTTGACCGCACCTCGGGTCGCGGCCCGGCGCGAGACGGCCACTTCCGAGGACGGCTCGTTGATGAGGGTGCCTATTGCCGCCTTCTAGACGGCAATAGGCAGTTGAGGCCGGACGCCTGATACCTTCTTTCGCATGTCCGGTCCCGCGGTTTTCGCGTTTGTAGCCGTCCTGGTTGGCATCTTCCTGGTCGTCGTGGCGCTGGTGGTGTGGCAGGAAGCGCGACGTCGTCCCAGCTATGAGCCCCTCACATATGTGGTGGAGGATGCGGTGACACACGTGGAGTCCGGTCTCCGGGCAGACGGTGACCCTCATCTGTCACGCGCCGACATTCGGAGGATCCTGGAATGGGAGGTGTTCTATCTCCAGGGTCTGGCGCAGGACGACCGATCCAATCCGGTTGAGACCGTCGCCGGCGGGCATGAGGGGTCCATCGAGTACATCACCGATCAGATCGCGACTAAACACGGCGTGTCCTACGCTCGGGAGGACGTTGAGAACGTGCTTCGCCTGGAAGCCGACTATCTGTTTCGGATCGGTGCCGTGGGTGAAGCGGTCGAATTCGAAGGAGAGGAAGAGGAATGATTGTCCGTTGTGGCGCATGCCGGACCCAGTTCGAGGTTGCAGGCGCCGGCAGGTTTTCTTGCCCCGCTTGTGGCTCGGTGAACGTCGTGCGCAATCAGACCGCGACTGGGCCGGCCTCAGCCGGCGCCTACCCCGCGGCGCCGGGTGCCCCTGGGTCCTCAGCAACGACCGCTCCACCCACTCCCGAACGACCGTCTCCGCGGATCAACTGCCCGGAGTGCGCATTCACCTTCATAGTCGGTGACATCGCAGTCGCTACCTGTCCCAACTGCGGCACCGAGGTGCAAACCGGAAGAGGTGTCCCGCCCGCGCCCGAGGAGGCCGTTGCCGAGGCCGCCCCCGGGGACGAGGGAGACTCGGTGCAGACGGAGGAGGAATGAGTCGTCTCGGTCGCTTCGAGCACTACCGGTATATAGGGGCCCGGGACTCGATGTCGTTCTACGACTGCGACGACGAGCAACAGTACGAGGAGCTGAAGGCTCTGGTTGATGGCATGGACCTCCTCAGGCGGAATCGGTTGCAGGCCTTTGCCCCCGATACCCCCGAGGAAGCGGCCAATCGGGGCTACAGCCCGGTGTCGACTCGCACTGAGATCGATTCGGAGTCGACCGGTCAACCGGTCAGGCCCTGAGCCACCAAATCCCCGATCTTTTTTCCTCGACCGTGGAAGAAGTGGTCGCCCGGGGTGAGTACGACATCGATCGACTGGCGTTCCGCATAGCCCAATAGTGCCTGGATGTCGACCACCTGGTCTCGGGTCCCGACGATGATCCGCTTGGGTCCAGGGGGAACGGTGTCGGGCAACTCTTCAGGCGGAGGGGCAATCCCGGCATAAGGGGGCGGATCAGTCTGCGACGCGAGCCAGCCCATGGCGACCGCGGCGCCAAACGACCAGCCGGCAATGCCCAGCGCCAGACCGGTCCCACGGGCCACTTCGACGGCGGCGGCCACGTCGAACATCTCAGCACTTCCGCGGTCGTGGCTGCCAGTGCTCGATCCGGTGCCCCTGAAGTTGAATCGGAGCACCGAAAAACCCCGCTCCACCAGGCGGAGGGTGACTCCGATCATGAGGGGCGCGTTCATCGACCCGCCGTCCATGGGGTGCGGGTGACAGAAGACGGTCACGCCGATCGGGTCGGAGGCGTGATCCCAGCGAGCCTCCAGGGTCTGGCCGTCCGAGGTCGACAGTCCGATCTTGTCGCTCATCGCAACACGACAAAGAACCAGATCGCAGCGGCCACGATGATCACGAAGGCGAGCACCGCGGAAGCGATCAGGAGCCAGCGGGTTGGCATTCGGCTGGGGAGGGTAACCCCTGGCACAACTAGGCTCGGGCTGACAGTCCCACCGAAAGGTCAGTGTTGTACGACATCGTCATAGTCGGCGGCGGTCCAGGGGGATACGCCTCCGCCCTCTACGCCCACAACTTCGGGCTGTCGGTCGCCCTGGTCGAGCAGGACCGTCCGGGGGGCACCTGTTTGCTCCGGGGCTGTATACCGGCCAAACAGTGGCTTCACGTCGCCGATGTATTCAACACCGTTGCCCACGCTGCCGAATTCGGGGTGATCACCGAACAGCCGAGCCTCGATTGGACCGCCGCCCTCGCCCGAAAGAACCAGACAGTCGAAGGCCTGGTCCGCGGTCTCATCGGTCTGCTCAAACAGAGGGGTGTCGAGGTGATCACCGGCGTCGGCAAGCTGGCCGGGTCGGGCCAGGTCGAGGTGATCGGCAGCGGAGAGACGAGGGTTCTCGAGGGTCGTGCCGTGATCCTGGCCACCGGCTCCCACGCTCGCACCATCCCCGGTTATGAGATCGACGGCAAGAAGATCGTGACCTCGGATCATGCCCTGGACTGGGCGGAACGTCCCGGGTCGGTGGCGATCATCGGTGGTGGGGTGATCGGATGCGAGTTCGCATCGTTCCTCGTCGACGTCGGGACCGAGGTGCACGTCTTCGAGGTAATGGACCAGATTCTCCCGGGGTCCGACACCGAAGCCGCTCGCCAATTGCAGCGGGAGCTGCAGAAACGAGGAGTGAAGTTCCACATAGGTGTCTCCGTCGAGGCACCGGTGGTGGGACAATCGGTGAAGGTGCCCTTCGGCGACGAGTCGGTCGAGGTCGACGTCGTCCTGGTCTCGGTTGGACGGGGCGCCAACGTCGAACGTATTGGCCTCCAAACCACCTCGGCGGTACTCGATGGCGGTTTCGTGAAGGTCAACCCGGCAACAATGGAGACCGATCAGCCCGGTCTCTACGCCGTCGGCGATGTGGTTGCCGGCACTGCGCAGCTCGCTCACGTCGGTTTCGCCGAAGGGATCGCGGCCGTGACCCATATCGCCACGGGCACAGGCCAGCCAGTCAACTACCAGGCGATCCCGCGGGTGACCTACACCCATCCCGAGGTGGCGGAGGTGGGTCTCAGCGAGGCAGATGCCATCGAGCAAGGCCTGGACGTCGCATCCTCCAAACACAGCTTCAATGGCATCGGCCGGGCCATCATCATCGGTGACAACCAGGGTTTCGCCAAGGTGGTCTCGGTCAAGGGAGGACCAATCGTGGGAGCCACGGTCATCGGCCCGCAGGCTGGAGAATTGATACATGAGTTGATGTACGCCGTGGGTTGGGAGGCTTTGCCCGAGGAGGCAGCGGCCTTCATCCACTCCCACCCGACCTTGTCCGAAGCGGTCGGTGAGACACTGATGTCCGCTGCCGGTCGCAGTCTTCACTGAGAGGAGCCACTCTTGCCCACAACCGTAACGATGCCCCAGTTGGGGGAGACGGTCACCGAAGGAACCATTCTGCGGTGGGCGAAGAAGGTCGGCGACCCGATCGTCGAAGACGAAGTCCTCGTCGAGATATCGACCGACAAGGTGGATACCGAAGTCCCGTCACCAGCGTCCGGGACCGTGCTCGAGATCCTCGTGGCCGAGGGTGACACCGTCGGGGTGGGGACACCACTGGTCGTGATCGGAGAGGCCGGCGATGTCTCTCCCCCCAGGAGCGACAGCAACGTTGGGGCGAGTACCCCGGAGGGGGGAGGGGGGCAGCCTGACGAGATAGCGCCCGAGCCGGCCCCGGCACCCCCGGCGCCACCCACGCCCGCCCCCGGCAGGGAGACCGCTCCGGTCCAGGAGGCAAAACAGGAGCTGACGGCGGAGGAAGTCGATGCCTTCTTCGCCGAGCCCGATGAGACCGAGAAGCAACCGAATCTGCTGTCACCTGTGGTGCGCAAGCTGATCCGTGAGAACGAGATCGATGTTTCCCGGCTCTCCGGCACAGGGCAGGGGGGACGGATCACCCGCAAAGACGTGGAGAGCTATCTCGCCACTGCAGGGGCGGTGACCGCCCCAACAGAGATGGCGCCGGTTGTCGAACCACAGCCTGTTGCAGCCACGCCGCCGAGTGAGCCGGTAGTGCCAGCACCGGAGACGGCGGCCACACCGATCCCGGTGGCGGCCAGCGAGGGCTCGGAGGAGGTCGGTCTGGATCGCCTCCGGGTGCGGACCGCGGAGAACTTGATCCGCGCCAAGCAGACGGCAGCCCATGTCTGGACTTCCGTGGAGGTCGACTACGAGCGGGTGGAGCGGGTCCGCCAGGCACACAAAGACCAGTTCAAGGAGGACGAGGGGTTTTCGTTGACCTACCTCCCCTTCATCTCGAGGGCGACCATCGACGCCCTGAAGGCCTTCCCGATCGTGAACAGCTCCTTCTACCTCGAGGAGAAGAAGTCGGTCCTGCACAGGAAGGTAGATCTGGGGATCGCCATCGATCTCAATCAGAGTGGCCTGGTGGTGGCGCGGGTTCGCAATGCCGACGGTCTTCGACTGGTCGGAATCGCCAGATCCATCCGCGAATTGGCCGACCGGGCTCGTGAGGGAACGCTGGGTGTGGACGACCTGACCGGTTCCACCTTTACCATCACCAACCCCGGCCCCTTCGGGTCGTTCATGTCGGCACCGATCATCAACGTCCCAAACGTGGCCATTCTCTCTACCGATACGGTCTCGAAACGAGCGGCTGTCATCACCACACCCGACGGTCAGGACATGATCGCCATACGCCACATCGGGTATCTGGGCCTTTCCTGGGACCACCGGGCCTTCGACGGCTCGACGGCAGTGCTCTTCCTGCAGCGGATCAAGCAGAACCTGGAGACATGGGACTGGGAGCAGGAGTTGGCGTGAGCGGATCGCACGAGGGTGTGCCCCCCTCCCTCGACCCCGACCGCGACCTTCGTTCTGGCGCGGAGATATCGCCCTCAAGGGCGATATCTCCGCGCCAGAACGGGAAGGAGTACCGCCAGAACGGGAAGGAGCACCTGCTCCGTGTTCGCTGGCTAGGGCGGCTTCCCTACACCGAGGCCTGGGACCTGCAGCGCGCCTTCCACGAGGGAAAGGTGCTCGGTCGGACTCCTGACGATTACTTGTTGTTGCTGGAGCACCCACCGGTGTTCACGATCGGGCGCAATGGCTCGATCACCAACCTCTTGGCAGAACAGGCCGCGGTCGCCGCGGCGGGTGCCGAGATCCATCACGTGGATCGCGGTGGTGACATCACCTTCCACGGGCCGGGTCAACTCGTCGGGTATCCCATCATTTCACTGGACGACCCGAAGCAGATCGTCCCTTATGTTCGCCGTCTCGAAGAGACCCTGATCCGCACCCTCGCCGGGTTCGGGGTCGAGAGCTGGGCGGAGCCGGGCTTCACCGGGGTCTGGACCGCCAAGGGCAAGGTGGCGGCGATCGGGGTCAAGGTGGCAAGGCGGGTGACGATGCACGGTTTCGCCCTCAACCTCCACCCTGACATGAGCTTCTTCGGGATGATGAACCCGTGCGGGATCAGCGACCGCGAGGTGACCACGGTCTCGGATTTGGTTGGCCGCAAGGTGACCCTCGAGGAGGCGGTTGACGCACTGATCCCCGTGTTCGCCGAAGTTTTCGGGCAGGCCGAGCCAGAAAGCCAGTATGCGGCGTTCGTGCGGGGCCAGGGCCGAAGCAATGAGTACGAGGTGGACCGGCTGCTGGCCAGTGGCACCTTCAGCCCGGCGAATCGGGGCCGGGAGCCCGTCTCGATCAATGGCCGGCTGCCGGGCGAACCGGAGCGCCCGAACTGGATGCGGGTGACCGCACGGATGGACGGCGAGTACCTCCAGTTGAAGAAGCTGATGCGGGGCCTCGAGCTCAACACCGTTTGTGAGGAGGCCAACTGCCCGAACATCTATGAGTGTTGGGGGATGGGCACCGCAACGCTGATGATCCTTGGCGACAAATGCACCAGGGCGTGCTCGTTCTGCAATGTCACCACAGGAAAGCCGACCGAATTCGATGTGCTGGAGCCGTATCGGGCAGCGGAGGCGATCCGGAAGATGGGCCTCAAGCATGCGGTCATCACGTCGGTGAACCGGGACGATCTCGACGATGGGGGCTCGAGCATCTTCGCCCACACCATCACTGAGACCCGCCGAAAATCGCCGGCCACGGAGATCGAAGTCCTCATCCCGGATTTCAAAGGTGACCGGGACGCGTTGCAGACCGTCATGGATGCCGTTCCCGAGGTGCTCAACCACAACACCGAGACCGTCCTCAGACTGCAGAGGGACATCAGGACCTCGGCCAACTACGGGAGATCTCTGGCCCTGCTCTGGCGCGCCAAGCAGATGAACTCGGGAGGTTTGGTCAAGTCGGGTTTGATCGTGGGCATGGGGGAGACCCGGGAGGAGGTGCTTGCCACGCTGGCCGATATGAGGGCGGTCGGCATCGACATCATCACCGTCGGGCAGTACCTGCGCCCGACGAAGCGACACCGGCCGATCCATCGCTATGTGCACCCCGACGAGTTCGCGGAGTACAAGGCCTTCGGCGAGGGTCGTGGCATTCCCCACGTCGAGTCGGGACCCCTGGTCCGTTCCAGCTATCACGCACGGGAGAGCCGGGAGGCGGTCCCGGTGACGATCGGGAGCACAGCCGGCTAGCCATGGTGGGCCCGACCCGGCCCATGTGGACTTGTCCCCGTTGCGGGCGATCTTTCGCCAATCTCAACCAGAGCCACTCCTGTCTCGACCTGAGTGCCGCAGAGCACCTCTCCGGGAGGAGCGACCTCGCGATCTCGATCTATGAGGCGGTTGTGGAGGCCCTGGAGAGATGCGGAGAGTTCAGGATCCACGCCCAGAAGACGAGGATCGCATTCATCACCCGGATGACCTTTGCCGGAGTATCGGTGGCCGAGCGCTGGGTGGATCTTTCGCTGATCTCTCCGACGGTCATCGACGATCCCAGGATCAGAAAGCTGTTCCTTTTCGGCCCGACCAGTTGGGGCCACTCGGTGAGGCTCAACCGGCCCGATGACATCGACCAGCAGGTCGAGGGCTGGCTCTGCGAGGCGTTGCGTCGTGGCGACCAGGAGACATTGGACCCTGACGCCGAAGTAGCCCCCCTTGCCGGCAGATCCCTGGAGTTGTTCCGGACCGCCTTCCTGGCCCGTGTCGAGGAGCTGGGGGAGGAGTTGAGGGTGAAGCTGCCCGGTCACGTGGCCGAGGCTCTGGCGTTGGTTGACCTGGTGGTGGCCAGGGCCCAGGGTGTCGAGTACTCAGCCTCCCTGCAAAGGGTCGGAGACGCCACTTGGGTGACAATCGATCCCGGTGTCGGATTGGGTGCCGGAGACAACGCCGATCTCTATCTGCGGGTCGATCTCTAGCACAGGAGCGTTGAACCCGATTCTGGTGACGCAGGCAAAGACCGCTCGTTCGTTAACGTCTGCGGGCTGTGCTGGAGACCAAGACCACGTCTGCCCCTGCGCGTCGTTTCGACCACGCCGGACGAATCGGACGGCTTCGCCAATTGATGTCCGAGTCAGGGATCGATGTGGTCATGCTTTCGGCCGGATCCGACCTCGCTTATTTCACCGGCTATGAGGCGGTCGCCTCTGAACGGCTGACGATGCTGATTGTGAGTCAAAAAGGGAACCCGATGTTGCTCGTCCCCCAGCTTGAAGCTCCCCGAGTCGGGCCCGGTCCTTTTGAGATGGTGGCGTGGAGCGACACCGACGATCCAATCGGGTTTGTCACACGGGCGGCTGGTCATCCTCGACGGGTGGCCGTGGGTGACCACACCTGGTCGGCATTTCTCGTTGCTCTTCAGAGGGAACTGCCCAACGTCGAATGGGGTATCGCATCGGCATTGACCAAGAACCTCCGTGTCCGAAAGGACCCCGAAGAGATCGCGACCCTCAGGGCCGCAGCCCAGAGTGTGGACCGTGTGTTGTCGAGAGCCGCGACCGAGGTCCGGTTTGCGGGGAGATCCGAGAGACAGGTGGCTCGCGACTTCGCCCTGTTGACCCTGGAAGAGGGCCATGAGGTCTCATCTTTCACGATCATTGGTTCCGGCCCCAACAGTGCCTCCCCCCACCATGAACCGGGGTTGAGGATGATGCGAGAGGGCGACCTGGTTGTCTGCGATTTTGGCGGCCGTGTGGGTGGGTACTTCTCGGACGTGACCCGGACCTTCTCGATTGGAGCGCCGGGCTCTGAGGAGGTTGAGGTTCATGCTCTGGTCGAAGAGGCCAGTCGCGTCAGCCGGTCGGTGGTGGGCCCGGGTGTTCCCTGCCAAGAGGTGGACCGCTGGGCGCGCAGCGTGATTGCAGGTGCGGGATATGGCCGGTATTTCATTCATCGGACCGGCCATGGAATCGGTCTCGAGGTTCACGAACATCCGTACATGGTTGAGGGGAACGACCTTGCCTTGCAGCCTGGAATGGCATTCTCGGTGGAGCCGGGGATCTATCTTCCCGGGCGGTTCGGGGTGCGGATCGAAGACATAGTGGTTTGCACCGACCGCGGGGCCGACGTCTTGAACCATGCGAATCGGGGGTTGGTCGTCGTGGCCTGATCGGCCCGATGACTGGTTTGAGGGTGTTCCGGGCGTCTCTCGTAAGCGACAGGGTGATCTCATTCTGAGCGTTTGGCCTTCCGGCGCCACACTGGGTCGGGTCCCAAGGAGATCGAGTGATGGAGGTAGCATGCCCGCCCCATGCCAGTCCACGCCGGTCCTGCTCTCGCTCTTTTTGGGCTACTGGCCATCGCAGGGATCTTCAAGCTTCTGAGCCCAGGACCGACCGCCGGCGCTCTCCGGGCGGCTCGGCTGCCCAGCTCGGTGCTGACCGTTCGCGCTCTCGGTGTCGCCGAGTTGGGGGTCGGTGTGATCGGTATGGCCCTGGGTTCCTCGGTTGTTGCTGCTGCTGGGGCGATGTTCTTCGGCGGCTTCGCCTGGTTCGTCGGTTATGCCCTCCGACACCGGCTGCCGATATCGAGTTGTGGGTGCCTCGGCACCTCGGACACACCTCCGACCGGCTTGCACCTGGTCTTCAACCTGGTCGCCACTGTCTTCCTCATCGCCTGTGCCATGTTTCCTATCGGCCCTTGGGGGGGCATAGGCAGCGCGTCTTGGGACGCAGCGTTGCCATTCGTCGTCTTCGTCGGTGTGACCGTCTATCTCTTTTATGCCCTGATCGCGGTCCTGCCCCAAGAGAGACAGCCGGTGGATAGCGTGGTGAGAGTCCCGAGTCCTCGTCGCAAGACTTCTCCTGTATGAGTCGAGTGTTGGTGCAAAGGGCCGCCGAGTTGGTGGATCGGCCGGTCTCCCGAAGGGGGTTTCTCAGACGTTTCACATTGGCCGCCACCGCCCTGAGCGTGGCCCCGGTCACATACCTCCTCCGCCCGGGGACCGCATACGCCGCCATCTGCTCCTGCTCCGGTCAGAGCTGCGACTGCGGCTCGACCTGCTGCGACGGCTACACCGAGTTCTGCTGCTCGATCTATGGCGTGAACGCCTGTCCCGCCGGAACGGTCCCCGCTGGGTGGTGGAAGGCCGATGGTTCCGGGGTCTGTGACGCCGCGGCCGGCCCGCAGCCCCGCTACTACCTCGACTGCAACCTCGTCGACTGTGGGTCGTGCGGTTGCGGCGGCTCCGGGGTGTGCAGCGGCAGCTGCCAGAACCCCCACACCTTCTGGTGCGGATGCGCCAACGGGGACTGTGGTCTGCGCAAAGCAAACTGCACTCACTTCCGCTATGGGCAGTGCAACCAGAACGTCGCATGTGTCGGGCCGATCGCCTGTCGGGTGGTGACCTGCACCCCTCCGTGGGTCTGGGACTCGAGCTGCACCACCACGTCGGCCACCGACAACAACACGAGATTTCACAACGCCCCTTGTCTCAATCAGGTGGGACCGTGGCCCGCCGGTGCTCCGGTGGTGGGCGACTGGACCGGAAGCGGCCGGGATACGCCGGGGGTGTTCGCCAGCGGCCGCTGGTATCTGAAAAGGGCGGATGGAGGCCCCGACATAGTCTTCGATTTCGGGTCGTCGGGTGACCTGCCGGTGGTGGGGGACTGGAACGGAGACGGCGTGGACACGCCCGGCGTAGTGCGCGACGGGCAATGGTTCCTCCGAGATTCCAACAGCACCGGTTCCGCCGACCGGTCGTTTTGGTTCGGGAACCCGGGAGACTCGCCGTTTGCCGGAGATTGGACCGGCGACGGGAGCGACAAGCCCGGTCTCTACCGACGCTCCGACGGGTTCGCATACCTGCGCAACTCCCTTAGCCAGGGGATCGCCGATACCAGGTTCTTTTTCGGCAACCCCGGCGACCTGCCGCTCGCCGGCGACTTCGACGGGAGCGGGAAAGACACGGTCTCTCTGTACCGGCCCTCCGAGCAGCGTTTCTACATCATCAACCGTCTCGGGGCCAACAATGGGGGGCTCGGCACAGCCGACTTCTCGTACACCTTCGGTAACCCGGGTGATCGGCCGCTGGTGGGGGACTGGGATGGCGACGGAGTTGACGGCCCGGGTGCCTATCGCAATCGTGGGTGGTACCTTCGAAACGAAAACTCCACCGGACCCCACGACATATTCATCTGATGATGACTGCGATTCTCGTTATCGAAGGCTTGGCGATCCTGCTCCTCGGCCTGCTCGTGGTCGGTCTTCTTCGAAGCAACGCCGAGATCACTCGCAGCCTCCATCAGTTGGGCATCTCCGACCATGCCGGATCGGTGACCGGGCCCCCCCGTCCCATGCCTCGTCTCACTTCGGGCAGCGCAGAGGACATCATGGGACAGTCGCTCCAGGGCTCGGCGATGCAGGTCGGTGTGATCGGTCACGAAGGCCAGACCCTCTTGGCGTTCCTCTCTACCGGATGCTCGGCTTGCATCGGGCTTTGGGAGGGGCTGCAGGACAACGGCCGGCCGATCACAGTCGGTGGCGCCCGGCTGGTGGTGGTGACCAAGGGGGCGGAGGCCGAGAGCCCGTCTCGTCTCGCCCAGCTGGCGCCGGCCGGCGTCACCCTGGTCCAGTCGAGCGAGGCGTGGGACACCTACGGGGTGCCGGTCTCCCCGTATTTCGTTCTGGTCGACGGGTCGGAGGGCGCCATCGTCGGGGAGGGCTCGGCTACCTCCTGGGAACAGGTCCGGTCGCTGCTTGGTCAGGCGCTTGCCGATGCCTCCGTCACCCGGACGGCTCGTATGCCGGATGGGGAGCTCCGGGCCGACGCCGAGCTGCGCAGGGCCGGGATCGGCCCCGGTCATCCCAGCCTCTATCCCGACGGCCCTCCGATCAGCGAATGAGCGGATGACACCGGAAGTCGTTTCGATCGCGGGCCCGGTCGCAGCCGTGATTCGAGGTGAGCGATGAGGATGCGGTCTGAAGGGATCGAGGTCGAGGTCCCGCCAGGATGGGACGGCGAGATCTATCGTCGCTCGTCGGGGATCACTGCGCAGTCGGGCCCGGGCGACCACAGCCGGCCGGTGCTGCACATGGCCAATTTCCCGCTGCCTTCGGAGCGAGGCGACTTCGGCTCGGGCGCGGTCGAGCTGATGAGATCGGACGACCTGCTGGTGGTCTTGTTCGAGTACGGACCCGAGTCGGTCGGGTCTGCCCTCTTCTCGGCGCAGGGGGTGCCCATCGTCTCCGCCGGGGACTTCGACCCCAACGCCATGCAACGTCCCCTGCCCGGACAGTCGGGCGCCCAGTATTTCTTCAGCGTCGGAGGGCGCGCCTTCTGTCTCTACGTGGCCCTTGGCTCGCATCTCTTCCGGCACGAGCTGGCGCCGATGGTCAACGAGATCCTGGGCTTACTTCAAATAGATGGATAGGGTCTCGCTGATGTGGGCGAGTGAGTTGAGGCCACGGAGCGTGGTGAGGTTCGCAGCTACCGTGGCCCTTGTCGTCATCCTGGCCACACCGGTGCCGGTCTTTGCCGCCTCCTCGACCGCTGGCGACGCAACCCCCAACTTCACCGAGTCCGGTACCTGTGGGGTCTACGGGATGGCCGGTCCGCAGAGCCCGACCTTTACCATCGGCGACCGGATCTACGGTCCGTTCGCCGACTTCTTCGGGCGATCGAGGAGTCAGGTGTCATCCTCGATGGTGGACTGGGTCGAGCCATCGGGACGGCTCTTCCGGGTGCACAGCAGAGCTCTCGCCGCTTTCCAGAGTGCCGCTCAGAACATCAACGCCTCCGGTGCCGGCTACACGGTCAGGACCGGCGCTGCCTTCAACTGGCGGAACATCGCGGCGAGCAACCAGATGTCACATCACGCCGTGGGTAACGCCATCGACATCAACCCTCCGCAGAATCCGGTCACCAATGGGGTGCTGATCACCGACATGCCACCCGTCTATCGGCAGGCGTGGACGGCTGCCGGGTTCTGTTGGGGTGGCTCCTGGCGGTTCAGCAAGGACAGCATGCACTACGCATGGAGGGGCCCGGCGGCGGTGGCCGGTCTGATGACCCGGATCACACCGTATGCCCCCCTCACCGCATCGGCCGACTTCACCACTGTTGCCCTCGATGCCCCCGCGGCCGTGGCCGGGGCGGATCTCTACGCCATGTCAGGCAAGCGTCGGGACGGAGGCGACGACCTCTACGGTCTGGTCCCGGTCAACGGGCACTGGCAGATGCAGGTGGCCGGCGCCGGCGCCCGCTTCGGGGTCCTCGGGGTGAGATGGACCACTGGGGCTCCCACCGGTGGCATCCCGCTGCTGGCCGACGCCAACGGGGACGGTCGTGCCGATCTGTGGCGGTTCAGCACCGGCGGCCCCACCATCACCGCCGACGTCTACCTCGACTCGTCACGGTTCCGCAGCATTGGGAAACAAGTCACGACCGGGGCCGCCTGGTCGGCTGATGCCGAGCTCGGGCTCGCCGTTTTCGACACCGCCGACTGGGTTCCCGACCTCTATGTGATCAGGCGCAACACGGGCACTGTTGAGGTCTACTCCTCGGCGTCGGGGTATCAACAGCTGATCCACACTTCCAACCTCTCCATCCCGGTGGGAAGCTCACAAATAGTGCTCGCCGATCGCGACGTCGACGGGAGCACCGATATCTGGCTGGTGGGCGCCGGCAACTCGGCTCGGGTCGATGTCGTCTTCTGGTCGGGTGGGTATGGGGGCACCCCACAAACGACCAACACCTCGATGTCGGTGCCCTCCGGTGCCAAGGTCCTTCCCGGTGACTACGACGGAGACGGCCGGGTCGATCTCTACGTGGTGGCGGGGGGACGGGTCTCGGTGTGGCTGGGCGGTGTCCCCGACCGGGCTATCGACGACCTGGGGGTCTGGTTCACCCCGCCCGGGCCCAACACTTTCGACGCTGGGCCGGTGTGTGCGGGGGAGTGCGACCAGATCGGATATGTCGACGAGGGTGGCTCATGGCGTATGGCCCATGAGGTGGCGTGGGCCCCGTTCGAGTCCAGCTTCTACTACGGCAATCCGAGCGACAGCCCATTCATGGGGGACTGGGACTGCGACGGGGTGGACACCCCGGGGCTTTATCGCCGCTCCGACGGCTTTGTGTATCTCCGCAACTCCAACACCCAGGGTGTGGCCGACATCAAGTTCTTCTTCGGCAACCCCAGCGACATCCCCATCCCCGGCGACTTCGACGAGGACGGGTGCGATACGGTCTCGATCTACCGGCCCGCCGAGCAACGCTTCTATGTGATCAACCGTCTCGGCTCAGGCGACGCCGGGCTCGGCGCGGCAGACTTCTCTTTCCTGTTCGGCAACCCGGGAGACAAGCCTTTCGTCGGTGACTTCGACGGCAATGGGATCGACGAAGTGGGACTCCATCGTGAGTCGACGGGACGGGTCTACTTCCGTTTCAGCCTGAGCACCGGCATCGCCGACAACCAGTTCTTCTTCGGGGATCCCGGTGACTTTCTGGTCGCCGGGGACTGGGAGGGAGACGGCGTCGACACCCCGGCCATCTTTCGGCCCTCGGACGGGAACTGGTACCTCCGGCTCTCCAACACCCAGGGCGTCGCCGATCACGTCATCCCGTTCGGTCTGGCCGATCGCGATCTCCTCCCGGTGGTCGGGCGCAATGGGTTCTTCTCCGTGTTCACGCCCCAGTCAGGTGTCGAGACCGTACCGGGTGACACCGATCTTCTACCGTCGGAGACCGACTGAGGGGCTGACCTTGCTACATCGTCTCCTGGCCCGACTGCCGGCGGGGGCCAGAAACCTGCTCAAGCGGATTCCCGGCGCCGCGCAGCTCAGGGACCGCCTCTATGGGCACCCGTCGGGCCCTGCGCCGAGCCGGGGATCGCTGCGTCCGGTGGTGTATCTCCCCACCTGGTTGCAGTGGGAGGTGATGAAACAGCGTCCGCAGTACCTTCTCGAGGCCATGGCCGCTGCGGGGCACGAGGTGTGGTTCGTCGATCCCCGACTGCGCACCGATCAGACACTGGCCGATCACATCCATCTGGTTCGGTGGCTCAAGGCCACGCCGCGGTCAGGTGTCATCCTCTACACCCATTTCGCTCCCACGCAGACGCTCATCGATCGCTATGAGGACCGTGTCGTCATCTATGACCTCCTCGACGATCTGGCCATCTATGAGCCGAATGAGCAAGGGATGCCCGCCGAGCGCACGGTCAGACATCATCATCGTCCGCTGGTGGAGGAGGCCGATGTGGTCATCGCCTCCAGCCCCGTCCTTCTCGAGCGTCATCGGGCCGAGCGCGAGGATCTGGTTCTGGTCGAGAACGGGGTCGACCTGGATCGGTTCACCATGACCGGGCCCGTTGCCCGGTCCCTGGCCGACGGCCCAGTCGTTGGCTTCCATGGCGCTCTCGCCTCCTGGATCGATTTCGAGCTCCTGGATGCCGTCATCCGACTTCGGCCCGCGCTCCAGTTCGTGTTCGTCGGTCCCGTGGACCCATTGGTCAAACGGGAGGCCGCCGAGCTGGCGGCTCTGCCCAACGTCCACGTCTTACCGGCCCAGCCCTCGGACCGTATAGCCGAATTCGTGCGTGGCTTCAGGGTCGGGATCCTGCCTTTCGTCATCGATGAGATGACGGACGCAGTCACCCCGCTCAAGATGTACGAGTATCTCGCCAGTGGGGTTCCGGTAGTGGCCACACCGCTCCCGGCGTGTGCCCGTCACCCTGCTGTGCAGACCGCCTCAGATGCCCACTCGTTCGCCGGCGGGATCGACGATGCTCTCGAAATGCCTCCAGAGGAGAGAGCGGGGTTGCGGGCGTACTCCGAGGAGGCCAACTGGAAGCAGCGGGTCGTCCCGGTCCTGGAGCGTCTGGATCAATCGGGCCTGCGCACGGTGCCCTGAGCCAGGGTGGGCCCGAGCTACCGCCTTCCCGCAGCTCTCCGTTCTACATACCCGGTGATATAGCCGGCCAGCGAGAAGGCCAACCCGTTGATCGTGGCCATGGGGATCCAGAGCCATTTGAGCCAACCCTCCATGTGGCGGTATTTCTGGCGGCTCTTCCGGTAGATCATCGGGATCAGGGGAAGCGGCGCTAATAGGAAGATACGGGGGTCGAGGAAGATCCCCAGCAGGAGCAGAGATCCGGCGCCGGCAAAACGAGGAAACAGATGCCGATAGTGGATCGACCTCAGACCGAGGTGCCCGTCGCCACGGGCCCAGGAGAACATCGTCCTGGCCTGCGACGCCAGCCCCGATGGTGGGCGCCATAAGACGACGGCCGCGGGCACGAACACCGCCTCATGGCCGGCGGCACAGAGTGCCTCCCCGAACTTCGTGTCTTCGGCGTATTGCACGTCTTCGGGAAACCCGCCGACCTGCGTCCACAGCCTGCGATGAAACGCCATCGACCGGGCAGAGGGGGTGAAGTCGGGAAAGACCACCTCCTCCTCGACAAAAACCATGGTGAGGCCAATCGCAGTCGAGAGCGAGGTCTTTCCTTTGGGCCGATAGAACCCAGCCACCCATTCGGCGCCGGCGGTCAACGGCTTGGTGATCTCCTCGAGCCATGTCGGCTCCGCTACGCAACCTCCGTCGATACACACGATGTGGTCATGTCGCGCCGCAGTGATTGCTGCATTGCGTCCCGGGGATCGCCGTCCGGCATCGGTGAGAACCCGAACCTGAGGATGCTGTGACGCATAACGCTCGAGCAAGGCGACTGTGTCGTCCGTGGATCCCCCATCGGCAACCAC
>DATDPT010000010.1:0-7113 GCA_035292605.1 Acidimicrobiia bacterium
GGCGCCGGCTTTCTCCATGACCGGCCGGTCCGAGCCCGAGCCCATGACGATGGCGACCTTGTGAGACATCACCGGGACGGTAACCGAATGACTCAACCTCCAGGTCCGGCTATCATCGAACATATGTTCGTTATCGATGCAATCCAACCTTCGCTATTCGGGGATACCGATCCCCGGCCGAACGCCGATTTCGGTGGTCTGCAACGAATCGACCTCGACCCTCTGAGCTGGCTCGACTTCGCCCCGGATTGGCTGGCCGGTGACGCCAGGCTGTTCGACTTCCTCACCGAAACCGTGGAGTGGCAGCAGCCCGAGGTGCGGATGTACGAGAAGATGGTGAGAACGCCCCGTCTCGTCGGCCACGTCGATGCCGGCTCGCATCCGGTATTGGAGTCGATGGTGGATCTCCTCTCCGATCGTTACCGGGTCAGCATGGATCGGGTCAGCGCCGGCTGGTACCGCATCGGTGCCGACTCGGTGGCCTGGCACGGGGATCGCATCGCCCGCGAGCTCCCCCACTCGATCGTGGCCACGGTTTCCCTGGGTGGCCCGAGACGATTCCTCATCAGGCCGATGGGCGGGGGCGAGTCCCGGGCCTTCGATCTCGGCGGCGGCGACCTCCTGGTGATGGGTGGGGCTTGCCAACGTCTATGGGAGCACACCGTCCCCAAAGTGGCCTCGGCGCCACCCCGGATCGCCCTAATGTTCCGGCACAGCTACGACTGAGCGCCCCCGGCGATGTCACTCCGGTATTGCATCCCGGGCCAATTCACCACCGACACCGCCTCATAGGCTCGCTCTCGAGCCTGGGCGATCGAGTCGCCGATCCCCACCAGGTTGAGCACCCGGCCTCCATTCACCACCAAGCGCTTCCCATCGCTTCGGGTCCCGCCGTGGAAGACGAGAACGTCGTCCGGGAGGTCGCCGAGACCACGGATCACGTCGCCAGTCACCGCTGACTCCGGGTAACCAGGGGCGGCCAGGACCACATTCACCGTTGCCCCATCCGACCAGACCGGGGGAGAGCCCTCCAACACGTCGATCAGGTCCGATTGAAGACGAGGGAGCACGGCTTGGGTCTCGGGGTCTCCCAGCCGCACGTTGAACTCCAGCACCTGGGGGCCGGCTGCGGTGAGCACCAACCCCGCATAGAGAAAACCGGTGAAGGGAGTCCCATCCTCAGCCATCTGCCCCAGGGTGGGCTCGATGACCCTGATCATCACATGGTCGAGAAGATCCGGGGGTAGATCATCGACCGGTGAGAAGGAGCCCATGCCGCCGGTGTTGGGACCGGCATCCCCGTCGAGCAACCGCTTGTAGTCGCGGGCCGGGGCCAGGGGCAGGGCGCCGTGCTCAGTGCAGACCGCGAAGACGCTGACTTCGGGGCCATCCAAGAAATCCTCGATCAGGACCGATGACCCGGCGTCGCCAAAGCCTCCGTCGAAACAGCGATCGACCCAGGCGCCTGCCTCCCCTCTGGAACCGGTGACGAGGACACCCTTGCCTGCGGCCAGGCCGTCGGCCTTCACTACGAAGGGACCGTCCATCTCATCGAGGTAGTGACGGGCCGCGGTCGGGCTGGCGAAGGATCCAGACGCGGCGGTGGCGACGCCGGCCTTGCGCATGACCTCCTTGGCGAAGCCCTTCGACGACTCGAGCCTGGCTGCCGCCCGAGTGGGGCCGAACACGGGAATTCCGAGCCGGGACACGGCATCCACCACCCCGGCCGCCAACGGCGCCTCGGGGCCGATGACCACCAGGTCCACATCATGGATCCGGGCCATGGCGGCGATGGCGCCGACATCTGTGGTCGCGATCCCTTCCACGGTTGGCCCCAACTCGGCGAGACCGGGATTCCCGGGGAGAGAGATCAGCTCCTCAACCCGAGCCGATTGGGCCAGCTTCCATCCCAGGGCATGCTCCCGGCCACCGCTACCTACCAGCAGCACCCTCATGCGACTTCGATGAGTTGACTGCGCTCCGGGCCCACCGATACCCAGGCGATGGGGACTCCCACCGCCTTGCTGACGTACTCCACATAGTCCTGGGCTGGGCCGGGGAGGTCCCTGAAGGACCGAACCCCGGTGATGTCCTCTCGCCAACCCGGCATCACGTCGTAGATCGGCTCACAGTGATAGAGCACGCTCTGCTGGGATGGAAAGTGGTCGTATCGCTCCCCACCGCTCTGATAGGCGGTGGCCACCTTGATGGTGTCGAAGGCAGACAGGATGTCCATCTTGGTCAGGAAGAGGCTGGTGAAGGTGTTGACCCGGGCCGCATAACGAAGGGCCACCAGGTCGAGCCATCCACAACGTCTCCGCCGCCCGGTGACGGTCCCGTACTCACCACCCAGCTCGATCATGGTGTCACCCACCTCGTCGTGGAGCTCGGTAGGGAATGGCCCGGTGCCGACCCGGGATATGTAGGCCTTGGCCACCCCGATCACCTCTCCGATCGCCTTGGGACCGATCCCGGATCCCACCACCGCTCCACCGGCCGTGGGGTTGGAAGAGGTGACGAACGGATAGGTGCCGTGGTCGATGTCGAGCAGGGTTCCCTGGGCCCCTTCGAAGAGCACCTCCTGGCCCGCTTGTAGTCCCTCCCAGATCAGCAGCGAGGTGTCGGTCACGTGGGGCCCGAGGCGCTGGGCGTAACCGAGGTACTCGGTCACGATCTCCTCGGGGTCCATCGGTAAGGAGTTGTAGATCCGGGGAAGGACCCGGTTCTTCTCGTCGAGTGCCGCCTCCACTTTCTCCCTGAAGATCTTGGCGTCGAAGAGGTCCTGCACCCGGATCCCGACCCGTGCGTACTTGTCGGTGTAGGCGGGGCCGATGCCACGTTTGGTGGTGCCGATCTGGTTCTTCCCCAGGTAGCGCTCGATCATCGCATCGAGCTTGCGGTGATAGGGCATGATCAGATGGGCGTTGGAGGAGATCCGGACCCGGGAAGGGTCGAGGCCGCGGGCCGCCACCATCTCCATCTCCTCGAGCAGCACCTTGGGGTCGATGACGGTGCCCGAGGCGATGACCGGGGTGCAATGGGGGTAGAGGATGCCGGAGGGGATCAGCGACAGCGCCAGGCGCTGGTCACCGACAACGATGGTGTGCCCGGCGTTGTTGCCACCCTGGAAACGGACGACGAAGTCGGCTTTCTCGGCGAAATAGTCGACAACCCGACCCTTTCCCTCGTCACCCCACTGGGCACCCAGGACTACGGTGGCTGGCATGACGTGGCGGGACGGTAGCGGCTCGCGCCTCGACGCAGGCCGAACCACGTGGCGGCATCCGCGGCGGACGAGGCGGAAGCCCCGGCCGACCGGCGCCTGTTTGCTCTCGGCTGTGAGACCGGGCAAAGTCAATGACCTGCAATGGATTGAGGGTTGGCCGAGAGCAAAGTCGGCCGGTAATCAAACCCGAAACACAGTGTTCACATTTCAGCAATGGCCGAGAAATCCGCCACAGATACAACGCATCTGTTCACGACTGATACAACCGAAGGAGGCACCGTGACCAAGACGCCAGGCGACGTCTTGTCCCTCGTCAAGGACGAGGGGTACGAGTTCATTGATCTTCGATTCTGTGACCTGCCGGGTCAGGTCCAGCATTTCACGGTCCCTGCCCGCGAGCTCACAGAGGACTCGTTCGAGGCCGGTTTCGGGTTCGACGGCTCGTCGATTCGAGGCTTCCAGCAGATCCAGGAGTCCGACATGCTCCTGGTCCCCGACCCCACCACCGCGGTGAACGATGTGTTCCGGGAGCGGAAGACGCTCATCCTCTATTGCTTCGTCAACGACCCAGTCACCGGCGCTCCCTATGACCGCGACCCCCGGTATGTGGCGAAGAAGGCCGAGGAGTATCTGAAGAGCACCGGCATCGCCGACACCTCCTACTGGGGGCCGGAAGTCGAGTTCTACATCTTCGACGACGTCCGTTACGGGCAGAACCAGTACTCGGGCTTCTACTACGTCGACTCGATCGAGGGCGCGTGGAACACCGGGGAATACGAAGAGGGCGGCAACCTCGGCCACAAGCCCCGATACAAGGAAGGCTACTTCCCGGTGCCACCCACCGACCATTTCCAGGACCTGCGCTCGGAGATGACAGCCAACCTCGAGGCGGCCGGCATCCAGATCGAGGTCCAGCACCACGAGGTGGGCACCGCCGGGCAGGCCGAGATCGACATGCGTTACGACACCCTGCTGCGTGCCGCGGACAATGTGACCCTCTACAAGTACATCGTGAAGAACACCGCCTGGGCTGAGGGCAGAACGGTCACCTTCATGCCCAAGCCGATCTTCGAGGACAACGGCTCGGGGATGCACACTCATCAGTCGCTGTGGAACGGCGACACCCCGCTCTTCTTCGACGAGGCCGGTTACGCCGGTCTCTCCGACATGGCCCGGTGGTACATCGGCGGTCTGTTGAAGCACGCCGCGCCGATCCTCGCCTTTGCCGCCCCCACCACCAACTCCTATCACCGCCTGGTGCCTGGCTACGAGGCACCGGTGAACCTGGTGTATTCCAGTCGGAACCGCTCGGCGGCGATCCGCATCCCGCAGTACTCACAGGCACCTGCGGCGAAACGTCTCGAGTTCCGCTGCCCGGACCCGTCCTGCAACCCGTATCTGTCGTTTGCGGCCATGCTGCTCGCCGGTCTGGACGGTGTGCAGAACCGGATCGAGCCCCATGACCCGGTGGACAAGGACATCTACGACTTGCCCCCGGCCGAGCTCGCCGGTCTGCCCTCGGTTCCGGGGAGTCTCCCCGAGGCGCTCAAGGCTCTCGAGGACGACCACGAGTTCCTGCTGGCGGGCGGGGTGTTCACGGAGGAGCTGATCCAGGCGTGGATCGACTACAAGATCCAGCACGAAGTGGACCCGGTCCGATTGCGGCCCCACCCCTACGAGTTTCACCTCTATTACGACATCTAGACGGCTTACCTGAGGTACGCAGCGCCATATATGGCGCTGCGTGCGCAGAGAACGGTTAGCCCGGCTTTATGGGCGTGACTTCTCTGTCCGGTTGGCGCCAGATATGGCGCTAGGTACCTCAGGTACAAATACTGCCGCCCACTAGAACACCTCGGGGCACCAGGGCTGGGGATCCCAGGTGAAGGCGGCGTCGGCGGCAGCTAGGGAAGCGGGATCACCATCGACCCTGCCGATCCGGGACAGCGCTCGCAATCGGGACCGCCCCATGTAGATGCCTCCCAGGTCTTCGGCGTCGAGACTGATCGATCGCTCGGCGTCGGTTGGCTGACACTCGGCACCTTCGGTCGAGGCCACCAGGTGGTATCTGCCGTCGATGTCCCCCATCGGGTCGTGAACCTCGATGACCACGTCGATCGGGGCCGAGTAGGAGCGGGCCTCGAGGGCGCGGGCGACATCCATGAGCCGTACCCAGAGGTTGTCGAATCTCTGCGCCTTGGCTCGTCGGGTCCCGGCGAGGAGGTCGAACAGCGGATCCTGCACCGAGCGATGGTCTGCCGTGATCTCGGCGATCAGGTCGTGATTGAGGATGTAGCTCCACAGCCCGGCCCACGACTCCGGAGTTGAGCCGAACAGGTCCTTCACCATCACTTTCCCTGCCCCGTGACTGTCGTCCCACTCGCTCTTGATCCGGTACTGAACGTAACCGGCGATGCCGTCCGACCCATCGACCACGCCGAAGCGATACGACGTCGCTCCATTCCGCCGTTGCTCGGGGTCGGCGAGGGCGCGATGCTCCCACCAGACCGGCGATCGGGCGTAAAAGCCCGGTGTGGCTGTCCGTATGCCGTCGTAGAAGGGGGCGAGGAGCTTCTCCGCCTCGACCGAGTCGATGCTGCGGACCGGTGCGGGCTGGGGCGCCGAACGGTGGAACTCCACGTGATCGCGTCTCACGCTGACGTCGCAGTGGACAGCCGCCTGCCCGAAGCCAAACCTCCCGTAGATGGCGCTATCCGACGCCCAGAGGGCGGCGATCGGCTCGGCTTGTTCCTGGACCTCGTTGAGATGACTCCGCATCATTCCTCGCAGCAACCCCTGACGGCGATGGGTCGGCGCCACCGAGACAATCGTGGTACCGCCGCATTTGACCGTTCCCCCCGGGATCGTCATTTCGAGTGAGAACGCGCCTGCGGTGCTGACCATCGTGGCCCCGTCGAACCCGACGACGGTCCGTTCCAGGGGGAGCAGATGACGGAAGTGATCGTCTTCGGATGGGTCGAATCCGAAGGCAAGACCCATCGTCCGAACCAGGTCGGGGTACTCGTCGGGCCCGATGGCCCGGAACTCGACAGCCATCAGGCGTCGGGGGTGGCGCCGGCAGCGGTCTTGGCGTTCTGGACTTCGGTGTCGAACCCGGCGGCTGAGGTGGTGAAAGCCTCGACCGCGCCGGCCCTCTGCTGACCTTCGTCGGTGGAATGCAGCCCGGCGATGGCGTCCGCTGCGGCTCCGGCGCAGAAGTCAATGGCAGAGACCAGAGCCTGCTGGTTGGTCTCGAGCCCGGCGGGCGCGGTCAGAGCCCCCACCCGCTCGGCGAGGGCCTGGGCATTGGTCGACAACGTTTCCAGCCTTGCTACGGCGTCGTCGAATTCGACCGTCCTCGGGTCGGCGTCGAAACCCTCGTTTACGGTCACCATCTCGGTGGCCTGCAGCTGGAGCTCGGCGTTGATCGCATCGAGCTCGTCGAGATAAGTCGGGGCCGCGTCGGGAAGCGTGGTCCCGGTGCCTGGCAGTGTGGTGCCGGTGCCTTCCAGCGTCGTGGTGGTGCTGCCCAGGGCGAGGGTCGTGTCGGGGGAGCCCTCGGGCAGCGAGCTGACGAAGAAATAGGTGAAAGCGATCATCCCGAGGATCACCAGCGGGAGGATCCAACGGCCCGGCTTCGGGTCAGTGTTGACTGCCATAACCGGCGAAACGATAGCTTCAACCCCCTGAGTTCCCGGGTTGGGCCGGTTCGGCCGGCAACACGACCCCCTTGAATGGGCTCCTCGTCCTCCATAGGTTCGAGACCATGGAGAGGGAGAGAAACGAGGTCTACGAGCGGATCCCCTGGGAGACGCTGGAGCGAAAGGGTGGGGACCGGCAATGGTGGATGATCGCCGTCGCCGGGGCGATCGTGCTGGGCGGCCTCG
>DATDPT010000011.1:0-2196 GCA_035292605.1 Acidimicrobiia bacterium
AGGCCGCATACCCGAACCGATCCTTCGCTGGGCTCGGTCAGGCCGAGCAGCATCAGGATCGTCGTCGTCTTGCCGGCGCCGTTCGGCCCGAGAATCCCAAAGATCTCGCCGGGGGAGACCCCGAAGTCGATGCCGGCCACAGCGACCCGGTCTTCGTAACGCTTGACCAGGCTCTCTACTTCGATGACCTTCTCGGTCATCGCTCACCTCCGCCCGTAGCGTCTGAACACCAGGGTGAGGCCAACGAGGGCCACCACGATCACGCCGATGCCCACCAAGCCCCATATGGCGGATGTCTCGACGGTGGCGCGAACATCAATGCTGTCGGACGTCTCGGCAACCGACGAGCTGAAGGTGATCACATAGTCACCATTGATCGCCTGTCCTGACGGTGTGATGGTCGCCACCACTTGCACCGACTCCCCCGGAGCCAGCTGATCCAGGGTTGGTCGATCGAAGGCCACGTCCCACCCTTGGGGTGGGGTCGCGGTCAGCCCGACTTCAGCGAGGGGCGCGGTGCCGAGGTTGGTGACGACCAGTGGGAGCTCTGTGGCCTCCTCCCCTCTCACGGTGACATTGAGTGCCTCGTTCAGCGTCACGATGTCGATTGCGAAAGAGCCGGTGATCTGGACTCCGAGCTGAGTCTCGGCGGAGAGACCTGAGCCTTCGGCCCGCGCCGTGATCAGGTACTCGCCTGCTGCCACGGTGTCGGGGGGATCCACGTCGACCGTGACCTGCGCCGTCTCGCCTGCTCCGACGGTGACGGTGGACGCCTGGGCCTCACCGGATGGCTTGACCTCGGTCAACCATCCCTCAGGCCCGGCTGCCGAGAGCCCGAACTGGATCTCCTGGGGGGTGTTGTTGGCAATGGCCAGATCGAAGGTGTAGGTGGAGTCCGACGGTCCGCGTAAAGCCGGGAAGTCGGTGGTCATGGAGACGTCGCCACCCACCGACGCCGCGACCCGGATCGAGAGGTCGAGCCGATCGGTGCCCGAGCCGCCGGTGGCGCCAACCGACATCTCGTAGGAGCCTTCGGCCGTGTCGACCGGCACGTCCACCTGGAGCTCGAGGGTCACAAAGCCGGTTTCATCGACCTGCACCTCGTCGACAACGAAGCCCCCACCTCGGAGCTCGCCCTCCCACCCCTCGGGGAGCCCGTTCAGGGTGAAGCCGACCCGATCGCCGGGGGGTGAGGCCACTGTCAGCTCAAACGTGGCACTGTCGCCCGGCTTGACGGCGACGCCGACATAGGGGGAGCTGACCGAAAGGGCAGTGGGCGGGGGAGACTCCTGGGCCAACGCCGGTAGGGCCGACGTCGCTGTCGTCAGCAACCCAACTGCTAGCACATGCGAAAGGCGTTTCACTTTCATCTCCGTTTGGATCCAGTTCTCTTTTGGCTCACATCAACAGCCGCCGAGGGGGGAATCTCGCTCAACCAACGTTTAGGAGAGATAAACCTCGGGCGACCACGATCTACTCGGCGATATCACGCCCAATGGCGTCGAGGGCGATCTCCACCATCTCGTTGAAAGTCTGTTGTCGCTCCTCGGGGGTCGTGGACTCGCCGGTGCGGACGTGGTCTGACACCGTAGCGATGGTAAGGGCGCGAGCTCCGTTCTCGGCCGCCACCCCATACAGCCCTGCAGCTTCCATCTCGACCGCAAGGACACCCATCGCCTCCATTCGATCGAAGGCCGCCGGATCGGGGTTATAGAAGAGATCGGCGGAATGGACATTGCCCACCTTCACCTCGACTCCACGGGCCGCGGCGGCATCGGCGGCAGCCCGCAACAAACCGAAATCAGCGGTGGCGGCAAAGTCCAGGCCCCCATAACGCACCCGATTCACTCCCGAATCGGTGCAGGCTCCAATGGCCAGGATCACATCCCTGATCTTCACCGTTGGCAGGATCCCTCCACAGGATCCGACCCGGACCAGGCGTTGGACCCCGTATTCAGTGATCAACTCGGTGGCATAGATCGATGCCGATGGGATTCCCATCCCGGTGCCCATGACCGAGATCGGGGTCCCCTGGAAGGTCCCGGTGTACCCCAGCATGTTCCTCACCGCGTTCACCTCCCGGGCCTGATCGAGATAGGTGTCAGCGATGTGTTTGGCCCGCAGGGGGTCGCCGGGAAGCAGGATGGATGGGGCGAAGTCCCCTTTCTCGGCCGAGATATGGGGGGTGGGCATGAA
>DATDPT010000012.1:0-6910 GCA_035292605.1 Acidimicrobiia bacterium
TGACGGTCTGATCGACATCTCGGCCCATGTCATCGTCGAGCGCAAGAGCCAGAAAGGAATCGTCATCGGAAAGGGCGGCTCATTGCTGAAGATCGCCGGGACCGAGGCCCGTCAGGACCTGGAGATCCTGTTGGGGAACCGAGTGAATCTCAGCCTGCATGTGACGGTGGAGAAGGACTGGCAGCGCAGCCCACAGCTGTTGGACCGATTCGGGTTCACCACCGTCTGAGCTCAGGGCGCGTAAAGCGTGTCGAAGCGGCTCGCCAGTTCGACGTCTTTGGCGGTCAGCCCTCCCTCGGAGTGGGTTGACAGCCGCAGGGTGACCTTGTTCCAACGGATGTCGATGTCCGGATGGTGGTTGGCCTTCTCCGCAAACACCGCCACCTCGGCGACAAACCCGATCGCCTCGACAAAATCGGGGAACTGAAACGTGCGGTCTATCTCGTTGCCCGACTGGCTCCACCCGGGGTGGCTCCCGAGAAACTCGGCGATCTCGGCATCGGTCAAGAGGGCCATGAGGGTCGAGGGTAAACCGTCGGCCAGTTGTCCGTCGTCCCTACCCTGAACCCCTCATGGGAATCCGACATGATCAGGGGATCGTCCTTCGCTCCTACCCGTTTGGTGAGGCGGATCGGGTGGTGGTTCTGCTCAGTCCCAACCGGGGCAAGATCCGCACCGTCGCCAAGGGCATCCGAAAGACGAAGAGCAGATTCGGCGGCCGGCTGGAGCCTTTTACCCATGTCGACCTGATTCTCTACGAGGGGCGCAACCTCGACACCATCACCCAGGCTGCGGTGCTCGAGCCGTTTCCCCGCCTCCGGGCCAACCTCGATTCGGTGATCGCTGCCGGGACCATGGTCGAGGCGGCTGACGCTGTCGCCCAGGAGGATGAATCGTCGATGCGTCTCTTTCTCCTCCTGCACCGCGGGTTACGCGCCTTGGAGGCAGGGCGGATCGGCCCGGACCTGATCACGAGCTTCCTACTGAAGCTGGCCGATGTGGTCGGGGTTGCCCCCTCCCTCCTGATGTGTGCGTCCTGTGGGCGGGTAGACGACCTGCACCGGTTCTCATTTGGCGGTGGGGGCGTGGTCTGTGACCGATGCCGGGTCGAGGGCTCGGTCCGGCTCCGGGACGGCATCACGGTTTATCTGGCCGCCCTGGCCGAGGCTGAGTTCGGTCAACTGCCCCAGACCGACGTCAACCTATCCGGTGAGGCGATGGGCATCACTCGTCGTTTCGTGGAGTACCACCTCGATCGGAAGCTCGCGTCCCTGGCGGTGCTGGATTGAGTCTGGATCTGTCGAGAATCGATCCGGCCCGGATTCCGAGGCATGTCGGGCTGATCCTCGATGGCAACGGGCGTTGGGCCAATGCGAGGGGCTTGCCGCGGACCGCCGGGCACCTTGCGGGTGAGGCGGCCCTCTTCGACACCGTGGAAGGCGCCCTCGAGATCGGCATCGAGTGGGTCACGGCGTACACCTTCTCCACCGAGAACTGGTCTCGCTCCGAGGACGAGGTCGAGTTTCTGATGTGGTTCAACGAGGACCTGCTGCTCCGACGGCGCGACGAGCTCGACGCACAGGGGGTGAGGATGTGGTTTGCGGGTGACATGGACGATCCGCGGATCCCGGATCGAAATCGCAAACACATGGCCGATGCGGCCGAGATGACGGCCGCCAACACCCGCCTCCATCTGGTGTTCGCCTTCAACTATGGGAGCCGGCGCGAGATCGTGGAGGCCACCCGGACCATCGCCTCCCGGGTTGCCGATGGTGAGCTGTCGATCGAGGACATCGACGAGAAAGTCATGGAATCGGCCTTCTATGTCCCCGAGATGCCGGGGGCGGACCTCATCATCCGCTCCTCGGGTGAGCACCGGCTCTCCAACTTCCTGTTATGGCAGGCCGCCTATGCCGAGTTCTACTTCCCGGGCATCCTCTGGCCCGACTTCGACCGCAACGCCCTCGTCGATGCCGTTGTCGAATATCAGGCCCGGGAACGGCGTTTCGGGGCCGCCGACGACCTGCCCCAGGTTGACTAAGCACCTGGACCAGGCCACCGTTTCCCGCTCATCATGACCGAAGTCACCCTCGACACCATCTCCAGCCTCGCCAAGAAGCGTGGTTTCGTCTTCCAAGCCTCCGAGATCTACGGCGGGTTGCGCTCCTCCTACGACTACGGGCCGCTCGGGGTCGAGTTGCTGCGCAATGTCAAGGAGGCATGGTGGCGGACGATGGTCCAGGAGCGATCGGACATCGTGGGCCTCGACTCGGCGATCCTCCAGGCACGCCAGGTGTGGCAGGCGTCCGGCCATGAAGAGGTGTTCACCGACCCGCTGGTCGAATGTCGCAACTGCAACAGCCGCCACCGTCTCGACAAGTTGGAGGATCCCGACACCTGCCCCACCTGTGGGCAGAAGGGGACCTTCACCGCCCCACACAACTTCAACCTGATGTTCCGCACCCATATGGGCCCGGTGGACTCCGAAGAGAACCTTGTCTATCTGAGACCGGAAACGGCCCAGGGGATCTTCATCAACTTCGAGAACGTCCGTCGCACCCTTCGGCTCAAGCTCCCTTTCGGGGTCGCCCAGATCGGCAAGTCCTTTCGCAACGAGATCACCCCGGGTCAGTTCGTATTCCGCACCCGGGAGTTCGAGCAGATGGAGATGGAGTACTTCTGTCGTCCCGAGGAAAGCCCGGAGTGGTTTGAGTACTGGCAGAGCGAGCGGATGAAGTGGTACCTCGATCTGGGGATGTCCGAGGAGCGGCTCCGGATCAGGGCCCACGGACCCGATGAGTTGAGCCACTACTCGTCGGGCACCGTTGACGTGGAGTACCTGTTCCCGTGGGGTTGGGACGAGTTGGAGGGAATTGCCAACCGGGCCGACTTCGACCTCCGCCAGCATGCCGAGCATTCCGGCGAGGACCTGACCTATTTCGACCAGGAGGCCAACGAGCGGTTCTTCCCTCATGTCGTCGAGCCGGCGGCGGGGGCCACCCGGACCACCTTCGCCTTCCTCATCGATGCCTACACCGAGGAGACGGTCAAGGACGAGACCAGGGTCGTGCTCAAGCTCGACTCCCGTCTCGCCCCGTACAAGGTGGCGGTGCTGCCTCTATCCAAGAGGCCCGAGCTGATCGAGCCCGCCGAGAAGATCGCCGGCGAGTTGCGCCGTCACTGGATGACCGAGGTCGACACCACCCAGTCGATCGGCCGTCGTTATCGCCGTCAGGACGAGATCGGGACCCCCTATGCAGTAACGGTCGACTTCGACACCCTTGAGGACCAGGCAGTGACGGTGCGTGACCGTGACACGATGAGCCAGGACCGGATCCCGATGACCGGTTTGGTCGATTACCTGTCGGGAAAGCTCTCTTGAAACGCATCGTCGGTTGGGTTCTCGCATCGATCCTGGTGCTTGGGGTCGCTGCGTTCACATGGCTCTATTTCGCCGGAGGCTCAGGGGAGCCCTCCACAGAGTTGACCACGCCCCCACTCGCAGATGCCACCAGCACTGCTCCCACCAGCGTCTCCTCCGCACAGGCCTTCGTCATCGACCCGGCTCAGTCGGTCGCCAGCTTTCAGATCGACGAGGTATTGCGCGATTCGCCGAATCGTGTGGTGGGGACAACCTCGGAGTTGGCGGGCCAGATCCAGGTCGATGCCAGCGATCTCGCCACCGCGCAGTTCTCACAGATCATCATCAACGCCAGGACCTTCGAGACCGATTCCGACAGACGGGACCGTGCCATTCGGAGCCCGGTCATTCTCAACTCGGGAAGCGATGAGTTCGAGCTCATCACCTTCGATGTGACCTCTGTCGACGGATTGCGTGGGAAGGCTGTGATCGGGGACACGATCGAGTTCACGGTGACCGGGGATTTGATCATCAAGGGGACCACCAGTCCTGTGACGTTCCAAGTCGCAGGTAGCTTTGTCGATGAGAGCACCATCGAGGGGAGCGCCGAGGCCACGGTGCTGCGGGAAGACTTCGGAATCGGCATCCCCAGCGTTCCGGGGGTGGCTGATGTCTCTGAAGAGGTGCTGATTCGCCTCGAATTCGTGGCGACCTCGGTCTGAACAGCTGTAGCTCGTCCTTATGATCGACGGGCCATGACAGATCGCTCCGACATCGACCGGGTCCGGGAGGCGACCGACCTCGTCGAGCTGATCTCCGAGGTCACCACGGTCAAACGATCCGGGCGTTCATTCATGGCGGTCTGCCCCTTCCACGAGGAGAAGACGGCTTCGATGTCGGTGGATCGGGCCCGGGGCCTCTATCACTGCTTCGGCTGTGACAAAGGGGGCGATGTTTTCACGTTCGTCTCCGAGACCCAGGGGGTGGACTTCGGCGACGCCCTGGAACTGCTGGCTCGCAAGGCGGGGATCACCCTGACCCAGGATCCAGCTGAGGCCCGGAACCGGGGGAGGCGTGGAGCCGCGGTCGAGGCCATTCGGCGGGCGATCGAGGTCTACAACCAGCGCTTGCGCTCGGCAGCCGAGGCCGGCCCGGCCCGGTCCTATCTGCGGGGCCGGGGCTATGACGGCGACCTGATTGACGAGTGGAAGATGGGCTTTGCCGGTGTCGACTGGGACACCTTGACCAAGGAGTTGAAAGCGGGCGGGGTCGATGATCGGGTGTTGATCGATGCCGGGCTCTCCCGCCGCGGCCGAAACGGGATCTTCGATGTGTTCCGGGGTCGGTTGATGTTCCCGATCTACGACCTGCGCGGCGACCCGGTTGGGTTCGGGGGCCGGAAGCTGGACGGGATCGACCGCAAGGTGACCAACAACCCCGATGCCAAGTACGTGAACTCTGCCGACTCGATCCTCTATCACAAGGGGTCGCTGCTGTTTGCGTTGGACCGAGCCCGCAAGAACATGTCAGAGAGCTCCCCGGCAGTGATCGTCGAGGGGTACACCGATGTCATCGCCATGCATCAGGCCGGGATCACCACCGCCATCGCCACCTGTGGCACCGCCCTCGGCGACGGGCACTTCGACCTCTTGCGGCGTTTCTCGGAGCGGGTGGTGCTCGCCTTCGACTCCGACGAGGCCGGCTCGAGGGCGGCGCTGCGTGGTGACCAGTTGGACACCCCGTTCCGGCTCGATCTCGACCTCCGGGTGGCGGTTATGCCCGACGGTCTCGACCCTGCCGATTTGGTGCAACAGGGGAGGAGCGAGGAGTTGGTGGCCGCGGTCACCAAGGCCCGGCCTCTTCTGGAGCACAGGATCGACCATGAGGTCGCCAAGTTCGACCTGGATGGACCCGAAGGGCGAGCTAGGGCTCTGCACAGCGCGGCGGCCCAGCTCCGCAGGGTCAAGGATGGGATCGCCCGTCGGGAGTACATGCGCTATGTGGCGAGACGGGTGGGAGTCGATCTGGGGGATGTGGAGTCTGCGGTGGAGGGTGGCCGGCCCAAGGGGTCGCGCCGCGGCCCGGCAACCGACAAGCCGTTCGACCGCATCGATGTCGAGCTGCTTCGTCTGGTCCTTGCCAACGGTGGCGGCCTCGACGTCACTCAGGCCGATTTCCTGGACCAACGGCTCAGGGAGGCCTTTGCCGCCCTGGAACCTCGAATCGGCTCCACTCCTGTGGGCACACCGCTCGACATCTCCGGGGTAGAGCCCCTGCTCCAAGGGGTGCTGCTCTCGCTCGCCTTGGACGACCGGCCCCTGGCGTCGGCGGAGGAGATGACGGCCCGGGTGCGGGAGCGTCGACTCGATGCCGAGATCGCTGGCTTGCAGGCCGAGATGGACCTGCTCACGCCGGGAAGCGAAGCCCACTCCGCCGTTCTGCAACGGATGATGGCGTTGCAGCGGGAGAAACGGGAACCGCCATTGAATCCCGAGTAGCCATCCGGGTCGGTCGATCTTGTTAACGAACCTGCGAGAACCAGGTAGCTTTACGGGCGGGAGTACAGGTCCCCACCGGAGCCGTGAACGAAGAGCTGAGCACAGTCGTTGGTGCCCTGGTCAAACGGGGCAAACATCGCGGGTTCCTGACGATGGCCGAGGTCCAACAGGAGTTGGAGGATGCCGAAGCGTCGGGCGAGGCTTTCGAGAAGGTCGCTGACGCCTTGCGCGCCCAGGGGATGCGGCTCACCGAGGAGGGGCCCGGCGTCACCGAGGAGTTCATCGAGGTCGGCCAGATCTCGGTCTCCGATCCGGTCCGGCTTTACCTGAACGAGATCGGTCGCTACTCACTGCTCACCGCCCAACAAGAGGTCGAGCTGGCGATGCAGATGGAAGCAGGGCAGCGGGCCCAGGCCAGACTCGATGAGGAGGGTCTCAACGAGGAGGACCGGTCATTCCTCCAACACGAGACGGATATGGGCGATGCCGCCCACGATCAGTTGGTTCAATCCAACCTTCGTTTGGTGGTCGCGCTGGCCCGCCGCTACGTGGGGCGGGGGATGGCATTGTTGGACCTGATCCAGGAGGGCAATGTCGGGCTGATGCGCGCCGTGGAGCGCTTTGACTACCGACGTGGCTTCAAGTTCTCCACCTATGCGACCTGGTGGATACGCCAGGCCATCTCCCGGGCCATTGCCGATCAGGGTCGGACGATCCGGATGCCGATCCATGTCCTCGATTCGGTGAACAAGCTGACCCGGGCCCAACGGGAGTTGACTCAGCAGATGGGCCGGGCGCCATCGATCGACGAACTGGCTTTCGAGTTGGACATCGAGCCGGGCCGGGTGGGCGAGTTGCAGCGGATCGCCCAGGACACGGTGTCCCTGGAGACGCCGGTGGGAGAGGACGACGACGGGACGCTGGGGGATCTGGTGGAGGATCACGACTCGGATCGTCCTGCCGACGCGGCCACTTTCGCCTCGCTTCAGGATCAACTCGCCCAGGCGCTGGAGGGGTTGAACGAGCGGGAGCGTGAGGTGCTGATCATGCG
>DATDPT010000013.1:0-22817 GCA_035292605.1 Acidimicrobiia bacterium
GGCTGTTCGTCGGCGCCGTGCTGCTGGTGGTTGGTTTCCTGATCTTCACCTAGGAGGAGGACGAGGAGATGGACTGGTTCGAAAACGGATGGGGCCTGAGCCTCATCGTGTTCCTGCCACTGGCGGGGGCACTGCTGGTGCTGTTGCTTCCCCGCAAGCAGGAGAGCGCTGCCAAGTTCACCGCCTTGATCTTCGCTCTGGCCTCGTTCGCCGGATCGGTCTACGCCGCCGTCACCTTCGAGCTGGGTTCCTCCGCCCAGTTCCAGTTGGGTGCGGATCTGTCGTGGATCTCGGCGATCGGATCGCGGTTCCATATCGGCATCGACGGGATCAGCCTTCCCCTGCTCGTCCTCTCCACGCTGATCACGCTGCTGTGCATTGTGTACTCGTGGAACCACTGGCCCGAGCCACACAACCCGAAGGCGTTCCTGGTGCTGATGCTGGTCCTCGCCACCGGGATGAACGGCACCTTCGTCGCTCTCGACCTGGTGCTGTTCTTCATCTTCTTCGAGCTGGTGCTGCTCCCGATGTACTTCATGATCGGGATCTGGGGTGACCGGACCAAGATCCGCCTTCCCGGGTTCAAGCGGGAGGTGGAGACACGCCTCTACGCTTCGATCAAGTTCTTCCTGTTCACCCTGTTCGGCTCGGCCTTCATGCTGCTGGGTTTCCTGGCCCTCTACTTCAAATCGGGCGAGGTCGGCGAGATCGGCCGCACCTTCGACATCGTGGCATTGACCAACCTCGGCGCCTCCGGCGCCTTCGCCGAGCCGACCTTCGCCTTCCTGGTCTTCGGGGCGATGTTCCTCGGTTTCGCGGTCAAGGTGCCGATGTGGCCGTTCCACACCTGGCTTCCCGACGCCCACACCGCGGCGCCGACGGTGGGCTCTGTGCTCTTGGCCGCCATCCTCCTGAAACTCGGCTCCTATGGGTTCATCCGAATCTCACTCCCCATCCTCCCCGAGGAGGCGGCCAACTGGGCCCCGGCGATCGCCATCCTGGCGGTGATCGGGATCATCTACGGCTCGCTGGCCTGTCTCGCCCAAACCGATATGAAGCGACTGATCGCCTTCTCCTCGGTGGGGCACATGGGCTTCGTGATGCTGGGGATCGCGACCTTGACCGATATCGGGATCAACGCGGCCATCATCGGGATGGTGGCCCATGGTCTGATCACGGGCCTCCTCTTCTTCCTCGCCGGCTCGATGAGCCATCGGTATCACACCAGGGAGATGTCCCGCCTCGGAGGCAACATCAGGCTCATGCCGGTAATGGGTGGGATCCTGGCTTTTACCGCGATGGCTTCCCTGGGTCTCCCCGGGCTGGCTGGGTTCTGGGGTGAGTTCATGTCGCTGGTGGGTTCCTACAACCCGTTGCAGGGGTTGTCACTCGGCGTGTTCCGGACCGCGATGGTGCTCGGTGCGGTGGGCACGGTCCTCACCGCCGGGTACATGCTGTGGATGCTGCAACAGGTGAACTTGGGCGAGCCCGGTGCCGAGTGGCAGGGCAAGGAATTCCACGACGCGGATCGCTTCGAGCTGACTGCCTGGGTTCCCCTGATCGTGCTGATCGTGGTCATCGGTTTCTATCCCAAGGTGATCTTC
Source organism: Acidimicrobiia bacterium (assembly GCA_035292605.1). Taxonomy (GTDB): domain Bacteria; phylum Actinomycetota; class Acidimicrobiia; order Spongiisociales; family ZC4RG35; genus JALYNX01. Next base: position 1,605 of record DATDPT010000013.1, read on the forward strand.
GACACCACCACCGACACCGTGGTCTCGCTCGTGGAAACGGCCTTCAACCCGGAAACCGTCGCTTCCCTCGGTTCCGGTGGGTGAGCGTGACAACCCTCCACCGCGGCGGTAGCCCCGGCCGACCGGCGTCTGTTTGCCCGAGACCGCGCAGTGCAGGTATCCGTGGATGGAGGACGGCTGAGGGTTGGTCGAGGGCAAAGTCCGGCAAGGAAAGGCCGCTCCTGGGGGGAGAGACTTGACCTTCCAGGTCGATTACCTCGCATTCGCTCCCGAGTTTGTCGTCATCGGGACGCTGCTGCTCGTCTTCGCACTCGATCTGATACTGCCCCGACCCCTTAAATACTGGACGGCAACCGCGGCGGTGGCGGGCACCGCCTTGGCCGCAGTGCCACTGGTGATTCTCGCCGTCGAGGGGGAGACCAGGTCGATGTTCGACGGCTCCTATGTGGTCGACGAGTTCGCTTTGGTCCTCAAAGGCCTGTTCGTGGTGTCGGCATACCTGGTGTTCCTGATGTCGCACCATTACATCGAGTCGGACCGTTATTACCAGGGCGAGTATTACTTCCTGCTGCTCTCCTCGGTCCTGGGGTCGATGCTCATGGCGTCGGCTCGCGACCTGATCGTGATCTTCGTTGCCCTCGAGTTGACCACCGGGCCGCTGTATCTCCTGGCCGGGTGGCGAAAAGGCGACGTCAAGTCGAACGAGGCGTCGATGAAGTACTTCATCCTCGGTGTCCTGTCCACAGCGACCCTTCTTTATGGGCTGTCGTTTCTCTACGGCCTCACCGGAGAGGTCACATTCGCCGGTCTCGCCGAGGCCACCGCCGGGATGGAAGACGAGCCGGCCCTGATCCTGGCCATCTTCTTCGTGATCGTCGGTTTCGGGTTCAAGATCGCCGCCGTCCCGTTCCATTTCTGGGCGCCCGACACCTACGAGGGGGCGCCCACGCCGGTGACCGCCTACCTCTCGGTCAACTCGAAGGCGGCCGGATTCGTGGCCATGTTGCTCGTGATGTATCTGGCGCTGCCCGCGGTCTCGGAGATCTGGGCGCCGGCGTTATGGGTTTTGGCCGCGCTGTCGATGACTGTCGGCAACCTGTCCGCCCTCCGCCAGTCCAACATTGTTCGGCTGCTGGCCTACTCATCGGTGGCCCAGGCTGGATTCATGCTGGTCCCCTTCGCCTCGGCGGCGGTGGTGGGAGCGGATCTGGAGGAGGCATTCTCGGCGACTGTCATCTACCTCACCATTTACGCGGTGATGAACCTCGGTGCATTTGCAGTGGTGATCGCGGGCGCCCGCAAGACCCGATCCGGCGAGCTTCGGGCCTGGGGCGGGCTGGGTCAGGCCGACACCCGGCTCGCCGTCCTGGTGGCGGTCTTCTTCTTCAGCCTGGCGGGCATCCCGCCGCTCGCCGGCTGGTTCGCCAAGTTCGCCATGTTCCGCTCGGTGATGATCGCGGGTGGGACCGCCACCGTGGTCCTCGCCGTGATCGCCGCGGTCAACGCGGTCATCGCCATCTACTACTACGCCCGGGTGGTGAAGACGGTTTGGATCGACGACCCCATCGGGGAGTTCGCAGATGAGGCCTCGGCGGCACCGGCCGGTTCGCTTCGGCTCGCCCTCGGGCTGACTCTCGCCTTCACTGTGATCGTGGGCTTCTACCCGACGATCGCGACCTTTGTCGGAGACGCGTCGAGGGTTCTAGCCGCTGGCTGATTGGAGGGCCGAGGGCGAGGCGGTAGCCCGGGCCGACCGGCGTCACTCCCGAGGGTCGGGTAGATCCAGGATCTCGGTGATCTTCTGCACCGTTGCCCAGGAGCCGCGATCCTGGTTGCAGAGCACGACCACGGTGATCCCGGAGTCGACGTAGTGCGACACCATCGTGGAGACACCAGGATCCGCCCCACCGTGGCCATAGATGGTCACCCGATCGTCAACGACCACCAACTCCATCCCGTAGCCATATGCCTCGGCAGTGTCCTCGTCGATTCCGTGTGGCGTGAGCATTTGGGCGACGGTGTCGGGATCGAGAAGTGAGCCCGTTGCGATGGCGTCGAGGAGACGGGCCAGGTCGGTGGCCGTGGTGGTGAGCCCGCCGTCGGGCATTCCACCGGCGGAGACGCTGTAGATGTTTGAGCGCCAAGTCTCAGGTGGATCGTCAGTGACCAGGTAGGAGGTCGCCATGTGGGGGGGCTCCAGGTCGATCTGGAAGAAGCCGGAGTCGGACATCCCCGCCGGGATCAGTACTTCCTCGGTAGCCACATCGGCGAATGACTTTCCCGTCACCCATTCGATCAGAACCCCGATGAGAACGAAGTTGGCGTCTCCGTAGAGAAACTCTCCGGGATCGGACACGGCAGGCAAGTCGGCGAACAACGGGAGGATGTCGCGTGGTCCTCGGGCGTGATAGACCGGGACCCGGTCCCAAGCGGAGGTGAACGACGCCCAGGTCTCATCGTCGTCGTCGTGATAGTTGGCCAGCCCCGAGGTGTGAGACAGAAGGTGATGGAGGGTATGACGCTTGTCGAGTGAGGCTGGTCGGTACTCGGGGGGGAGGAAGTCGATGAGGGGCCGGTCCAGTCTCAGAGTTCTCCGTTCGACCAGGCGGAGCGCCGTCGTCGCCGTGACCATCTTGGTGACCGAAGCCACCTGGAACCGGGTGTCGAGTGTCACCGGGACCCGGTGACCCCGATGGGCAAGCCCTGCAACATGGGTGAAGGCGGGCTTTCCGTCGTCCCACACCAGCACCACTCCACTGAACAGGTGTTGACCAGCCCGATCGTCGATCCAGGAGCGGAGGCTCTGTTGGTCGAGCTCCTTCATCTGGTTCCGCGCACCTCGCCAGTTCGCCGCAACGCCTGGTACTCGCGGTCGAGCAACGACCAGAGTGAATGATCGACCCAGTTGCCTCTGATCAGCAGTTCCTCACGGAGGACCCCTTCCCGCGTGAATCCCAGCTTGTGGGCCACTCTGTCGGATTGATCGTTGCCGACGGCGATCCGCAGTGTCACCTTGTGATAGCCGAGCGACCCGAACGCTTCCGCGAGTAGGCGCTCCACCGCCTCGGTGCATATCCCCTTGGAGTTCTCGTCGGTTCGCACCCAATACCCGAACTCGGCGATCTTGCCAAGCTTGGAGATCGTCCACAGCGAGACGTTGCCGAGATGGCGGCTGGGGTTCTGCTTGAGCCGAATCGAGTAATCCCAGGCCCGATCCTCCTTCCAGGCCTGCATCGATTCCCTGATGAACGCCGTGGTGTCCGCAAACTCATAGTCCATGCGTGCCCAGGGAAGCCATTGGTTCAATTCGGGCAGTGATGAGCGAATGGCGTCATCGAGGGTGGCCTGGTCGCGTCTGGTAAAGCGCTGGATGATCAATCGGTTGGTTTCGAAGAGAGGCCGTGGCACTGGATCAGGTTATCGGCCCACTTAACCTGGTATTTGAATGTGGGACAGACTTCACCTGAACGACCAGGTGCCCGTGCTAGGCGACGGGCCGGTGGCTGCCGTGCTGGCGGCTTTGTACGAGGACGACGATGGCTCCGTGAGGATCGTCCTCACCAAGCGCCCCGACACGATGCCCACCCACGCCGGTCATATCTCATTCCCTGGCGGCAGGGCCCATCCCTCCGATCGAGGTCCTGTGGAGACCGCCCTGCGCGAGGCTCACGAGGAAGTCGGAATCGAGCCGTCGACAGTTGAGATCCTCGGTTTCCTCCCGCCGATCGACACGGTCGAGTTCAAGCCGTGGGTGGTCCCCGTGGTGGGGCGGCTGAAGGCGCCGGTGCTGCTGGTGCCGAGCGAGCGTGAGGTGGCCAGGATCTACACCCCGGCCCTGGAGGATCTCGCCGATACCGATCTATGGTGGAGCGTGCCTTGGAACGGGCACGAGGTCTGGTATTACGACCTCGGAGGAGACACCCTGTGGGGCGCTACCGCGAGGATGGTCCGTTCCCTGGTCGGGCTTCCATAGACGTCTCCCAGGTTCAAGTTTTGCCCCTATTTCGGCCGATGTTCTCGATGTGAGTTCGCGCGCTCCCATTGAGGCGCAACAGCGTTTTCACAGATATGTGGCGGTGCTGTTTGCCGTGACTTTCCCGGCGCTGGCGATCATCGAGATCGTGCGCATGGACATGAAGTCCTCGCTGGCCCCGATCAGATGGGCCAGCTACATGGTGCTGGCCATTTGGGCGATATGGCTCACCCAGCGCGAAGAGGCCAACACCATGACCTTGGTCCTGAGCACGACCTGGTTCTTCGGTGTCCTCTCCATCATCGAGGCGGTCTTTGGTGTCGAGATCTCGGCATTCGACTTCACTACGTCCTTTGGTCTGGTGATGATGCTCGGTGTATTCGCAGGCACCTTGAGCGCGGGGAGCAGGCTTGTCTGGTCCGGGGCGGTCGGGCTGAGCATTGCCGTGTGGAGCATCACCATGGGAATCCTGCTCAACGAGCCAGTTGAGGTCATCGGCGTTCGCTCTGTGATCGCGGTGGCCGGGGTCATCTTCACCACTGCCCTGGTCTCACGTCTCTTCGACCAGCTGTCAGAGGCGATAGCCCGCTACGACAGAGCCACCCGCCTCCAGCATGCGATCGCCACCTGCTCCGAGGCCTTGCTGGTGCAAACAGACGTCTTTGCCATCTATGAAGCGGTGAAGGCCTTGATGGAGGCCACTGATGCCGACTACGCCTACGTCGACAGGACGATCCAGGTCGACGGAGCTCCCCACTGGGAGATAATCGCCGATGCGAGGCGGAACTCGAATGTGCGCTTGGGAGGTTGGAAGAGTGGGGAGTACGACCTGACGTCCGCCACCTATCGAGCCCTTTCGGAGGGCCGTGCCATCTCCATCCACACCGCGAGGCTCAGGGGGGAGGAAAGGGCCGCCTACGAGCGGGACGGGATCGTCTCGGAGGTGACGGTTCCGATCTTCGTCGCCGGCACCTTCCGGGGGTCGATCGGCTTTGTCTCCTGCATCGACGACCGAAGCTGGAGTGAGGCCGAGGTGGAGACACTATGGCGGGCCTCGCACATGATCGGTGCCTACTGGCGTCGTCAGGACGACCAGGAGGAGTTGAAGGCGTCGAATGAGTCCAAGGACAGGCTCCTCGCCTCGGTGAGCCACGAGATCCGGACCCCGTTGACGGCGATAGTGGGCTTGGCCGAGGAGATCGCCAGCAGCCGTTCGATGCTGGCAGCCGATGAGCTGGTCGAGCTCAACGGGATCATCGCGGTGCAGAGCCGTGAGCTTGCCGAGTTGGTCGAGGACTTGTTGGTGGCGTCTCGGGCTGAGGCGGGGAACCTCTCGATCAAACCAGACATGATCGATCTGAGAGTCGAGGTGGAGAGCGTCGTGCGCGGGCTGCGGGATTCACACCCAAGCGGCAAGGAGCTGATTGTCGACGGCGAGAATGTAAAGGCCTGGGCCGATGCCCTCCGTTGTCGCCAGATCATCCGCAATCTCCTCACCAATGCCGTGAAGTACGGGGGTGAGAGGATCGCGGTCCTGGTCAGATTGGTGGGTGACCGGGCGCAGCTCCTTGTTGTCGATGACGGTCGGGGTGTCCCTTCCGAGGAGCAGGAGCTCATCTTCGAGAGGTACTACCGAGGAAGGCAGTCACCGACCCAGCCCGGATCGGTGGGGATCGGTCTCGCGGTCTCTCGCCAACTTGCCGAGTTGATGGGCGGGAGCCTTCGTTACGTCGACGCCTACGGGGAGTCACGTTTCGAGCTAAGCCTGCCCACGGTCCCCAAAGAGACTGTGCGCTCGGTGCCGATGTCAGCGGATCCGATAACGTCGAATGTGGACGCTACGTTTCGGGTCTGACGGTGGCCGAATCGTCACCTGAATCAACGACATAGAATGTGATCTCCCACCGGGGCTGACAAGGGTGGACCTCCTGAAAAAGCGGTTGTTGATAACTGGCGCGCTGATCGCCGTCGTGCTCCTAGGCAGTGGAGCCGTTTTCGCCGCGTTGACATGGGGCGACGTGAAGCGGGTGAGCATCGATCGGCCGGCGCTGGCCGACCCCACGGAGACCCCCGACAGCGAGCTCGGGCCGGGGGGGCCGGCAATGGACGTCACCGTGCCTCCCAGCGGCGCCGATGGCTTGGATGTGTTTCTTCTGGTGGGATCCGATTCGAGGGATGACCTGTCGGACACCGAGGGGTTCGGCGAGTTCGAGGGCCATCGCGCCGATGTGGTCATGGTCTTGATCCGGCCCCGGGACGATGAGCGCAGTGCTGCCCTTCTCTCGCTGCCCCGTGACCTCTGGGTTGAGGACAGTTGCACGGACTCGGAGCACCGTCTCAACGACGCCTTGGAAGGATGCGGAGCCCTGATGAACGGTCCTACCGCCCTCACCGTGACCGTCGAGAACCTGATCGGGGTCAGCATCGATCATTTCGCCCTGGTCGACCTCGCCGGGTTTCAGGAGGCGGTGGACGCGATCGGTGGCTACGAGATCTGTCTGCAGCGCCCGGTTCGAGACTCCAAAGCCCAACTGCATCTGCCGGCCGGCTGCACTCTGGCGTCAGGGGCGGAGACCCTGGCCTGGCTCAGGTCGCGTAACACCCAGGAGCTGACCGCCGATGGCTGGCGGGTAGTCCCCGGCGTCAGTGATCTGACGAGGAACGAACGACAGCGGGAGTTTCTGCTGTCGATGATGGGCAGTCTTGCCGACTTCGGCAGTCCACAAGACATTGCATCGGTGGCCAAGGTGGTGGCGCCTTACGTCACCGTCGACGCAGATCTCAGCCTGATCGACGCGGTTGGGCTCGCCTGGAACATGCGTGGCCTCGGGAATGGATCGATCCGGCAGCTGGACATCCCGGTGATGGACACCACCACCCCGGATGGGGCCGCCGTCCTCGTCGCCTCCGTGGATATCTCGGAGGTGGTCGCCTCGTCTCTCGCACCCGAGGTCGCCGAGGACTCCTCTTCCGGCCTCGCGGGATGAGACTCGCGGTTTCGGCCCGAGAAGCCCTGCGGTTCCCATGAGCGCACCCCTTCCCCCCGGACAGATTGAGACCAAGCGGTTCCCGGTGGTCGGGGAGAGACAACCGTCGACCTATCTGGAGAATTGCAACCTGTCGGACGTCGATCTGGCCGGAGTCGACATGAGGGACTCGAACCTGTCTCTGAGTGATCTCCGAGGGGCCAACATGGCCGGAACGGACCTCTCGGGATTCGACTTGGAGGGAGCCAACTTCGCCGGCGCCGATCTGAGGGAGGCCGACCTCTCCGGCACCGCCCTATCAGCCACTCGCTTCCGGGAGGAGGATCGCGGCGCCGACGTCACTGGGGCCAGATTCGACGGCTCGTGGGGTTTGGCCGAGTCCCAGGAGGACTACCTGGCCTCGCGAACCTAAGGTGTCGCCCGACGTGGCGTGCTCGCTGTCTGTCCAGAAAAGGTGAATGTGACCGATCGAAAAAGGGTGTTCTCGGGGATGCAGCCCACCGGCGAGCCTCACCTCGGGAATCTGGTCGGGGCCCTTCACAACTGGGTTCGGATGCAGGACGACTACGAGACCATCTATTGCGTGGTCGATCTGCACGCAATGACGTCTCTCTATGATCCGGCCGATCTCGCCCGGGATCGACGCGACCTGGCCCGCATCATCATCGCCGCCGGAGTCGACCCCAAGCGTTCCCTCCTCTATTACCAGTCCGAGGTTCCCCAGCATGTCGAGCTCGCCTGGATCCTCGGCACCATCACTGGGATCGGGCAGCTGGAGAGGATGACTCAGTTCAAGGAGAAGTCGGACCGGTCCGGTCAGAACTTGGGGATCCTGGCCTATCCGGTTCTCCAGGCGGCAGACATCCTGATCCACAAGGTGCATGCGGTCCCGGTTGGCGACGATCAGGCGCAGCACCTCGAACTGACCCGGGACGTGGCCGAGCGGTTCAACACCCGTTTCGGGGAGGAGTTCCCGATTCCGGAGCGGATCACCCCTGAGATCGGGGCCAGGGTGATGTCGCTGACCGATCCCAAGGCCAAGATGTCCAAATCCGATCCGTCGCCGCGCTCACGGATTCTCCTCAAGGACACTCCTGACGACATCCTGAAGAAAGTCAAGGCGGCGGTCACCGACACCGGGAACGAGGTGGCCTACGACTGGGACGAGAAGCCCGGTATCTCCAACCTCCTCGAGCTGTTCAGCTTCTTCAGCGGGCGATCGATCCCGGATCTCACCGGCGAATATGGCTCGGCTGGTTACGGCGAGTTCAAAACCGCGGTTGGCGAGTCGATCGCCGAAGGGCTGCGCCCGATCCGGGAGGCCTACGCCGGGCTGAGCGACTCTGATGTCAGCGAGGTGATGGAGACGAGTGCAGCCGCAGCGCGGGATCGAGCCGAGTATTCGATGAAGACGATCCGGGAGAAGACGGGCCTGCTGTAGCGGTCGCTAGCTCACCGGCTCGAGCAACTCGGGGGGCACCAGCAGGACGATCGCCGCCAGCAGGTTGAAGCCGGAGTGCATGAAGATCGCCGGCCCGAGACGGTTGGTGCGCAGGGTGACCCATGCCAGAGCCGTCCCAACGATGAACAGTTGGGGGAGAATCACCGCCGAAGCCTCCAGCAGGTGGGCTGGATCGAGGCCGAGCAGGTGGAAGGCGGCGAACACCAGGGCCGTGACCACGATGACCGTGCTTCGGGCGCGGTTGGCCATCGACTTCAAGAGCACGCCTCGGAAGGTCAACTCCTCGGTTACAGGTGCCAGGACCACGGCGACCACCACGAAGGCGATAGTTGCCGGAGTGGATTCGAGGCCGGCAAGGGCCGACCCGACCTGTTGCAGCGATTCGCCTTCGGGGAAGAAATAGGTCGTCAACGGGCGGAAGAGGATCGCCAGCACCAATTGGAGCAGCAGGCCAAGACCCAGGTAGCGCAAGTCTCCGGTCTCGATCGAGAACCCGAGATCGGGATCGGTCTTTCCTCTCGCCAGCAGCCAGAGAGCTCCGAGATGTCCGAGGTATTGGCCGGCCAGCCCCAGCACCAGCAGCAGCTCACCCTCTCCCCAGAGGAGGCTGATTGCCACGAAGATGCCTGCCCCGAGGAAGCCACCCAGTACCACCAGGATGAAGTCGACGACAGTCCAGGGTTTCGGCACGGGCGGGTCAGCCTACTGACCGGCTCAGTTCTCCCACTGTTACCCTGCAACCAAGCGTCGTCGGAGGTTGGACGAAATGGAAATCGACATCGGAATCGGCAAGTCAGGACGTCAGGCCTTCGGTTTCGACGACATTGCGATCGTCCCCTCGAGACGAACCCGCGACCCCGACGACGTGGACATCTCCTGGCAGCTCGACGCGTTCAAGTTCCCGCTTCCGATGATGGGCTCGGCCATGGACAGCGCCATCAGCCCCGCCACCGCCGTGATGATCGGGAGGTTGGGCGGGCTCGCCGTCCTCAACCTGGAGGGGCTGTGGACCCGATACGAGGACCCTCAGCCATACTTCGACGAGATCGCCGAGCTCTCCAAGGAGAAGGCTACCCTGCGCATGCAGGAGATCTATCTGGAGCCGGTGAATCCGGACCTCATCGGGCAGAGGGTTGCCGAGATCAAGGCGGCGGGGGTGGTCACCGCCGGCAGCCTGACCCCACAGCGGGTCCGTTCCTGGGCTTCAAACGCGCTGAAGGCCGGTCTCGACATTCTCGTGATCCAGGGGACGGTGGTCTCCGCAGAGCATGTGTCGAGTCGGGAGGAGCCGCTCAACCTAAAGGAGTACATCGCCGACTGTGAGGTGCCGGTGATCGTCGGGGGCTGCGCCAGCTATTCCACCGCGCTGCACCTGATGCGTACCGGCGCCGTGGGAGTGCTGGTCGGTGTGGGCCCGGGGGCGGCCTGCACGACTCGGGGCGTTCTCGGGGTGGGCGTGCCGCAGGCCACGGCCATCGCTGATGCTGCGGGCGCTCGCATCCGGTACCTCGACGAGACGGGGCGATATGTCCACGTCATCGCCGACGGTGGGATGCGCACCGGTGGCGACGTGGCCAAGGCGATCGCATGCGGTGCCGACGCAGTGATGATCGGCTCGCCCCTTGCCTCCGCATCAGAGGCGCCGGGACACGGCTACCACTGGGGGATGGCGACCTTCCATCCGACCCTTCCCCGCGGCGCACGGGTGGAGGTCGGTGATCGGGGGACCCTGGCCGAGATCCTGGTCGGCCCCGCCCACGAGAACGACGGGCGGCTGAACCTGTTCGGGGCGCTCACAGTTTCGATGGCGACCACCGGCTATTCGGATGTGAAGGAGTTCCAGAAGGCCGAGGTCATGATCGCCCCCTCACTGCAGACCGAAGGCAAATCGCTGCAACGCAATCAGCGGGTAGGGATGGGATGAGCCGGCTTTGACGCTGATGCTTGTGCGGCGGACCGGCGCCTGTTCGGCCGAGCTGTGAACAACGACATACCGCAGCTGGAGACAGCCTTGCCCTTGGCGAAGGCCGAAGTCCGCCGCCAATCAAATCAGTCGGCCGGCGAAGAACTGGTGCTGGTTCTTGACTTTGGGGCCCAGTACGCCCAACTGATCGCACGACGCGTCCGTGAGGCACATGTCTACTCCGAGGTCGTTTCCAGGGACGTCACCGCAGAGGAGATCCGGGCGAGACGACCTATCGGGCTCATCCTGTCCGGTGGGCCGGCATCGGTCTATGCCGAGGATGCCTATCGGATGGACCCATCGATCATCGAGTTGGGGATACCGGTGCTCGGGATCTGTTACGGCCACCAGCTTCTGGCCGACCTGGCTGGTGGCGAGGTGGTCAACACCGGCACCGGGGAGTACGGCAACACCAGTCTCGAGGTCACCGGCGACTCGCTTCTTCTGCACGACCTCCCCTCGGAGCAGGCGGTCTGGATGTCCCACCAGGACCAGGTGACGGTGGCACCCGCAGGGTTCGTGGCCGTGGCGAGGACCGTTGGGGCCCGGGTCGCCGCGATGGAAGACCGCGACCGCGGGCTCTACGGCGTCCAATTCCACCCCGAAGTTGGACACACCCCCCGAGGAGCCGAGATCCTGAAGCGGTTCCTGTATGACGTGTGTCACGCCTCTCCCACCTGGACCTCGCATTCGATAATCGAGTCACAGGTCGCCGCGATCAAGGCACAGGTGGGTGGGGAACGGGTCGTCTGTGGGCTCTCGGGCGGAGTCGACTCCGCGGTGGCCGCCGCCCTGGTGCATTCAGCGGTCGGCGATCAACTCACGTGCATCTTTGTCGACCATGGTCTGCTCCGGATGGGCGAGGCGGAGCAGGTGGAGCGAACCTTCCGCTCGCACTTCACGGTCGACCTGGTACACGTCAAAGCCGAGGATCGCTTCTTGGAAGCGTTGGCCGGGGTGACCGACCCCGAGGAGAAGCGAATGATCATCGGCGAGACCTTCATCCGGGTTTTCGAGGAGGCCGCCGAAACCGTGGGTGACGCCCGTTTTCTGGTGCAGGGAACCCTCTATCCGGATGTGATCGAATCCGGCTCGGCATCTGCTGCCACGATCAAGACCCATCACAACGTAGGTGGGCTTCCCGAGGACATGCGATTCGAGCTTGTGGAGCCTTTGCGCGACCTGTTCAAGGACGAGGTTCGTGCTGTCGGCGAGGAGCTCGGCCTGCCCGAGGAGATCGTCTGGCGTCAGCCGTTTCCCGGCCCCGGCCTTGCGGTTCGCGTGATCGGGGAGGTGACCCGGGAGCGTCTCGACCTGCTCCGGTCAGCCGACCAGATCGTGGTCGACGAGATCCGCCGCGCCGGCCTCTATCGGGACATCTGGCAGGCTTTTGGTGTTTTGCCAGTGGTCAAGACCGTCGGGGTGCAGGGGGACGGGCGGACCTATGCCTACCCACTTATCGTACGGGCCGTCACCTCGGACGATGCCATGACCGCCGATTGGGCCCGACTTCCCTACGAGGTGCTGGAACGAATCTCCAATCGGGTGATCAATGAGGTTCCGGGGATCAACCGCGTCGCGTACGACATCTCGTCCAAACCGCCCGCCACCATCGAGTGGGAGTGAAAAAAGGCCTTCCGGTTCCATTCAGAGCCTTCACCGCCTTGCCGATAACGGCCCTATCGGCCAGAAGAACACGTAGTTGGACCTCAACACCCCTGAACTGACGCGCATTTTCCGTGAAGAGCTGGACGAGAGGTCCGGTCGCCTTGTCGTGGGCGCGCGTGCGCTGGCCAACGACACTTTGGACCCGGCCTGGGTGCCCGATCTGGTCCGGGATGCCCACACCATCAAGGGCTCCGCCGGCCTCCTCGGATACGAATCGATCCGGGAGGCGGCGACACAGCTCGAGCAAATGTGGCGTCTCATCTCCGAGGGTCACGAGCCGGACGCCGACATCGTGATGGCGATGGAGAATTCGGCCGGTCAACTCGTGGCAGCGATGTCCGAGGACAGCAGTGGGCAGCTCTCCGATTTGACCGAGAGACTGCTGGGAGGAATCGAGGCGTCCCGCAATGTGGCGGAGACGATCCCCCTCCGACGCCCGGAGCCGGGCAGTCTCGGTGGACTGTTGTCTTCGGTCTCCGAGTCGCTCTTGGGGGGCGCGACCCGGGTAGACACCGGCGATCTCTACCGGCTGATCAACCGCATCGTCGAAGTCGCCTTGGACACCGAGGCGCTGGCCGACCTGGCCCTGGTGTCGATCGAAGGCTCGGATCCGGCCGTTTTCCGCCGATCCTGGCGATCCCAGCTGGAGAAGCTGAGCACTTCCATCGGAGACATCCAGGATCAGGCGGTGGCGCTCGCCAACGTCTCTTTCCGCGATGCAGTGTCGACCTTCCCCCAGTTCGTCCGCTATCTGGGGCGGAGGATGGGCAAGGACGTCCGATTCGAGATCATCGGCGACGACGTGCAACTCGACCGTCAGATCGTCGACCTGTTGCGGGAGCCATTGCGTCATCTTCTGGTCAATGCCGTCGACCACGGTATCGAGGGTGGCGCCGATCGGATCGCGGCCGGGAAGATGGCGACAGGTGTGGTCCGCATCGCGGCTCGGGTCGTCGACGAAGGTGTCGAGGTTTCGGTATCCGATGACGGAGCCGGGATCAACTGGGACCTGGTGGCAGAACAAGCGGTTCAGAACGATCTCCCGTTCGATCTGACCCCGCTCCTCTTCCAGCCGGGGTTCTCGACCAACGAGACGACCGATGACTTCTCGGGCAGCGGCGAGGGTCTGGCCGCGGCCCGGGACTCGGTCGAGCGAGTCCACGGGGCGGTTCACATCGAATCTGTGAGGGGACAGGGCACGACCGTGACCATGACCCTCCCCATGTCGATGGTTCTCCAGAATGTCGTTGTCGTCGCGGCCGGTGACCAGTTCTGGGGATTCCCTGAGGCTGCTGTCGAGGCCGCCATGCCCCTCTCCAAGGCGGAGATCAAGACCACCAACGGCGGGCGGGAGCTTCATTTCGAAAGCGGGTCGATACCGATCGTGTCGCTTTCGCAGGCCGTCGGAACCGGTGTCGACGCCGACGAGTCGGAACTGTTGATCATGAATACCAGGTTTGGCCTGGTTGCGGTGACGGTCGGCGAGCTGATCGATCGCCGTAGGGTGGCCGTCAAGAACCTGGGCCCAATCCTCGAAGGGCCGGGGCACGTCACCGGCGCGGCTCTGCTTGGCGGGGGACAGGTGCTGGTCGTCATCGACCCCAACTTCCTGGGAATCCTGGCGAGGCGACGTCCCCGCCTGGTGGGGCGGCGCCCGCGCATCCTCGTGGTCGACGACTCGGCAGGAGTCCGCCAACTCCTCTCGGCGACCTTGAACGGCGCCGGATTCGAAGTGGAGGTGGCCGGCGGTGCCCGTGAAGCCGTGATGGCCATGGCGGAAGACGACTTCGATGCCATGGTGGTGGACTACTCGATGCCCCGGTCGAACGGTGTCGAACTGGTCAGGGCGATGAGGGCTGCCGAGGTGCGGGTGCCCATCGTCATGGTCTCCGGTGTGGCCACCCAGGAGGAGAAGCGTGCTGCGTGGGAAGTCGGCGTCAACGCCTACCTGGACAAATTCGACCTGCGTCAAGGTGTCCTCACCACCACATTGCGCCGGCTGATCGGTCTCGAGGACGTGGGGACCGCCTGAACCGTAGAACTTCAGCTGGCCCGAAAACTCCCCGATAAAAGCTGAGAATGTTCGAGTCGACGATCCGCGAGCTGTTGCCCTATCTCCTTCCGGTGGTGGGCGTTGCCTGTGTGCTCTGGGCTCTGGCCATCACCAGGCACGGCCGGCAGCGGGAGCGAGAGGTGGTGCGCCTTTCCGAAGAGGCTCATCGCATCAAGAACGATTTCGTGGCGATGGTCAGCCACGAGCTGCGGACTCCCCTGACTTCGATCGCTGGTTTTGCCGACACCCTGGTCGAATCCTGGAAGGAGCTCCCCAAGGAGGAGGTCGACGAATTCCTCTCGATCATCAATCGGCAGGCGATCTATCTGGGTGACCTGGTCGAGGACGTCCTCGTCATCCCGCGGCTGGAGGCCGACCGTCTCCGCTTTCAAGCCGAGTTGTTCGACCTCGGCGACCTGATCGAGGACGTGGCGAAGATGGTCTTTCCCAACGGCGGCAAGAAGACATCCCTGGTCTCGCTACCCGACGGGGTGAGGGTCAAGGCCGATCGCCGTCGCGTCCAGCAGGTGATCCGAAACCTCATGGAGAACGCCCGTAAGTACGGCGGAGACCAGATCATGGTCGAGGGCTTCGTGATGGGAGACCAGTACCTCATCATCATCTCGGACAACGGTCCAGGGGTCCCTGACGAGGAGACCAAGATGGTCTTCGAGAATTTCGAGCAGTTGTCCAAGGGCGATGCCAGGGAGTCGACCGGGATCGGGCTGGGCCTCCCCATCGCCCGGCGCCTGGCCCGGGCCATGGGTGGCGAGGTCTGGTACGAGCGACGGTTCCCGACCGGTGCCCGCTTCTGCTACTCGCTGCCCCTGCGCCGCCGTACGGTGGTGGACGAGGGAGAACGTCCCGAGATCCCCGACGACTCCAGCCAGGCGGAAGTCGATCTGGGCGATCCGGTTTTCCGCTCGGCTTGATCGAATCGGTCCGATCCCCCCTTCTCGCTTCTCGTTCTGGCGCGGAGATCTGGACCTCTAGGTCCAGATCTCCGCGCCAGAACGAGGAAGAGGGCTGTGGCCGGTACCATCGCCTGTAGATGCAGGCTGAGTGGTTCTACGATGACGTCCCGGCCGAGTCTCCGCTCTTTGGCGACCTCAACCCCACCCAGCGTGAGGCAGTGGCCGCGACCGAGGGACCGGTGCTGGTGGTGGCCGGCGCCGGCTCCGGCAAGACCCGGGTTCTCACCTACCGCATCGCCCATCTGATCCGCGACCTCCGGGTGGCGCCCGAATCGATCCTCGCCATCACCTTCACCAACAAGGCAGCCAACGAGATGAGAGGACGGGTCGGCGCCCTCGTCGGTGGAGCGGTTCGCTCGATGCAGGTGTCCACCTTTCACTCCGCCTGTGTCCGGATCCTGCGCCGGGAGGTGTCGAGACTCGGGTACCGATCGGGCTTCTCGATCTACGACGAGGCCGATTCGGTGCGCCTGATCAACTTGGTCCTCAAGGATCTCGACATGGACAGCAAGCGATTCCCGGCCAAGGCGATGAAAGCGGTCATCTCCAAGTCCAAGAACGAGTTGGTCGACTTCGAGAGCTTCGCCGACCAGGGTGAAGGCTTCTACCACGAACAGGTGGCGGACGTCTATCGCCTCTATCAGCAGCGATTGCTCGAGGCCTCGGCGATGGACTTCGACGACCTCTTGATGGTCACCGTCGAATTGTTCGGCGCCTTCCCCGAGGTGCTGGCCCAGTATCAGAGCAAGTTCCGCTACGTGCTGGTCGACGAGTACCAGGACACCAACCGGGCCCAATACGTGCTGGTGAAACAGCTCACTGCGGTCCACCGCAACCTGTGCGTCGTGGGCGACTCGGACCAGTCCATCTACCGGTTCCGGGGGGCGGATATCCGCAACATCACCGACTTCGAGAAGGACTATCCCGACGCCCGGATCATCGTCCTCGATCAGAACTACCGGTCGAGCGAGACCATCCTCGATGCGGCCAACTCGGTGATCGCCAACAACACCAAGCGGACCCCAAAGAACTTGTGGTCTGACAAGGGCCGCGGAGTGCCCATCATCCGTTACGAGGGCGAGGACGAGCACGACGAGGCGGGTTACGTAGTGGACGAGATCGAGCGTCTCAAGTCGGCGGGGCACAACCTGTCAGATGTCGCCGTCTTCTATCGCACCAACGCCATGTCCCGTGTCATCGAGGATGTCTTCGTGAGACGCGGGCTCCCTTATACCGTGGTGGGCTCGGTCAAGTTCTACGACCGCAAGGAGATCAAGGACGCGGTCGCTTATCTGCGCGCCGTCGTCAACCCGTCCGACGAGGTCTCGGTGAAGCGAATCATCAACGAGCCCCGCCGCGGGATCGGGGACACCACCTTGGCTCACGTCGACCGGTTCAGCCAGACCCAACGCATCACCTTCTTCGACGGCCTGCGACGGGCGGCGGAAATCCCCCAGCTGAACGCCCGTGCCCAGACCGCGGTGGGGGAGTTCGTTGCGATCATGGATCATCTGGGGGAACGGGCCGCCGAGGAGGGTGTCACCGCAGGCGTTCAGGCTGTGCTCGACGACACTGGGATGCTGGCCACGCTCGAGGCCGAGAAGACGGTCGAGGCGATGGGGAGGGTGGAGAACCTCCGAGAACTGGTGGGCGTCGCCTCCGAGTTCGAGGCCGCCAACGAGGGTGCGGTGATCGGCGACGAGGAGTTCGATTCCCTGGACAATCTGCGTCGCCTCGAGATCTTCCTCGAGTCGACCGCCCTCGTGGCGGACATCGACGAGTGGGACGAGGGCGCCGGGGCGGTCACCCTGATGACGCTCCACACCGCCAAGGGCCTGGAGTTCCCGGCCGTGTTCATCGTCGGGATGGAGGATGGGGTGTTCCCCCATATGCGCTCACTCGGAGACCCCTCCGAGCTCGAAGAGGAGCGCCGCCTGGCCTATGTCGGGATCACCCGGGCCCAGGACAGTCTCTATCTGACCTCGGCCTGGAGCCGCATGCTCTTCGGAGGCTCCAATTACAACCCGCCCTCGAGGTTCCTCGGCGAGATCCCTGAGGGGCTCATGGAGAAGGCCGGCAAGCGTGAGCGACGCTCCCCGGCGGAGCGGGCCGCGGCGTCGGGCCCCCGGACCACGGTGGCGCCCGGTGAGATCGGCCCCGGCGACCGGGTCCGCCACGACAGGTGGGGTCTCGGAACCGTGCGCGAGGTGGTCGGCGCCGGCGATCGTGCCGAGGCCGAAGTCATGTTCGACACCCAGGGCAAAAAACGTCTCCTATTGACGTGGGCTCCTCTGGAGCGGGCCTGATCAACCCGAGCTCAGGCCTGCTCCACCCGCTCCAGCAGTTCGAGCCAGCTCCTGGTGAACTTCTCCACCCCTTCCTCTTCGAGGACCCGGACCACGTCCTCATAGTCGATGCCGACGGCACCGAGACGGTCCAGATCCTGTCTCGCCTTCTTGATGTCAGCCTCGGTGAATGGTGCGGGTGACGGATCTCCGTGATCTTGGTAGGCGTCGATGGTGTCCAAGGGCATGGTGTTGACGGTGGCCGGCGCCACCAGGCCCTCGACGTAGAGCAGGTCGGGATAGGCCGGGCTCTTGGTCGAGGTCGAGGCCCACAACGGACGTTGCACAGAAGCCCCCGCGGGGGCCAGTGACCGGAAACGCTCGGATTCGAACCAATCCTGGAACAGGCCGTAGGCGACCCTGGCGTTGGCGATCGCAGTGACCCCACGCATGGCCAAGCCCGCCTCGGTGCCGAGAGCCTCCAGACGCGGATCGACCTCGGTGTCGAACCGGGATACGAAGAAGGAGGCGACCGAGGCGACGGTGGACAGGTCGCCACCCGCCGAGTGAAAGTCCTCGAGGCCGGATAGATAGGCCTCGATCACTTGGGCGTACCGATCCAGGGAGAAGATGAGGGTGACATTGACCGAGATCCCCTCTCCGGTGAGAGCCCGGATCGCGGCGACCCCCTCGGGGGTAGCAGGGACCTTGACCAGCAGGTTGGGGCGGCTGATCCGCTTCACCCAGTCCCGGGCCTCCGACACGGTGGCCTGGCTGTCGCCGGCCAGCGTCGGAGAGACCTCGACCGATACGAAACCATCTCCGCCGGCGGTCTCGTGGAATACCTCCAGCAGCAGGTCACAGCCTCTCTGGATGTCAGCGGTCATGAGGCTCTTGGCGATCTCCTCGGTGGGGACCCCGGCCGACTTCAGATCCTGGAGCTGCTCGTCGTAGTCGGAGGAACCGACGATGGCCCCGGCGAAGATCGTCGGGTTGGAGGTCACACCGGTCACCGCGTCCCGCTCGATGCGCAGAGCCAATTCCCCAGAGTCGAGCATTGCCCGCGAGATCTGATCCGACCAGACCGAGACACCAGCATCTGCCAGACCGTTGATTCTGGAGGTGGTCATGCCCGAATCGTAGAGGCGGTCGCGGGGTGTGGGCCCGACACCAGGTCGTCTCAATCAGTTGGTAGCTGGAATCGGTATCCCATGCCGGGCTCGGTGATGAAATAGCGCGGGGTGCCCGGCTGAGGCTCGAGCTTGCGTCTGAGCTGGGCCAGGAACACTCGAAGATAATTCGTCTCCCGGCCGTATTGCGGGCCCCACACTTCTTTGAGCAGCTGAGTTTGAGTGACCAGCTTGCCTCGATGACGAACCAGCATGTCCACTATCCCCCATTCGGTGGGGGTCAATCTGATCTCCTCGCCGTCGGGCCGGCTGACCCGCTTGGTGGCGAGATCGATCACGAAATGGGGAGTCTCGACCACTGGTTGGTCCTCACCTGGATCGGCTTCCCTTCTCAGCGCCGCACGCAGGCGGGCCACGAGTTCGCCCATCCCGAACGGCTTGGTCATGTAGTCGTCCGCCCCGGCATTGAGGGCCTCGATCTTCTCTCGCTCGGCGTCGCGCACCGAGAGGACGATGATTGGAACGTTGGTCCAACCTCGCAACCCGCGGATGACCTCTTTGCCGTCGATGCCCGGCAGGCCGAGGTCGAGGATCACGGTGTCGGGGCGGTGCTCTGCGGCTTTGCGCAGAGCCTCCTCGCCGGTTGCCGCGGTGTCGATCCGATAGCCCAGGGCCTTGAGATTTATGCTGAGTGCCCGGACGATCTGGGGCTCGTCATCGACGATCAGGATCCGCGGGGAATCAGCCACTGATCACCCCTGCGTTAACCGGCATGTCGTTAGGTCCCGCGATCTTGAGCCCGATCACCATCGTGGTACCGCCACCGGGCGTGTCTTCGATGACGAGCTCGTTTCCCATGGCCTCCAAAAGCCCGCGGGCCACGGCCAGGCCGAGACCCACACCTTCGCGGTTGGGCGAGTCGCCAAGCCGTTGGAAGGGTTGGAACGCGGTTTCTCGGGCATGCGCCGGAATCCCCGGGCCACGATCGCTGATCCTCAGGTCGATGCGACCGGCAACCTCGCCCGCACTGACCCGAACCGGCTGGTCAGGGGGTGACCAGGTCAACGCGTTCTCCACGAGGTTGGCCACCACCCTTTCCAGCAACACCGGGTCGGTCTGGACCTCGGCCAGGGACTCGGAGATGTCGACTATGAGCCGGTCCCGACTCGATCCGAGCCCGGCCAGTGCCGAGGCCACGACCTCCTCTAGCCCGACCGGTCGGTAGAAGACGTGGACGGCCCCGACCTGAACCCGGCTGGCATCCAAGAGCTGTCCCACCAGTCGGTTGAGCCGCTCGGTCTCGTCGAGGGCCGTGTGCAGGAACGATTGGGTCTCTTCGGGGGTCCATTCCAGTCCGGTCTCCACGAGACTCGTCAATGAAGCCTTGATCGTTGCAAGAGGTGTGCGCAGGTCGTGGGAGACCGCGCCCAGGAGAGCGGTGCGGAGCCGATCGGCTTCGGCCATGGACCCTGCAGACTCGGCCTCATGTTCGAGCTCCTCCCGCTTCATGGCCTGGACGATCTGGGCAGCAAACGCCCGCAGCACGATTCGATCATCAGCCGAGAGCCTGCCGTCGAGGATCACCATCACGACCTCTCCGGTGAGATCTATCACTTCGCTCCCGTCACCCGGGGTCAGCAGTTCGCGCGACCCGTCCCATGTCAGTGTTTCCCAGCCTTCCGGTATCCGGCGCAGGATGCTGACCGCCTCGAGGGCGAGGACGTCCCGGACCCGTCTCAGCAGCCCTTGCCGATCGGATTCGAAGACGGGATGCCCCAGCGAAGTGGTAGCCGCAAGCGCCTCTGCCTGGGCCCGTGCCTTTCTCGCATCTGCGCTTCGCCTGCTGGAGTACCCCACCAGCAGTCCGACAGCAAGCGAGACAACAAGGAAGGCGAACAAGGAAAACAGGTCGTCGGGGCTGCCAATGACCCAAGTCTCCTCAGGTGGGGTGAAGTACCAATTCGCCAGCAGGAACGCGGCTACCGCGGTGGCCGCGGCGGGAAGCGCTCCCCCGACGCCTCCGGCGACGACCGCAGCAAGCAGGTAGATCAGCTGGACGTTGCGGAGCTCGACCTGCCCACGCACGCTACGGAGAATCCAGGTGATGATCGGAAGGCCTATGATGGCGATGCCCCACGAGATGCCCAAACGGAGGCGGCTGATCGGTTTGTGACGCCTTGGTCGGAAATGCCGGCTCGGTCGGCGGGCCCCCTCATAGGAGATCACATGCACGTCGATGGCGTCGGAGTTGCGGATCACCTTGGCGATGGGCGAGCCCCGTAACACCTCGTCGAAACGTGAGCGGCGCGAGGCACCGAGCACGATCTGGGTGGCGTTTTCCTCCCTGGCGAAGGAGAGGACGGCATTCCCCACGTCGTCGCCCACCACCTCGTGGTAGCGACCACCCAGGTGCTGCAACAACTCTCGGTGCACCGAGAGTGACGGGCTGGTTTCCTCGGCGAGACCATGGGTGGGTCGCACGTAGACCCCGACCAGATCTGCCCGCGAGCGCATCGCGAGACGGGCGGCCCTTCGAATCACACCTTCCCCTCCCTCGGCACCGGCCAGGGCCACTACCACCCTCTCTTTCGTCTCCCACGGGTGGGCGATTCCATGCAGCTCCCGGTATTTGGCGACAGCCTCCTCGACACGGTCGGCGGTCCAAGAGAGGGCGAGCTCACGGAGAGCGCCCAGGTTGCCTGACCGGAAGTAGTTGGC
>DATDPT010000014.1:0-15467 GCA_035292605.1 Acidimicrobiia bacterium
ATAGGACGAGGGCCCCGTCTCGCGCAATCGACACCGCGATCTCCACCATCGCGACGAACCCGGTTCGATCCTCGATGAGATGATCCGCCGGGAGAACCACCAGCACGTCGTCAGGATCGGCAAGCAAGGCGGCGGCAATGATGGCCGGCGCGGTGTTCCTGCCCTGAGGCTCGACCACGACCGATTCGATGTCAACCCCGCTGGCGGTCACCGCACGCTGAACCGCCTCCACATGTTGGGCCCCAGTGAGAACGAGGGCGGGGACAAGGCCGGCGAGGCCGTCGAGTCGGGTGAGGGTCGCCTCGAAAAGCGAGCCACCCAGCAGATCGAGGAACTGCTTAGGACTGGACTCGGTCGACAACGGCCAAAGCCGGGTCCCTGCGCCCCCGGAGAGGATTACCGGTCGGACAGGTGATGCCACCCGGCGAGGGTACCTGTCAGATGGAGGCTCACTGTGGCACGTCCAGCCTGAAGCTGGACGTGTTCGCGAGCTCCGCACTAGTTTGCCGCCACCAACAGAGAGGAGATCTTGAACGACTTTTTGGTGATCGTGCATGTCCTGTCGGCCGGTACCTGGATCGGGTCCGGTGTCTTCTCGGGCTTTGCCGGCTCGCGCATGGCGCGCGAGGGAGCGCCGGCCGCCCTTGGATGGGCAAGGGTCTCGAGAGAGGCCGGGCTCAAGGTCTTCAACCCAGCCGGGTTTCTCACCGCCCTGTCCGGGATCCTCCTCGTGTTGGTCAGTGACGTCTACGAGTGGGGAGACTCCTTCGTCACGGTCGGGCTGATCGTCGTTGTGATAGCCGGCGTCATCGGTGGTGTGGTGCACCGGCCAGATGCCGACAAGATGATCACGGCGCTGGAGCGTGCCGACTACAAGACAGCGGTCAGCCTCGGCAAGCGGGCCGCCTTCTGGGGAAGCGTGACCATCGCCCTCTTGATCGTGACCGTGTCGGTCATGGTCATGAAGACTGGCGCCGGATGAGCGCAGTCAGACCGGTGGGCATGACCAAGTCCTGTGGCAGCGTCATCTTTGCCGGCCGGGCTGGAGTTGATCGAACATCATGAGCCTCAAACCAGCAGTAGAAGAGCGTCTCGCAGCCAGCCATCTCATCTGGTTGACCACTGTCACCATCGACTGTCTGCCCCAACCCTCGCTTGTCTGGTTCTGGTGGGATGGCGATTCGTTTGTCATCTATTCACAACCCAAGATGCCCAAGCTGGCGAACATCGAGCGGAATCCGGGGGTCACCCTCAACTTGGACGCGATGGGACGCGGACAGGAGGAGGTGACGATCATCGCCGGCACCGCGTCGGTAGACGACACCCTGCCGCCAGCGAGTGAGAACGCCGACTATCGAGAGAAGTACCGGGACCTGATCGAGAACGACCTGGGGATGACCGTGGAGCAATTCAGCGACTCTTACTCGGTCCCGATCCGCGTCACCCCTGGGTCGGTGCGGATGTCGTGAGGTCGACGCCACGCCACGAAGGCCGGTGCGGCGGAGACAGGACCGAGTCAGTCGGAATCGGTTTCCGAGACCCCGATCGATATGTACCCGCACTCGCTGCAGATGTGGCGGGTGATGCCGATCCCGCCGGGCGCCTCGACGAACTCGTGGTCATGGGAGCCCTTGCTTCTCACGAAAGCGGCACGAACCGCCCCGAAGATGCCTGATCGATCCGGAACCGGCGCCGCGGCGGCCAGTGCCGGCACTCGATTCTGGGGCGTGGCCGTCATCGGCTCGGGATCAGGCGCTCTCGGCACCTCGTAAGCACCCAGGTCGACGACCAGGCGCTTCGGTTTCTCGTCCCGATCGTCGTCGCCGGACCTGTCCAACAACTCTTTGACCAGTGCCGGGACCTCGGGGACAGGCTTCGGCTCGATGAGGGCAGCCGGCTCCATGGTCTCGACCGGCTCGGGCCTGATCGTCTCCACTGGCTCCATCTCGACCGGTTCGGGCCCAATCGCTTCCACCGCCTCCGTCTCGACCGGCTCGGGCCCAATCGCTTCCACCGCCTCCGGCTCGACTGGCGCCAGTTCGACCGGCGCCAGTTCGACCGGCTCAGGTTGGAATATGTCGACCGGATCGACCTCGGGGACCGGCGGCGCGGGTATCGGGGTCGGTGGGCGTGCCACCAGACCCGGGCCGGGTCGCATAGGGAGAGGCCGCTCGGATGGGACAACCTCGTCCTCGATGACCGGCGGCGCAGGTTCCACCTGCTCGACCGGCGTCCGGATCGTCTCCTCGAAATCGAAGATGGGTGGTGGAGACGCCTCGACAGGTGGCGCGGTTGGAGCGGGAGGGGCCAGATACGAGGTGGCGGCAGAAGCCTCGGCAGCCTGGGCAGTCTCGAGCTCCTCGGCCTCCTGGGCCCTGTCGGCGATGCTCTGTATCTCGAGGTTCGCCAACATGGCGTCACGCAGCTCGATGACACGAGATGGGAGGGTTCCCCGTCGGGAGCGTCCCACTGCGACCATCCGCCGGGGAAGGGTCATCGCCTTGTAGCGAGCCCAGGACTCAGCCATGTGATCGACGCCCTTGTAGGCGAAGTCAACCGGCTCGTCTGCAATGAATGTGATCTCGTCGCCGGCCAGTGACACCGAGAATGCGGCGGAAACCAGACGTGAGGCATGCACGTCGAACAACGACCACCGACCCAGCGATTCCCCGTCGAGAAGCACCTCCGCCTGGTCGCCTTCGACCACGAAGGTGGCGGGAACGCCGGGGTGGTCGACCTCCGGAACCCTTACCTGACCGGTGAATCTCACCGCATCACCGCTTTTGTGTCTGTCCCAGCCATCACCCGTCCACGAGTCACGATCCCATCGTGGGGGCGAAAGTCAAGGGGAGAATCGCTCATAGGCTTCGGGGGGCGGGCAAGAGCAAACCAGATTCCGGTCGCCCCCGGGACCGTCGATGCGGCCCACCGGTGGCCAGTACTTGTCACGATGCAGACTACGCAACGGATAGCCGGCTGTGTTCCTGGAATAGGGATGGGCCCATTCTTCGGCGGTCAGCATGTCTGCGGGGTGAGGGGCATTGACCAGTGGATTGTCATCACGGGGCCACTCCCCGGCCTCGATCCTCCCCGCCTCCTCGGCGATGGAGATCATCGCGTCACAGAATCTGTCCAACTCGGCGAGACTCTCCGATTCGGTCGGCTCGACCATGAGGGTGCCGGCCACGGGAAACGACAATGTCGGAGCATGGAGCCCATAGTCGGCGAGACGCTTGGCGACATCCTCGGCGGTCACGCCGGCGGCTTTGGCCATCGGCCTGAGATCGAGAATGCACTCGTGGGCGACCCGGCCCCTGGCACCCGTGTAGAGGACCGGGAAGTAGGGGTCCAGGCGGCGGGCCACGTAATTGGCGGCGAGGATGGCCACCGTCGACGCTTGGCGAAGCCCATCTGCGCCCATGAGCCGAATGAAGGCATAGGGGATGGGGAGGATCCCCGCCGAGCCGAACGGAGCCCCTGAGATGGGCCCAATCCCGGTCGACGGGCCGGCCGCCGGGTTCAACGGGTGGTTGGGGAGAAACGGGGCCAGATGGCTCTTTGCGCCCACGGGGCCCACGCCGGGGCCGCCGCCTCCGTGGGGGATGGTGAAAGTCTTGTGCAGGTTGAGATGCCCTATGTCGGCGCCGAGGTCTCCGGGACGGGCCAGGCCGACCATTGCGTTCAGATTCGCCCCGTCCACGTACACCTGACCGCCATGGGCATGGACGAGCTCGGTGAACTCGAGGATCCCCTCTTCGAAGACGCCGTGCGTCGAGGGGTAGGTCACCATGGCCGCGCCGAGACGGTCGCCCGCGGCCTCGGCCCGGGACCGGAGATCCGAGAGATCGACGTTTCCACGCTCGTCGGTGGCCACCACGACGACCTTCATGCCCGCCATCACCGCCGAGGCGGCATTGGTCCCATGAGCCGATGCGGGGATGAGACAAACGTCGCGGTGACCTTCGCCGCGACTCAGGTGGTAGGCGCGGATGGCGAGGAGACCGGCAAGTTCACCCTGGGAGCCGGCATTGGGCTGAAAGGAGACCGAGTCGTATCCGGTGACCTCGCAGAGGTAGCTCTCCAACTCCCGGATCATCTCGAGGTATCCGGATGCTTGAGAACCGGGGGCGTAGGGGTGCATCCCTGCGAATCCCGGCCAGGTGATCGGGATCATCTCCGTGGTGGCATTCAGCTTCATCGTGCAGGAGCCGAGCGGGATCATGCTGCGATCCAACGCCAAGTCGCGGTCGGCCAGCCTTCGCAGGTAACGAAGCATCTCATGCTCCGATCGGTGCGTGTTGAAGACGGGATGAGTGAGGAACTCCGATTCACGCAGGAGAGCACTGGGAATCCCGCTGTTCGCCTCGGTCGCCAGACGACCCAAACCGAGAGCGCCGAGCACCCGTTCCAGGATGCCCGTAGTGGTGGTCTCGTCCAACGCGATCCGAAGGTGGTGATCGTCAACCCGGCCCAGATTCACACCTGCGCCGAAGGCGGCATCAATCGCAGAATCAGCACCCCGGAGCGGGCGAACGGTCAACGTGTCGAACCAGGTGTCGTTGACTACCTCCGCGCCGCCGTCGGCCAGCGAACGGGCCAGTCTCGACGTCAGCCCATGCACTTCGGATGCGATTTCCTGGATCCCTTCGGGCCCGTGCCAGCATGCATAGAAGCCCGCGATGATCGCGAGGAGCACTTGGGCGGTGCAGACGTTGGATGTCGCCTTCTCCCTTCGGATGTGCTGTTCCCGGGTCTGCAGGGCAAGCCGGTAGGCAAGGCTCCCCAACCGATCCGATGAGACTCCGACGAGGCGCCCGGGGAGGACCCGGACCATGCTTTCCCTGGTTGCGATGAACCCGGCGTGCGGCCCCCCGTAACCCATTGGGATTCCGAACCTCTGGGCCGATCCAACAGCGATGTCAGCCCCCCACTCCCCGGGGGGAACGAGCAGTGCCAGGGCCAATAGGTCGGTGGCAACGGCTACGAGGACACCGTCCTCGTGGAAACGGCTGACGAGCTCGGAGTGGTCGGTAACCGCACCGGAGGACCCCGGGTACTGGAGCAATGCGCCGAATGCCATGCCGGGCAGCACCCCCTCGGAGAGCATGCGGACTTCGACACCGATCGCCCGGGCTCGGGTCCTGACCACCTCGATGATCGGCAGGTGGCAGTCGTCATCCACGTAGAAGACGTCTCGGTCTCGTTTGTCCAACCTCCGGCACATCGCCATGGCCTCGGCCGCCGCGGTCGGCTCGTCGAGGAGTGATGCGTTGGCGATGTCGAGGCCGGTGAGGTCGGTGACCATCGTCTGGAAGTTGAGGAGGGCCTCCAATCGACCCTGGGAGATCTCCGCCTGATATGGGGTGTATGCCGTATACCAGGATGGGCTCTCGAGGACATTGCGCTGGATTACGGGTGGGGTGATGGTGTCGTGATATCCGAGCCCGATCATCGAGGGCAACACCACGTTTCGCGCCGCCAGCTCGGAGAGACGGTCAACCACCTCACGCTCCGAAATCGCCGGCGGCAGCTCCAGGCTCATGTTGAGTATCGATTCGGGCACAGTCTCCGAGACCAGCTCCTGGAGGCTGGCGGCGCCCACCGTGGCCAGCATCTTCTCCATGTCGTCGCGGTTGGGCCCGATATGGCGATCGGCGAAGCGCTCTCTGGGGTTGGGCATCAGTCTCCTCTAAGGCTGTCAGCCCTCCCCCGCTGTCGTCATCTCCAGCGGCGCCTCACCCGAATGGTCCACGTGCCTGAGAGTTTCCGGGGAGGAGTTGCCCCTTCGGCGCCCCGCGATCCGGGGCTCTCCCATTCGGTGTCGTTGGCAGTTCCCATCATACGACGGGCTCCCACTCACACGTTGAATCGGAACTCGACGACGTCGTCGGGCCTCATCACATAGGACCTGCCCTCGGTCCGGACCAGACCTCTGGCCCGGGCCTCGACCCAGGAGCCGGCGTCGATCAGCAGGGGAAAGTCGACGACCTCGGCGGCGATGAACCCCCGCTCGAAGTCGGTGTGGATCACACCCGCCGCTTCCGGGGCAGAGGCTCCGACCCGAACCGTCCAGGCCCGCGCCTCCTTCTCGCCTGCAGTCAGGAAGCTTTGAAGGCCCAACGTCCGGTAGGCAGCGCGAATGACGGAATGCAGCCCGGGCTCCTCTTGACCCACCGAGGCGAGCATCTCGACCCGATCCTCCTCGTCGAGCTCATTCAGCTCCGCTTCGATCTGAGCGTCGAGGAAGAGGGCCTCCGCAGGCGCGACTTCTGCTGCCAACCCCGCTCTTCGCTCACGGTCGACGAGGAGGCTCGGGTCGCTGTTGAAGACGTAAATGATCGGCTTGGCGGTCAGGAGATGGAGATCGGCGTACTCGGCACGACGCGCAAACACCTGGGGATCGCGGCTGACCATCTGCCCCGAGCCGACTGCCTGTCGGAGGAGATGCAGCAGATTGACCCGGGGACCGAGGGACTTGTCGACGGTTGCCTCCCGTTCCAGCCTCGGAAGCCGCTTCTCGATCGTCTGGAGATCGGCCATAGCCAACTCGGTTTCGATGGTGTCGATGTCGGATACCGGACCATCCCCCTCGCCGATCCGGGCGACAATCTCGGAGTCGAACGCCCGAACGACGTGGCAGATGGCATTGACGTCCCGGATATTCGCCAGGAACTGGTTGCCGAGGCCTTCCCCTTCGCTGGCGCCCCGCACCAAGCCGGCAATGTCGACAAAAGTCACTGTGGCGGGAATGACCTTTCTCGACTTGAAGATCCTCGCGAGTTGGCCGAGCCGCGGGTCGGGAATCGGGACCACGCCGGTGTTGGGCTCGATCGTGGCGAAGGGATAACTGGCGGCGAGGACCCTGGCGTTGGTGAGGGCGTTGAAGAGCGTCGACTTGCCCACATTGGGGAGACCCACGATGCCGATGGTCAGACTCATGGCCGGCGCAGGTTAGGAAGGGTGACCCTGCAACTGGCTAGCGTGCCGATGTGGACAGGATCGCAGTTGTCGGCGCCGGGTCCTGGGGGACCACGGTGGCAGCCCTCGCTGCGCGCTCGACTCCGACACTGCTCTGGGCACGTGAACCGGGCCTGGCTGAGGAGATGAACCAGACCCGGGAGAATCGCCAGTATCTCCCCGGCCTCATCCTCCCTGAGGGCCTCACCACGACCGCAGACCTCGGCGCCGTCGTCGAGGGGTCATCGGCGGTGGTGATGGCAGTTCCCTCGCACGGCTTCAGGGAGATCTACTCCAGGGTCGCCCGGCACCTGGGTGAGGAAGTCCCCGTCCTCTCCCTGACCAAGGGGATAGAACAAGACACCCTGGCAACGATGACCCAGATTGTGGCGGAGACCTCACCCCACAAGGACAGGTCTCTGGTCGGGGTGATGACCGGGCCCAATCTCGCGACCGAAGTCGCCGCAGGCCAACCGACGGCAACCGTGATCGCCATGGCCGACCAGGTCACGGCCCGCCGCCTCCAGGATGTCTTCATGGGGCCGACCTTCCGGGTCTACACCCACGACGACGTGGTCGGGTGCGAGCTCGGTGGCGCTCTCAAGAACGTGATGGCGATCGCAGCCGGGATGTCCGATGGTCTCGGGTTTGGTGACAACACCCGCGCGACGTTGATCACCCGTGCCCTGGCGGAGTTGACCCGGCTCGGAGTTGCACTCGGTGGCAGACCTTCCACCTTCGCCGGTTTGGCGGGCATGGGTGACCTGATCGCGACTTGCATCTCGACCGCCAGTCGCAACCATCAGGTCGGAGTCGGCCTGGCCTCGGGCAAGACCCTCACCGAGGTGGTAGACGAGATGCGAATGGTCGCCGAGGGAGTCAAGACGACCAGGGCGGTCCTGGATCTCGCCAAGCGGAGCCAGATAGAGATGCCGATCGCGGCCCACGTGGGGCAGGTCCTCTACGACGACCTGGATCCCAAGGAGGCCGTGCTCAGGCTCATGACCCGTGAGGCGAAACAGGAAGACTGACGATGGCGTCCGACAAGACCCGGATTCGGCGACTTCCCGAGCTGGCGGTCGAGGATCTCGACCAGATCGAGTCGATCCTCGATGAGGGCTTCATCTGTCATGTGGCGTATCTCATGGACGACCGCCCCGTGGTCATCCCAACTCTCTACGCGCGTGACGGCGGTCGGGTTCACGAGAGAGCCCTCGATGTCGTCGTCGAGGCGCTGATCCCGGGCCGTCTCGCCGATATCCGGCGCCCGACCACCAAGGAACTGCGCAAGACCGCCATCATCGCGGTCGGCCTGGAGGAGGTGTCGGCCAAGGCCCACGCCAGCCCGCCGGAGGACGCCGAATCGGACCTGGGCACCGGAGTGTGGGCCGGCGTCATCCCGCTCGAGTTGGCCGCCGGGGCTCCCCAGCCAGCCCCGGACCTCGAGCCGGGGGTCGATATCCCGGACTATCTGACCGCCTACCGACGTTCCTAAGAGCCTGCAACCGCTCCGGCGGAAATGGTGTTCATCCGAGAGATGAGAAACGAGCACACGTGGCCAACCAGATCCTGACCACCTCCCACGGGACCAATCGTGAGGCTTTCGGAGGCCGGGACTGGGCTCTTTTCGCAAGCATTTCCACGATCTGGGGATCGTCGTTCCTGTTCATGGCAATCGGGCTCGATTCCTTCCATCCCGGCCTCGTCACCTGGCTCCGGATCGGGTTTGGAGCCTCATTCATGGCCCTCCTGCCGCGTGCGCGTCGGGCGGAGATCCCAAAGACAGAGAGAAAGAAGATCGTGGTTCTCGGGCTGATCTGGCTGGCCATACCCTTTGTGATCTTCCCCATCGCTCAACAATGGATCGACTCCTCCGTGACCGGGATGCTCAACGGTGCCACACCGATCTTCACTGCGGTGGTGGCCTCGGTTCTGCTCTGGCAACTACCCGGGCGTCTTCAGATCATCGGGCTGTTTGTCGGTCTCGCCGGGATCCTGTCAATCGCCCTCCCTTCGGCGGGGGAAAGCACGAACGCGGCGATCGGTGTGGTGCTGGTGATGCTGGCCACTGTTTGTTATGCCTTCGCCACCAACATCGTGGCTCCTCTCCAACAAAACTACGGGTCGATCGCGGTGATGGCACGGGTGCAATGGGTGGCCCTGGCGATCGTCACCCCATACGGCCTGTATGGGCTGACCCAGTCCGAATTCTCCTGGCCCTCTCTGATTGCGATGTCTGCCGTCGGGATCCTGGGCACCGGTTTCGCCTTGGTGCTGATGGGATCTTTGGTGGGAAGCGTCGGCCCCACCCGAGCCTCGTTTGTCACTTACGCATACCCGGTGGTGGCCTTGGTGCTCGGTGTGGTGTTCCGTGATGAGATTGTCTCTCCGATAGCTATCGCCGGCATAGCCCTGGTGATCGCCGGTGCACTGATCGCCTCGCGTAGCGAGGTCTCGCTCAAGCCGCTGCCAGCCGAAGCGCCCTGATCACCAGGTCGCGGTCCCCGAGCCGTCTCCGCAGCTCCCGTTCCAGGCCCCCGATTGGATAGAGGTTCTGGGGAGCCCTCGGATCCTTGTGCCTGGCGGAGGCATACCTGGGAAGGGAGGCCGAGACCAGATGAGCAAGGCGGGCGGCGTCAGCCACATTCATGTCCGCCTTGACCTCACAGCGAACCAGGCCCCCGGCGGGGCCGGAGCCGTTGGCGAGACGCAGATACCACGAGAACCGGGACCAGGAAGTCGTGGTGAGGAACAACGGGGTGCGGTGGCCCACCGGGAGCGTCCCCAGCGTGGCGCGAAGGTCGTCTGGGAGATACTGCACATGCTGGGTCTTGACGTAGCCGACAGCTCCTTCGAGATGACGACGATGTGAGAGCGGGCCGTCGACCACTACCAGAGCTGCGTCTGCGTGATCTCCCGCCACTTCCCCCTCGAGGTCGCCCATCCGCTCCTGGATCCCCAACCAGAGCTCCTCGGGAGTGGACCCCTTGGTGCTCATCACCTCATAACGGCCCACCTTGGTGTCGATCGATTCGGCAGGGCCGGAGGTGAAGATCCCCCTGCGCACACTGGACGCAACCACCTTGGCGCCACCGTTGCAGCGAACGGCGCCGGCAGCGAAGGTGGCCGCCAGACCAAACCCGGGGAACAAACCCTCCCTCTCGATCCACAGGTTGGCGTCGACCCGCCGCACCCCGTCCACGAACAGGATGTCCTCGGCGGGAGCGCATTCCGGAAGCAGCGGGCGCCATTGCTCAGGGCTCAGTTCGACCGAGGGGTCGACCTTGTCGGTGGAGTCGGCCAGGTCGGCATCCGATGGGGCCCCGTAATCCGGGTCCCAGGCCTCGACCGTGAACCTCACGAGACCACCTCGACCACGGAACCGGTGGGCTCACGCCGGACCTCGAGCCGGACTGTCGCCCGGGCCGCGAGCTCCTTGACGTGGGTGACGATGCCGACCATCAGGCCCCGGCCGGTCAACTCCTCGAGCACCGACGCCACGGTGTCCAGGGACTCCTCGTCGAGGGTGCCGAATCCCTCGTCGAGGAAGATCGCATCCAAGCCCGAGCTCGACCCGGCGGACAGCGTCTCCGCCAGGGAAAGGGCAAGGGCCAGGGCCACCAGGAAGGTCTCCCCCCCGGAGAGCGTGGCAACCGATCGGGTCTCGTCTGCGTTGCGATGGTCGATGATGGCGAACCCCCCGTCGTCCTCGGCGTAGAGCGAGAAACCCCCACCCGAGAGTTGGGCCAGGAGCTCGTTTGCCCCCGAAACCAGGTCGGCGACCGCCCCCGCCATCAACCAGCGCTCAAAGCCATCGGCACGAAGATGGCCGGCCAGCGAATGTGCGATGGCGGCGCTCGTCTCCGCCTCCTCGAGGACCACCGTCACCTCGCCGGCCAGGCCGATGGTCCGCTCCATCTCCTTGACCGTTTGCTTTGCCTGTTCCTGCTCCCTCGCCACTTGGACCGCAAATGGGGCAACTGCCTCGATCGCGATGCTCTCCAGCTCGGCTACAAGACGTTCCCTGGCGGACGCAGCTGCGGTCGCCGCGACCCGGGCCGCGGTCCCTGCCTTCTCGATCCGGGACCTGGTGTCGAGACGCGTGGAATCGACCCAACCCATCAGCTCCTTCCATCGAACCAGGTTGTCGTCACTTTCGGGCAAAGGCGGTTGGAGATCGGCCACCCTCTCCCGGGCCGCCATCAAATCGCGGCCCACGGATCGAAACGCCTCGGCCGCCGTCTCCAACTCGCGACGGGTCGTGGCGAGAAGCCCGTCGACGACTTCGATCTCATGCTGTCTTTCGACGAGCAGGGACTTCGCTGCTGCAACGGCCATCATCTGGTCTTGCAGGGTCTCGACCGGTGGGGCGGGCGCGAGGTCACCGAGGAGCGAAACGCGTTGGGTCTCCAACTCGTTGCGGGTGGCCTCGACCTTGGCGCCCTCGGAGCGAACCGTCTCGAGGGCGGCGCGGGCGGCGCTCACCTTCGCCGCTCCCTCTCGCTCTGCCTCCTCGACCCTGATCAGGTCGGGATCGCGGTTGTCCTCCGGAAGGCTGGCCACCGTGAGGTCACAAACCGGGCAGGGCTCCCCCACCACCAGCGTCGCACGCAGGGCATGGGCAGCGTGGGTGACCCGGGCCGACTCCAGTTCTGACGTCAATTGCCCGTGAACATCGGTGATGGCCTCCAGAGCCCCGATCGCATCGGCGATTCGGGATTCCACCGCGGGCAGGTCGAGGTCTGCCAGCCGGGCATCGATCTCGGTGAGCCGCAAGTAGGTCCGGGCATGAGACTCGAGCGATTCGGTCGATGGGAGACCCAGCAAAGCCACGTTGGCCGCGTCCATCTCGGCTTTGACCTGATCCCGGCGCTTCTCGATCTCCTCGAAGCCATCACGAGCCCGGTTGATCGCCTCGTCGAGCATCTCGAGATTGTCCGGCGGTCTGATCGACTCGAGACGCTCCAGGTCGTCCTCCAGCCTGGAGACCGACTCGTCGGCAGCCTTGGCGGCCTCCTCCAGCCCGGCCACCCTCGCCTCGAGATCGCCGATCCTGTCGGCCATGTGGTCGAGCTGGCCCAACCGATCGCGGGCCACGGTCAAGGCCTGCTCGTCCGGGATCTCGAGGGCATCCCTTCTCCCGCGAGCCTGGGCCGCCCGTTCCTCCGCCGCCGCCTCTCTGGTGCGCGCCAACCCCCGAATCTCGGCGTAGATGTCGAGATCCAGCAGCTTGCGGAGCAGCGCCTGGCGATCGGACTTGGTAGCGGTGAGGAACCGGGCGAACTCGCCCTGGGGCAGCACCACGGTCTTGGTGAAGTCCTCGTAGCGCAGCCCGAGGACGTCCTCGACTGCTTTGGTCACGTCCTCGGCGCGATGGGCCAGGACATCCGGACCCCGTTCGAGACGGGCCTCGTTGGTATTGGCGCCGGTCTTGGTGCGCAAAACCTGCCTGGTCACCGTGTACACCTGGTCACCGACCGCGAAGTCGACCGAGACCCGAGCCCGGTCGGCTCCGGCGGAGATGACCGGGGCCACCTCCCGACCCCCGAGCCGGGGGACCCGCCCGTAGAGGGCGAAGATCATGGCATCGATCAAACTCGACTTGCCCGAGCCTGTCGGCCCGCTGAGCGAGAAGAAGTCGACCTCCGCGAAGCTCACGCTGCTTCGCTCCCGATAGGCCGAGAACCCCTCCAGGGTGATGCTCAGCGGTCTCATGTGGCGGCCTCGTCAAATAACTCGGCGAAGAGGGCCTCGACCCGGTCGTCGCCGACGTTGTTGTCTTCGAGGTACCTGTGGAAAGCGTCGATCGGCGAGAAGGCGCGGCGGGTCTCGACGGTGCGAGCTCGCGTGGGAATCGGTTTGAGGAGGTTGACCCTGACCGCCCCGGGGATTGCCGTGCGCACCGTCTCTGCCAGCCCGACCCTGGCTTTCTCGTTGAGCTCGACCTTGACGTAGGCGTCCCCGACCTCATCGGCTCGAGCCACGACCTGATCAAGGGTGCCTCTGAGGGTGACCAGACGCCGACCGGAGGTGAGCGGGACCGTGGTCACCTTGGACGGAAGCCCGGGAGCCGCCTCGATCAACAGCGCCCCCTTGCGATCGTCGACCTCACCGAAGTCGAGCTGCAGAGGTGATCCCGAGTACCAGACCGACCCGCCGTGTGGCAACTTCTGCTGACGGTGGAGATGCCCCAGTGCCACATGGGAGAGATGACCGGGAAACACCGAGGTAGGCACCGCGTAACCGAAGATGTGGGCCTGCCTCTCTCCCCCGCCCTCCTGGGCGCCATGCACCGTGAGGTGGCCGGCGAGGAGGTTGACCGTCTCAGTCGTCATCCCGTCGGTGAGAGCGCCGATCAGCCTCTTGATCCGCTCCTCGTAAGCACCGGCGTGTTGATCGGGATCAGAGCCCATTATCTGCTCGGCGCGGACCACGCCACGTTGGGAGACGAAGGGAAGCATGGCGATCTTGATCCCCAGGTCTTCGTAGTAGGCCACCCCGCCCCGACCTGGTGGAGACGGTTCGGAGCAGGCGATGATCCGGCCCATCTCCAGCAACGGGGACACCGCTGCCAACCGGGCCGGGTTGTCGTGGTTGCCGGCGATGACCACCACCGGCGCCACCTCCGCCAGGTCGAGAAGGCCTCTCCAGACGATGTGCTCTGCCGCGGGCGTCGGTGCGGACGTATCGAACACATCGCCGGCCACGACTGCGAGTTGGACCTCGGCACTGGCCGCGATCGCCACCAACTCGGCCAGAACCGACCGGTGCTCCTCGGATCGGTCCCGACCTTCGATTCGTCGCCCCACATGCCAATCGGAGGTATGGAGGATCTTCACTGTCACGGGGTCGATCGTAAAGAGCGGGTGGGACAGATTCGGGGATCGGACCGGACGGTGACGCTACAAACCCTCGAAAGGGTCATCCGGGCCCGTTGCAACCGGCACCGGAACCGCCTCCGAGGCGCGGGTGGCCCATGCCGGAAAGGGGAACTCCAACACCAATGGGACCGGCAACTCGGGTTGGCTCAGGATCATGGTCCCCGGCTTGAGAATCATCGCCCGCTGCCGGTGCACCGAGGGAAGAAAGCCGTACTCCTCGCGCGACGCCTCGGCTGCATCGAGACGCCCGACCACCCTGATCGAGGAGTTGGCGATGATCCGGCGCTCCACCTCGGAAGCCGTCTGCTGGGCGCCGATCAGGATCACCCCCAACGACCGTCCCCGCTCCGCCACGTCGAGCAGGACCTCCTTGATCGGGCTGGTCCCCTCTCGCGGGGCGTATTTGTTCAACTCGTCGAGCACCACCAGGAGGAGCTCGTCGGATTGGCCGGCCCTCTCCTTGTCGTCGAAGGCGCGCTTCAAGGTCACCCCCACCACGAAGCGCTTCGCCCGGTCGTTGAGATTGTGCAGGTCGACCACCGTGACCTGATTCGAGTCGAGCCTTATCTTGTGACGCTCCGGGTCGGGGACATCGGCCCGGATCATTCGCTCCAGGTGACGGACCGACGCCTGCAATCTCCGCACGAAGGCGTTGATGGTGCCAATGCCGATCGCCGGGCCCGCCCACAGGAAGCGATGCTCCTCGGATTGAACCCGGTCGGTGACCAGATCGACGAACTCCCGAAAGGTGCGCACCTTCACTCCATCGACCACCGCCGCCCCGGTTTCGGTGGCCTCGGCATGCCGCAATTGGGCCATCACGTTGTAGACCACCGTCGTGTACTGGGCGCGGTCGTCTTCGGCGTCGGCGAAGAGGAAGGGGAGGAGGTCCTCGACGCAGAACTCGTACAGAGTCCAGAAGAAAGAGGTCACATCGGAGCGGGAGGCGACGTCGGCCGTCGCTCGCTGGTCGTCGATTCGGGGCGGGGCGAAGATCCCCACCGAGTCGAAAGGGGTGGAGGGAAGACCGAGATGGGTGTAGTTGAGGCGGTGCTCGTCGTCGAGACGGGTGTTGACCCGGTCGAGATGGAGCAGATCCTCGCCTTTGACGTTGAAGATCAGGGCCTTGGTGTTGACCACCGCCTTGCCGAGGACACCCGAGGTGAACAGCGAGTGGAGGAGGAAGGTGGCATAGCTCGTCTTGGTGGCAACCCCGGAGATGCCTGAGATGTTGACGTGGGCCCCCCGGTCACCGTTGATGAACTCGAAGTTCACCCACAGTGGCTCCTTGTTCCGAGCCAGGCCCACCGGGAACTTCTGCTCCATCTGGTCGAAGAAGAGGGCCTGGTCGCGCTCATCTCCGACGGCAATGCGCACCTGTTGACCGGGAAGCGGTGGGACGAACACCTCCGGCTCGAAGCGGGTAGTCGTGACCTGGGCGGTCTCCACGACCTCGGCGGGGAGGATCCCGTCCTCGATCAGGAACACGTCGGAGTCGAACCGAGCACCTTCGTGTCGGGCCACCACCTGGCCGACCATCCCGAACATTCGGACCATCTCACCAGTCGGGAGCACCCGTTCGAGGGCCACGACGTCGTCGAGTTGGACGTACTGCCCCTCATCGATCCC
>DATDPT010000015.1:0-8342 GCA_035292605.1 Acidimicrobiia bacterium
TCGGGTCGAGTTGGAACGGATCGGCCTGGCGGGTTCGAAGAGTGGTGGCCAACTCCGGAAGAACCTGATCGAGCACACCGGTGGTCTCGAGAAATCGCCACGATCTGGCGTTGCCCTCTTGCACGAGTTTGAGCAGGGACTCCCTCGACCTTCTATCCCATTGGACATTGGGCTTGGCGACTCGGGACAGCCAATCCAGCAACTCAGCCGACGGCTGGGCAGAGCTCAGCAGCAACGCTGCATCGAGGGCCAAGGGCAGCACCAGGTGCGCCGGGGGAGTGGCCGCCAGCCGGACCTCGCCATCGAGCACCCTCAGCCAACCTCCGGCCGGCATCTCCGTGGTCGGGCCCGGCCCGACGGGCACGGCTCCCTGATGCAACACGCCGTAGCGCATCTTCAGCAGTTGGGGAGTCATCAGGGTTGTGACCAGAACCACCAACAACAGCGCAGCATAGAGGGAGTCGTCGAGCACCCCGCTCTGGAGGCCGATGGTGGCGAAGATGAGACCCACCTCTCCTCTGGGGAGCATCCCCAGACCGATGAGCCATCGGTCGGCCGGAGTACCGAACGCCCCAAGCGCCGACACCAGCTTCCCGACGATCGCGACCACCAGGAGCACGCCGGCAACGAACAGCACGTGTCCATCGACGAATCTCGAAACGTCGACGTCGATCCCGATCTGGAGGAAGAAGACCGGGATGAAGAGATGACCGACCGGTGCCAGCTCCCGTCCGATCCGATCTCGCTGCCGGCTCCGGCCCAGGGCCAGACCGGCCACAAAGGCCCCGACGATGGGAGCCAACCTGGCCGCGTTGGCCAGCTCTGCAAAGGCCAGTGTGAAAGCCAGGGCAAGAGCGATCAAGGTTCCGGTTGATCGGGAAACCCGTTCGATCCCGGCGAAAAGAGCCGGAGCCACCCGAAGGCCGACTATGCCGCTTATGACCAGGAAGGCCACGGCGACGCCGATGATCCCGAGCACCGAGACAACCGAGACCGACCCATCGGTGACGAGCCGGACCACCACGGTCAACACCACGAGCCCCATGACATCGTCGGCCACGGCTGCGCCCAGGACGATCCGAGCCTCGGTCGTGGCCAGGGCCCGCAGGTCGCCAAACACCCTTGCGGTGATGCCCACGCTGGTTGCAGTGAGGGCGGCACCGATGAACAAGGAGGTGTTGAAGTCGTCGCCGAACAGTTGCATAGCCGCCATTCCGAGCAACAGCGGCGCAATCACCCCTGCCGATGCCACGGTGAATGAGGCCCGTCCCACCCTTCCCAGCTCGCTCAGGTTCATCTCCATGCCCACTTCGAGCAGAAGCAGGATGACCCCAATCTCGCCAAGAGTGCGCAGGACCTGATCGTCAGCGCCCACCCAGCCCAGCAGCGAAGGGCCGATGAGGATGCCGGCCAGGATCTCGCCGATTACGGGAGGCACCCCGACTCGCTCGGCCAGCTCGGCCGCCACCTTGGCCGCTACCAGAACGATCAGGATGTCGCGGAGAACCTCGGTGACGTCCAATTCAGATCCCGAGCCCCGGGGTCAGAAGACCCAGCCCACCGATTTCGATTGCGACCACATCTGCAACCTAAGAAGGCGCTCGTTTCGAGTTTGTTACGCCCTGATTAATGCTGAAGGGTCATGGCGGCGTGCCCCTTGCCGGTGTCAGTCCGGTCTGGGTCCCCTGGCTAGAGCGAGATAGCGGGCAACACCGCTCTCGTTACCGACAGGAACCGATTTGGGGGCACTGGAAACCGCCAAGGCATGGGGCGATATCGCCTGATCCTGGCCGTGGGCACCCAGAGTCAGGATGAACTGGGTCGACCCATCGACCCGATGGTATTGCAGCGTACCGCCCATCGCCTGGGCCAATTGACGGCAGATCCAGAGGCCAAGCCCCACCGAGGCCGCGTCCCGACGGGCATTGGTGGAACGTCGATAGGGGAGGAAGATGGTTGCCTCGTCCTCAAGGGGCACGCCTTCGCCGTTGTCGCTGACAACGACCTGGACGACGTCACCTGCGGTCGCGGTCGTCACCAGGATCGCAGTACCGCCGTATCGCACAGCATTGGAAATCAGGTTGCGGAGGATCTGGCGGACCCGTAGAGCCTCGCCTCGGGCCATCGGCACACCCTCTCCGGTCTGGATCGAGACCATGGTGCCCTCACCGACGAAGCGACGGACCGTGGTGGCGACCTCGTGGTTGAGGTCGACGGCCTCGAAGTCAACGCTCATGGCGGAGCTCTCGAGTCGAGAGGCGGTGAGCAGGTCCTCCACTATCTCGCTGGCATCGACCGCCTGCTGATGGGCGAGCCCCAGCAGCTCCCTGGTCTCGACCGGGCTCAGGTCGTCACCGCTCCTCAACACGTCGGTCAGCCCCATCATCCCTGTCAGGTTGTTCCGCAACTCATGACTGACCGTGCCCAGCATCTGAGAGCGGTTTCCGTCGAGCTGGCCCAACCATCCCCGGACCCGGTACATGACGGCGGCCAGACCACCAACGGTGAGGACCACCGCGGCGAACACCCCTGCCGACTCAATCGCGAACCCGGCACCGGTGAAGAACGAGATCCCGTACCACGCCCCCACGTAGGCCAGGAACCCAAACATCCAGTAACCGTCCGAGAACAAGACAGCCAACAAGGCCGAGAAGGCAAGAGTGGCCGTGGCAATCGACAGATAGTCCGACATAAGGAGCATCAGCGAGCCCCAGATCGTCAGGTCCAGGATCAGCATCGATCTCGGGGACCGGATGTGTCGATACCGGCACCATCCGGCATGGAGACCCACCAGCAAGAGTCCGACTGCAAACGGCAGTGGCAGACCATGCCATCTCCCACTCCAGGCGAGGACCCCGGTGAGTATCAGGCCGCCGATGCTCAAGGTGAGGGTTACCAGCTGGAACTCGTCGAGAAAACTCTCCATCGATGAGCGCTGTGGGACGGCGCTGTGGGACAGGGCACGATCAGCCATCAGACTCCGGGTGCTTCCGACGCAAATCTCGGCAGGAGTAGCTCGAAGATGCTCTCGCCACCCTCGTAGCGATAGGTCAGGTCCCCGCCCATGAGCCGGGCCAGACCCCGGGAGATGGTGAGACCCAGCCCCATGGAGGCCGTGAGCCCCGGCGCATCGTGGGCGCGCTCGTAGGGGTCGAAGATCCGCTCCCGCTCGTCGAGGGGTATCCCCTTCCCGTTGTCGCGCACCTGGACGCGAGGAGATGGGTCGTCGACGACGCTGACACGAATGTCCTCCCCGCCATAGCGAAGGGCGTTTGAGATGAGATTGCGCAGGATCTGGCGAACACGCCCCGGATCACCGACTACCCGCACCGTCGACCCGCTGAGCTCGATTCGCGGCTGCTCGCTCAGGGTCTCCAGGACTTGGGCCGCATTGGCTCGCAAGTCCACGGGGACCTTGACAACCGTCAGGGTCCCCGCCTCGGCTTTGGCGGCGGTCAGCAGATCGTCGACGATGTTCGTCAGGTCGAGCCCTTCCTCGGCTATCGAGCGGATCAGCTCGGACCGCTCTTCCGCCGAGAGGCCGGAATCGGTCATCTGGAGGAGCTGGGCAAAGCCAACGACCGCGGTGAGCGGGGTTCGCATCTCGTGAGAGATGGAGGCAATCAGCTGCTCCTTGGACCTCAGCGAATCCCGGAGCTGTGACTCGGCTGCTTGCCGTCGAGCCTGGGTCCGCAGCGCGACTATCCCGTAGGCGAGGTAGCCGGCGAATCTCTGCAGAATCTCGACCTCGAGAGCGTCGAAGGCCCAAGGCACACCCGCATAGACGATGATTCCCCCGAGCAACTCGTCGCCAAAGACCAGCGGGATGGCCATTGCCGACCTGCATCCTCTTGCCAGCGCCTCGGCTCTCCATGGCTCAAAATCGGCATCAGTCGCGATGTTCTCGACACCGGCGGGGGCCCGGGTCCGGATTGCCCTTCCCATGGGGCCGCGACCTCGGTTGGAGTCATCCCAAGTGATCTTCAGGCCCTCCAGGTACCCGTCGAAATAGCCCCAGTGCGCGACAGGCGTTATCGACCGTTCTTCATCCCCAACGTCGAACCCCACCCACGCCTGAACAAAACCACCGACCTCGACCACGATCCGGCAGACCTCCGCGAGCAGGACGTCCTCGTCCCTGGCCCTGATCAGCGCGTCGCTGCACTCCAGCACGGCTCGAAGCAGCCGGTTCTTCTTCTGGAGATCCCCTCCGATGCGTCTCTGCTGCAAGGCGTTGGCGAAGAGGCTCTGAACGACGGTCAATTGTGCGATGTCCGCCTGGCGCCCGAGCTCGCTGGAAGAGTCCGCCCAGTCGAAACCCACAAGACCGACAACATGCCCGCGGGAGGTCATGGGCAGATTGACCATCGCCTGGATCCCCCTGC
The DNA here is from genome assembly GCA_035292605.1 of Acidimicrobiia bacterium. Taxonomy (GTDB): domain Bacteria; phylum Actinomycetota; class Acidimicrobiia; order Spongiisociales; family ZC4RG35; genus JALYNX01. Next base: position 4,386 of record DATDPT010000015.1, read on the forward strand.
ATCCGAAATTCTCCACCTGTGGCCTGATTTGAGGTGGCAGATCATCGATTGCGGGGACATGCACCACCCTCCCCTCGTCGATCTGGTCTATCACCCAGGGAATCGTCTCCCGACGGATCTCCCGGAGCATTGCGGGCACGGGTTCTACCCCCTCGGCGCACCATTCGTAGGTGTTGGTGAGAACGTTCCCGAGGTCGGATTTCTCGAGGATGTAGCTCCGGGCAGCACCAGCGAAGCGACCCACCTCGGCCAGCGCCTGAAGGATGGCCCCATCGAACTGCTCGGGAGTAGCGCTGTCATCGGGCGCGATCGCGATGAAATCGGTGAAGATCCGATGAACCAGACGATCAAACGCGACCCGTCGGTGCAGTTCGGTTTCTGCCCGCTCCTGAGAGGAGATGTCGGTGGCAACGCCGATGACGTGATCGAGTTCACCGTCTTGGTCGAACTGCGGCGAAAAGTGAACTGCGAACGTGTCCTCCCGAGTGGTGAGGATGGCTACCACCGTCTCGCCGGCGAGAGCGCGATGCACGCAGTCGAGAGCTTCGGGCTGATCCTGGTAGACATCAAACACGGACCGACCGACCGCGGCGCCCGGTTCGAGCCCAAGTGCCGCCAGAGCCGCGCCCTCCGAGAGGGTGATCGTCCCCTGAGGGTCGAGGGCGAAGAGGATGACCGGCGCCCCCGTGACCATACTGCGGAGCCGCTCCTCGGTTTCTCGAAGCCGGCCACCGGAGTCCGGTGTGCGGATGGTGCTCCCCTCCGAATCCGGGGGAGATCGTCGTTTTGCCTCAGTGCCCCCACCGAGTGTGGGAGGTCGTGCTGGCTGCATGGATTTATCTAGAGAAACATCGGAGCGACGGGACCTCGCCTTGAGTGAGCCGCCGAGCGGATTGGCGGATCAGGTCGACCGCGGGGCGCTTGAAGTCGCGGTCGTCGGGACCGACCCTCGCCGCGGATAGGCATAATCGCGGGTGACAGCCACCCCGAGCCCGAGTTCGGAGGACGAGGCAGATGAGCACGGCACCACCCTTCGATTCACTCGATTTCCTCTATATCCCCAGCCAGGACGTAGCGGCTGATGCCGCCTACTTCACGGAGGTATTGGGTGGGACCCTGGTTTTTTCCATCCAGGAGTGGGGCACCAGGGTGGCCCTGGTCGAAATGACGGCCGGACCTCCGCATCTCCTCTTCACCGACCATGTCGACGGCGAGCGCCCGATCCTCATCTACCGGGTTGAAGACCTGGACGCCACGCTCGATGGCCTCGATACCGCAGGGTGGGAACGAGAATCGGTGTTCGAGATACCTCAAGGACCGTGCTGTTCCTTCCGAACCCCGGCCGGTCATCGGGTCGCCGTCTACCAGCTGGTCCGGCCCCAGGTGGCCGCTCACTTCAGAGGGCGGATGGACTTCTGAGAAGCGCCTAGCTGGTTGGACCGAATCTCTCGGTTCTGATCAGGGTCGGGTCATGGCCAAGCTCCACCAGGGAATCGGACGCAGTCTCGACGAAGGAAGTCGGGCCACAGATGTAGACGAGGGGTCTCTCCTCAGGAGACCAGGACACCTCGGCCAGCATCTCGCGGTCGATGCGACGGTTGTAACCCTTCCATCCGACGGGTTGGGCGCGGGTGAGCGTGAACCGGATGTCGATCTCGTCGTAAGCCGCCAGGCCGGCCAACTCCTTCCGATAGATCACCTCGTCGAATGAGCGTGCCGAGTAGAGCAAACGAGTGGGCACTGCGGAGTGCGCCGCCACCCGGTGCCTGAGCATCGCCCGGAATGGCACTATTCCTGACCCGCCTGCAATCATCAGTAGGGGGCCGCCCATCGACTCCTCCCATACGAAATAGCGCCCTATCGGGCCCCTCATCTCCAACTGGTCGTCAGGTTGGAGCACATCGACCAGGTAAGGCGACACCTCGCCATCCTGGAGCCGCTCCACGGTCAAGACCAAATGGTCGTCTTCGGGTGCCGAGCCGATCGAATAGCTGCGTTGCGCCTGATAACCGTCCTCGGCGGTGAGCCGAACGTCGACATGTTGGCCGGCCATGTGCCCATCCCAGCCAGGACATTCGAAGACGATGCTTCGCACCCGCTCCGTCTCGGGGCGAACCTCGGTGACCTTGGCGGCCAGCCAATTCAGTCGCCCGAGTATCGCTGTTCCCGCCATGGGTCCCCGTGATTGTGATAGCCGTAGGTCTCCCAGAACCCCGGTTTGTCTTCGATGTGCAACTCCAACCCGCGCACCCATTTGGCGCTCTTCCAGAAGTAGAGATGGGGCACCAGGAAACGGGCCGGGCCGCCGTGTTGGGGGTCGAGCGGCTCCCCGTCGTACTGGTACGCCACCCAGGCCTGGCCCCCGGTCACCTCTTCGAGGGGGAGATTGGTGGTGTACCCGCCGTCACAGAAGGCGGTGATGAAACGAGCATCGCCGGTGGCGACCCCGTCCAACAACAAGTCGAGCGATACTCCAGTCCAGACCGTGTCGAACTTCGACCATTTGGTCACACAGTGGATGTCGACGGTCACAGTCTCGCTGGGCAGCGCGGTGAACTCTTCCCAACTCCAGGAAGGAGAGGGATCTGCGAGGCCTCGAATCTGAAACGTCCACTCGTCGAGTCGGGTGCGAGGGGTCGGTCCCGCCGAGAGCACCGGAAACCCAGCGGTGAGGTACTGGCCGGGAGGGAGACGGGACGGATCGTCGACCTGGGGCCGACGACCGAAGAAGCCCCGAGAGATAATCGACATCAATCCTCCTGGCTGGGTCCTGACCGGCCTGGATGGTATTCCGCTGCTAAGCGGCCTGACATCTACAACCAGCCACTCTTCTTGAATCGCGTGTAGAGGAACAAGCACACCGAGGCCATGATCCCCAGCGCCAGTGGATAGCCCCATCTCTCGTCTATCTCGGGCATGAATGTGAAGTTCATCCCCCAGATCCCGGCGAGAAGGGTGGGAATGGCCGCGATCGCCACGTAGGCCGAGATCTTCCTCATGTCCTCGTTCTGACGTAGGCTCACCTGGGTCAGGTTCGCCGCCAGGATCGAACTGAGCATGTCGCTGAAGGCGTTGATTCGGTCCACCACTCGAAGCAGATGGTCGTGCACGTCACGAAAGTAGGGCTTGAGACTGGGGTGGATCGCGGCGAAGTCGTCAGTCGACAAACGGAAGAGCGGCTCTTCGAGCGGCTGGGCGGCGTTCTGGAAACTCATCACTTCCTGCTTCAGCCGATAGATGCGCTCCAGGTCGCCACCTGTGGAGAACACCTCCTCCTCGACCTCGCGCACGTCATCGCCGAGGGCATCGAGAACCAGGGTGTAATCCCTCACCACACGGTTGAGGATGGCGTGGAGAACCGACCCCGGGCCCAACGCCAGACGCGCCGGGTCGCCTTCCAGCTCGTGACGCACCTCGACGAGCTGGCTTGCCTCCCCGTGACGCACCGCCACCACGAAGTCGGGATCGACGAAGAGCAGAATCTCCCCGAATTCGATGATCTCGACCGGGTCGACATACCGGGCTGGTTTTGTCACCAAGAACAGGGTCTGACCGTAGGTCTCGAGCTTGGGACGCTGGTGGGCCTTGACCGCGTCCTCCACCGCCAACTCGTGGAGCCCGAAAGCATCCCGCGCCGCCTCGAACTCCTCTTTGGTTGGCTCGTGAAGCCCGACCCAGACACAGGTCTCTGGATCGCCCTTGAGTTTGTGGGCATGGTCAAAACTGAAGCCAGCGCCGACCTCGCCAGACTAGAGATTCTTATCGCCGGCGAAGCGGCGCCGGGGCTCACAAGAATTGTATTTAAAGAGGATGCGGACCACGAGGGCAGAAAAATGGTTGAGCGCCTTAAAGAACTTTTGCCGAAGCAGCAATTTGTCCAGGCACTTCAGGCCAGGGCTATGGGGAGGATTATCGCCCGCGAAAACATTCCGGCCCTCAAAAAAGACGTGACTGGTT
>DATDPT010000016.1:0-2156 GCA_035292605.1 Acidimicrobiia bacterium
GGCAACATGGCCCGCCCCCCGCCACACCTGAGATAACCGGCCGAGGCGCTCCCGATCCTGGACCAGGACGAAGTCCCAACGCTGTCTGTTGCTCGACGAAGGGGTTCGGCGCCCGGCCTCGAGGATCCGCGTCAAATGCTCAGCCGGTATCGCCCGGGCATCGTAGGCACGGATGTTGCGCCGCGAAGTGATGGCGTCAAATGTCTCCATGGGCGAAACCTACCCAAACCCTCCCGCCTTCGATGAGCACCAGGGTCAGACCCGCGCCGGACTCAGGACACCCCGAGCCTCGAGGATCCGCCGAACCGAGGCCACCACCTCCGGGTCGTACTCGTAGGCGGCGCCGGTGTGAAGGTTCTCCAGTGCCTGCAGGGGTGAAAGGCCCTGTTGATAGACCTGCCAGTCGTAGGCGGCGGTGACTTTGATGATTCGGGATACGACCGAGACGTCGGGGTCGGTTTGCTCGCCTGGCCTTCGGTAGGACTCGTACTGGCGCCGGACATGCTCGGCCACCCGATCCAGATAAGGGGACTCGGCAATGATCTCGGCGCTCCACCGGGCGATGTCGTCGTTGGTATACCCCATCCGGATGATCTGGGGCTCGTTGAGGCTGACCCTCCCGATGTCGTGCATCAGACCTGCGTACTCGACGTCTTCGACCTGAGCCGGTCCCATCCCCATCTCCTTGGCCACCGCCGATGCGAGCTCGGTGGTGCGGTCGGCATGACCGTCCACCCCGAGACCAGACACCTCCGGGATCCGGGCCAGCGCTCGAATGGTCTGCTTGTAGGTGGCTTTGGTCTTCTGGAAGCGCTTGAAGGCGGAATGGGCAAACGAGTACGGAAGCATGGCGATGGGGAGAGCCCACCAAGCCAACTCCGGATAGAGCTCACCGAAGAGGGCCCCGGTCAAGGTAAGACCCAGGAATACGTTGAGGTCGTACAGCGCCGATCGGGCCAGATAGGTGCGGGAGAGCTCGCCGGGCCGCAGCACCAGAGCCGCCCGCAGGGTGACTTCGACCGCGATCCAGGCCAGCAGCGCCACGCCAAAGGGGACGAGGTCCAGCCAGTCACCAGACACGTCGGCAAAAATCCCCACCCGCATCGCCGAATAGACCGTCGCATAGGTGACATAGCCGGCAAGGCGACGGGTCAGGGTCGGGAGCAGCTCGATGTGCTTCTCGCCTCGGGCCAGCCCGAGGGCCCAGACGACGGCCAACCCGATCCCATAAGTCGCGATGGAGCCGGCCAGGTCGACACCGCCGGTGTCTGGGGTAAGAGCGCCGGTTTCTTGGGTGAGGACGAAGGGGATGGCGGCCGCCACCGCGAGCCCGGTGGTGAATCGGTTGCCCGAGTTGGAGGTGGCCACCCCCACCAACGACCCGACGACCAGCACCGTCACCGCCACCGCAAGCCCGAATGGTTCGGATGCGGCCCCGGTCGCCGCGTAGAGCCCGACACCACCCGCCACCAATGGGAACAGCCAGGATACGGCGGCCACGAAGCTGGGGTGCCAGTTAGCCACGGAGGGTCAGCTCCGGTTCCTCGGCGAGACGACGTGCCATCTCCTCGTCGTTCACATGGGGGGCGCCCCAATTGCGGCCCGTCTTGTTGAGGGCCTTCTCAAAGGCATCCACAACATCGGGGTGGAACTGGCCCCCGGAGTGACGACGCAGCTCGTGGAGCGCGTATTGCTGGGAGAGGGCCATCCGGTAGGACCGTGCCGAAGTCATGGCGTCGAAGGCGTCGGCCACCCCGACGATGCAGGCCTCGAGGCTCGGAGTCTTGCCCTCGGTGTGCCCCCGGCCTCCGTAGCCGGTGCCGTCGAAGTTGCTGTGATGCCCGGAGGCGATCTCGACCATCGGCTGTAGGAAATCGACCTCGGCGAGGATCTCCTCGACCAGATGGGCATGGGTCTGCATCTCGGCGTACTCCTCTTCATCGAGACGCCCCCGCTTGCGGATCAGCTCGGTGGGGACCGCCAGCTTGCCCAGGTCGTGGATCAGGGCCGCCCAGCGCACCTTCTCCAGCTGGGTGCCGGTGAACCCGAGCTCCTCACCGATCATCTGGGCGAAGACCGCTACCCGTTCGGTGTGACCACGGGTGTACATGTCCTTGGCCTCGAGGGTCTTGACGAATCCACGAATCGACCCGATA
>DATDPT010000017.1:0-16186 GCA_035292605.1 Acidimicrobiia bacterium
CACCTGCCTGTTGCAGGATCACGGCAATCGAAAGGCCGAGCAGGAGGCCGAGCAGGAGGCCGCTCCAGGGACGGGCCCGGGTCTGGACTCGGACAGTCCCTCCGACGTTGGGGACGCGCTCTGATCCTTGATCGTTGGGCATATGTTCCTCCTGCGGCTCGAATCTACGCCAAATCTTCGACGAGACGTCGGCAAGACCGATGGGTAGTACCGATCGCCCTTGGACCCAAGTCGGGATAGCCTTTCATCCTTCGATGCCGCGTATCCGTGCCGCCTCAATAGACGAGCACAAGGCGCTCACCAGGAGCGCTCTTCTCGACGCGGCCAAGACCCTGATTCACGACGCGGGCACCGTGGATCTCCCGCTCGGGGAGATCGCTCTCGCCGCCGGCGTGGGGCGCACCACCCTCTATGACTACTTCACCGATCGAGACGACCTGATCGCCACCCTGGTCGAGGAAGAGCTTCCCGGGGTCGTGGGAGCCTTGATAGCCGCCGTGCCCCACAGGGGCGACGCTCCGGAGCGCCTCGCCGAGCTGGCAGCGAAGACCGTCGAGTTTGTGATCCGTGACCCGGTGATGGGGGTGATCCTGCACCGTGCGGTGGGTCGCATGGGCCCAGAGGCGGAGGTCCGGATCCGGGCGGCGCATGCCAACCTCGCCGATGCCATGGTCGGGCTCTATCAGGCCGGAGTCGCCTCCGGTGACTTTCGATCGATGCCCCCCGACCTTGCCGGGAGGTTCATTCAGGACTCGATCATGTCGGCGGCGCGCACCGTCCTCTCGGCGGCCAAACCCGAGGATCGGATCGAATCGGTCACGATGCACCTGCGCCTTTTCCTTCTTGGCGGCCTTGGGGTAAGCCGCCGTTAAGCGATTGGTAACAGTGCCGTGGTATTCATCAGCAGCGAAGTGGAACAGTTCGATCCCGATCATTTCCTGAACCGGGAGCTTTCCTGGCTCGAGTTCAGTCGACGGGTTCTATCCCTCTCGCAGCGACCGGACTTCCCGCTTCTGGAACGCGCCAAGTTCCTAGCTATCTGGGCCAACAACCTCGACGAGTTCTTCCAGGTGCGGGTGGCCGGCCTCAAGGAGCAGGTGTCTCACGGGGTCGGGGTCACTCCTCCCGATGGCATGACTCCGAGCCAGCAGCTCGCAGCCATCAGGAGCGTGGTCGAAGTCCAATACGAGACCATCTCCAAGGAGTTCCTCTCGGAGGTGGCTCCCGCCCTGGCCAGTGAGGGCATCGTCTTCAGTGACTATCCGACCCTGGACGCCGAGGATCGGGCATTCCTCGATGGCCAGTTCCGGGAGTTGGTTTTCCCCGTGGTGACCCCTCTGGCGGTCGACCCGTCCCACCCGTTCCCGTACATCTCCAACCTCTCTCTCAACATGGCTGTGTTCGTCCGGAATCCGGACACTGGCCTGGCCAGGTTCGCCCGGGTCAAGGTCCCGCCGATCCTCCCCCGGTTTGTGGTACTGCCTGACGGAGAGCGATTCGTGCCGCTCGAGCAGGTGATCGCAGTCCATCTCGGGGCGCTGTTCCCCGGCATGGAGGTTCTCGGACACCATGTTTTCAGGGTGACCCGAAACGCCGACATCGACGTCGAGGAAGACGAGGGCGGCGACCTTCTGATGGCGATCGAATCGGAGCTGACACAGAGGCGGTTCGGGCGGGTGGTCCGTCTCGAGATCCACCCCGACATGCCCGGCGAGGTCCTCGATCTCCTCATGCGTGAGATGGGCGCCACCGAGGACGACGTCTACCGGGTTGACGGCCCGCTGGATCTGTCCGGGCTTTGGGGGCTCTACGACCTCGACCGACCTGACCTCAAGTTCGAGACTTTCCCAGGAGTCACACCGTCCCGCCTCGCGGCACCCGCTGGTGACACGGTCGACATATTCGAGGTGATCCGACAAGGCGATCTGATCGTCCATCACCCCTACGACTCGTTCACCCCGACCGTGGAGGCATTCATCGATCGCGCGGCCCGCGATCCCCGGGTCCTTGCGATCAAGATGACCCTCTACCGGAACTCGAGCAGCAGCCCGATCATGGGCTCTCTGATCAAGGCGGCGGAGTCGGGTAAACAGGTGGTCGCCCTGGTCGAGCTCAAGGCACGTTTCGACGAGGAGCGCAACATCGAGTGGGCGCAGCGGTTGGAAGACGCCGGGGTCCATGTCATGTATGGCGTGGTTGGTCTCAAGACCCACACCAAGGTGACCCTGGTGGTGAGGCGAGAGGGGGAAGGTGTTGCCCGTTACGCCCACATCGGGACCGGCAACTACAACGAGAAAACCGCACGCACCTATGAGGACATCGCCCTTCTCACTGCTGACCCCGAGATCGGCTCCGACCTCTCGGACGTTTTCAACTATCTGACCGGCTACTCGCGTCAGACCAAATACCGGAAGCTTGCGGTGTCGCCCAACGGGATTAGGAGCCGCATAACCGAGCTCATCGAGGACGAGGCGGCGCGGCCCGACGGGCACATCACGATGAAGATGAACTCCCTGGTCGACGCCCGAATCATCGAGTCGTTGTACAAGGCATCCAACGCGGGCACCCGCATCGACCTCATCATCCGGGGCATCTCCTGTCTCCGTCCCGGGGTCCCCGGTTTGTCGGAGAACATCACGGTGCGTTCGATTGTCGGCCGCTACCTCGAGCATTCCAGGATCTACCGATTCGGGGCCCGGGGACGGACCCGGCACTACTACATCGGCTCGGCAGACCTGATGCCGCGGAATCTCGACCGTCGGGTCGAGGCCCTGGCGCCGGTCACAGACCCAGATCTCCAATTCCGCATCGACGAGGTCATCGACGTGCTCATGGCCGACGACCTGCTTGCTTGGGGGCTCTTCGAAGACGGGACCTGGGCCCGGATTCCGGTCGCTTCGGGAGTCGACGCCCATGTGGTTCTCCAAGAGTTGGCGAGAGCGAGAGCAACCGCGCATCTTTAGGCGATCGAGGGCCTCTCCCAAACGTTCACCTCACGTTCATTCCTCCGGCCCCGGCTGTTCAAAGGGGTTTCTTAGCTTTTACAGCGACCGTGGGGGGGCGACCGTCCATGGTTCGCAATTGAACCGGTTCCCTAACAAGGAGAAACAAGGGATGAAAGTCCGAATCAAGCGCCTGGTCGGTCTGGTGGCCGTCCTTGCCCTGATCCTCGCCGCCTGTGGTGATGGTGACGGCGACGACACCACAACTACGGCGGGTGTAGAAGAGCCGACAGCCACCGAGGCCCCAGCTGGGCCGACTACCACGACTGAAAGCGGCGGCGAGCTATCGGGCAGCATCGTGATATCGGGTTCCTCGACGGTCGAGCCGATTACGGCCCGGGTCGGCGAGGCGTTCGACGGAGCCAACCCCGGTGTGGCCACCTCTGTGGAAGGACCGGGCACCGGTGACGGGTTCGCCAGATTCTGCAACGGAGAGACCGATATCTCGGACGCCTCCCGCGCCATCTCCGACGAGGAGATCGCGACCTGTGAGACTGCTGGGATCGAGTACGTCGAGCTTCACATCGCCACAGACGGGCTCACAGTGATGACCAACCCGGCCAACGACGCCGTCAGCTGCCTTGCCTTCACCGACCTCTACGCCCTGTTGGGCCCGGAGTCGGAGGGATTCGCCAACTGGTCGGACGCCAACGATCTGGCGGCAGAGTTGGGCGCTCCCAACGCTCCCTACCCCGACGAGCCGTTGGTGATCACCGCTCCTGGTGAGGAGTCGGGCACATACGACACTTTCGTCGAGTTCGTGATCGCCGACATCTCCGAGGAGCGCCTGGGCGAGGACAACGACTTCACCCGTGCCGACTACAACGCTTCCGCCAACGACAACGTGATCGTCCAGGGCATCACCGAAAACCCGTCCTCGCTGGGATGGGTTGGGTTCGCCTTCTTCGAGGAGAACCAGGACGTGCTCAAGGCGATCGAGGTGGACAGCGGTGAGTCGGGTTGTGTGGCTCCCACGCTCGACACCATCGCCAGCTTCGAGTACCCGCTGTCACGACCGTTGTACATCTACGTGAAGACCAACGACCTCGCCAGCCGAGCGGACCTGACCGCTTTCGTCGACTACTACCTGTCCGACGAGGGTCTGGCCGCCGTGGGTGATGCCGGATATGTCCAACTGCCGGCAGAGGACCTCGACGCGACCCGGGCTGCCTGGGAAGGCGCCAAGGGTTGAGGGGTTGAGAGCCGAGGGGCCGGGCAACCGCCCGGCCCCTCCCTCTATTCTCAGCGAGACATCTATGGCCATTGCCCAGAGTTCCGGGGACGCCGTCATCGACCTGACCGGCGACGTCCGGCGCCGACGCCGTGAGCGCCGGGTCAAGGCGGTGTTTTTCGCGGCGGCTGCCGTGTCGATCCTGATTTCGGTTGCCATCGTGCTGGCTCTCGTCGGCAAGGCCTGGGCCTTCCTGACGTCGATCGAGCTGAGCCAATTGTGGGCAGATGGCTGGTTCCCACGACGGGGCCGCTTTCAGCTGCCGGCCCTGTTGGTCCATACCCTGTTGATCACCAGCATCGCCATGACGGTGGCCGTCCCTTTCGGGCTTGGCTCCGCGATTTACCTCTCCGAATACGCCCGTTCCGGCGTGCGCAGGGTCCTGAAGCCGACTTTGGAGATCCTGGCCGGGATTCCATCGGTGGTGCTGGGCTTCTTCGCCCTCCAGTTCATAACCCCCAACATCGTTCGCGGGATGTTCCCCGACGCCCAGAGCGCCAACTTCCTGGCGGCGGGGATCGCGGTCGGGATCCTGACCATCCCCCTGGTCGCATCGGTATCGGAGGACGCGATGCGAGCGGTGCCTTTGTCGTTGCGCGAGGCGTCCTACGGCCTCGGCGCCAAGAAATGGCACACCGCCCTCCGGGTCGTGTTTCCGGCCGCGATCTCAGGGATCATCGCCGCCGTCATCCTCGGCATCTCCCGGGCGGTCGGTGAGACCATGGTGGTGGCCTTGGCGGCTGGCCTCAACGGGATTCTCACCTTCAACCCGACCCAGGGGGGTCTGACCATGACCGGCGCCATGGCCAATCTCGCAGTCGGGTCCGATCGGGTTGCTGGCGACGTAGCAGCCTTCCAGTCTCTCTTCTTCGTCGGCTTGGTGTTGTTTGCGCTGACCCTGGGCCTGAATGTGATGAGTGGGCGGTTGGTCCGCCGCTACCGGCAGAGGTATTGAGATGATCGCCGACGTCCGGGCCTTGACCAGCACCGAGATGGTCCGGCGCTCGATCGAGGGCCGACGCTTCAGTCCGATCAACGCCCTGGTCGCGTTCATGCTGCTCTTCACCCTGCTTACCTCGGTCGTGATCCTGGTCACGCTCCTGGCAGACACCATCACGGCCGCACTGCCCGTGTTTGAAGCTCGTGGGTTCTCGTTCATCACCGACTCGCTGTCACCAAGCGCCGAGAGCGCCGGGATATCGCAGGGGATCATGGGATCGCTGGCACTCACCGGCTTCGTCATCGTGGTGGCCTTCCCCCTCGGTGTGGCGGCCGCCGTCTACCTGGAGGAGTACGCCTCGGACAATCGGGTCACCAGGTTCATCAACGCCAATATTCGCAACCTGGCCGGGGTGCCCTCGATCGTCTACGGAATCCTCGGTCTGTTCCTGTTCGTCGAGATCATGATGCGTGGGATCTTCGGAACCGAAGGCGGGATCGCAGGTCGCAATGTGATCGCCGGTGGCCTCACCCTTGCCGTCCTCGTGCTCCCGATCATGATCATCACCACCTCGGAGGCGTTGCGGGCAGTACCAGGGGGATTACGGGAGGCTTCATTGGCGGTGGGAGCCACCCGGTGGGAGACCATTAGGCACCATGTGCTCCCGGTGGCCTTCCCCGCCATCCTCACCGGGTCGGTGTTGACCATCGCCCGAGCTTTCGGCGAATCGGCGCCCCTGCTCCTTGCCGGCGCTCAACTATCGCTCTTCTTCAGCGTCGCCAACGACGCTTCGTTTGTCGACCTGGTCTCGAACCAGCCGTACACCGCGCTGCCGATCATCATCTTCAACTTTGCCCGCCAGCCACAGGAGGAGTTCGTTGCCCTCACGGCTGCCGCGATCGTGGTCTTGCTGGTGATGTTGTTGACCGTGAACGCGGCGGCAGTCATTGTCCGCGACCGCTTCGAGCGGAGATACCGATGAACCAACAGGAAGGCGACGACTTGACCGCGAACACCGACACCACGAGCATCGAGTCAGCCACCGAAGCGGCCATCCAAGAGCAGGCGGCCCGGGTGGCCAAGGCATCCGAGGTCGCCGCCATACCCCGAGACCAACAGCCGCTGATCTTTGACGTCGAGAAACTCACCGTCTACTACGGATCCTTCCGGGCGGTGCGCGACGTCGATTTGGATATCCGTCAGAACCAGATCACAGCCTTGATCGGCCCTTCCGGCTGTGGCAAGTCGACAGTGCTCCGCTGTTTCAACCGGATGAACGACCTCATCGAGACCGCCCGTGTGGAAGGCAAAGTGCACTACCACGGGGTGGATCTCTACGGAGACAAGGTCGATCCTGTCGAGGTGCGGCGTCGGATCGGGATGGTGTTCCAGAAGCCCAATCCTTTTCCGAAGAGCATCTACGAGAACATCATCTACGGGCCCAAGATCGCCGGTTGGAAGGGCAACTACGACGACCTGGTCGAGGAGTCGCTGACCAGGGCCGCGCTCTGGGATGAGGTGAAGGACAAGCTCAAAGAGTCGGGAATGGCGCTTTCCGGTGGGCAACAACAACGTCTCTGTATCGCCCGTGCCATCGCCACCAGCCCGGATGTGGTCCTGATGGACGAGCCCTGCTCGGCGCTCGACCCCATCGCCACCCTCAAGATCGAGGAGCTGATGCTCGAGCTCAAGAAAGACTTCACGATCGTGATCGTCACCCACAACATGCAGCAGGCGGCCCGTATCTCGGATCAAACCGCCTTCTTCTCCGTGAGCGTTGACGAGAAAGGCCAGCGAACCGGGTACCTTGTGGAGTTCAGCCAGACCGAACAGATCTTCACCTCTCCGACCCAGAAACAGACCGAGGACTACATAACGGGCCGATTCGGATGACAGACGTCACAGACACCAACCTACATTTCCACCAGGGGCTCGATTCGCTGGAGCACGAAGTTCTCGGCATGGTCGACCGCGCCGAGCAGATGGTGGCGATGGCCGTCGAAGCCGTTTGCACCGGTGACGTCGACCTCGCCGCCCAGGTCATAAAGCTCGACGACGAGATCGATCGGGCCTACCTCGAGGTACATGGCCATTGGACCACCCTGATGGCCCGGTTCCAGCCTTTGGGCTCTGATCTGCGAAAGATGACAGTCCTGCTTCAGCTAGACCAGACTTTCGAGAGGATGGGCGACCAGTGCGTCAACATCGCAAAAGTCACCAAATTCAACGAAGGGTTGCCGCGTGTCGAACGGATGGTGGAGCAAGTTCGTGAGATGGGCGATCTGGTCCGACCGATGATCCGAACCGCAATCGAGGCCTATGTGCGGCAGGATCTCGACGAGGCGAGGCTGTTGCCCGCCATGGATCAACCCGTGGACCGTCTCAACGCCAACATGTACAAAGAGATCATCGCTGTCGGAAACAATCCCCAGATGTTGGAGTGGGCGAGCAAGATCTTGATGGTCGCCCGGGCTCTGGAGCGTATCGGTGACCAAGCAGTCGATTTCGCCGAGCAGACGGCCTATCTGATCACCGGGGAGCGAGCAGAGTTCGTCAAGGTGGGGCTGGCCCATACGGCCGATGACAACTCCAGTTGACCGAAGGCCACATCGGATACTGCTCGTAGAGGACGAGCCGGGTTTGGCGGACTCGGTCCGGTACGCTCTCGACACCGAGGGCTTCGACGTTTATGTGGCCGACACCGGGGTCAGCGGGCTCGAATCCGCCCGGGTCAATCATCCTGACCTCGTGCTTCTCGACCTGATGCTCCCCGGGATGTCGGGGCTCGATGTATGCCGTCAGATCCGCTCGTCATCCGACGTCCCGATCATCATGCTCACCGCTAAGGATGCCGAATCGGACAAGGTGGCCGGTCTCGAGTTGGGAGCGGACGACTACATGACCAAGCCGTTCTCGATGCGGGAGCTCATCGCCCGGGTCAGGGCCCATCTGCGCCGGGCCGCCAAGACCGGGGTGCTCTCCGAGTCGAACGAGGTGCTCCGGGGAGGGTCGATCGAGCTCGATATCGACGCCCACCAGGCGCGTTTGAACGGCGAGGCGGTGGATCTGAGGCCCAAGGAGTTCGAGTTGCTCGAATCGCTGATGCGTCGCAAGAACCGGCTGGCTGCCCGACACACCCTCATCGACGAAGTTTGGGGGCCGACCTACTTCGGGGACACCAAGACCCTCGACGTTCACATCAAGAGACTTCGCCAGAAGCTCGAGCCTGATCCAACTGGGCCGGTCCACATCCTCACGGTGCGCGGGCTCGGCTACAAATTCGTGGATGAGTAGCCGCTCGGAGCCAGGCAGGGCACCATTCGCGGTTCGGCTGTTCTTCTATTACGGCCTTGTCTATGTGGTGCTGATCGGGATCATCGGTTGGCTCGTCCTGGAGTCCGCCGAGGTCTCTCCCGAGCACCGCAACTCAATGCTGCTGACATTCGTTGCAGGTGGCCTTCTCGGCCTGGTGGTGGTCTGGCTCCTCGCCCGGTGGATGGCGGCGCCGATCGCCGCGCTCACCGACCACACCCTCGATCTGATCGAAGGTGAGGGCGAGGGGGTGCCTCGCTCACAAGTGCGCGAGCTCGATCAGCTGGGGCTGGCAATCTCGAGACTGGAAGCGGGGCAACGAGAACGGGTGGTGCAAGCGGAGCACGCCACCGAGACTCTCGAGATGGTTCTGGGGGCGTTGCGGCAGGGAACCGTTCTCTTCTCCCAGGACGATCAAGTGGTGTACGCCAACTCGTCGGCGCAGAGATTGCTCGGATCCGTTCCGAACAGTCTTTCCGGCCTGGCGCCATTCCCCTTCCAGAACGCGGTCCGTGAGTCCCGAGAAACACAAAGGCCTGTGGAGCGGGCGGTGGAACATGGCAAGCCGGTGCGTCGGCTGCGGGCGGTTGCTACCCCGTTCTCGACCGACAATCGGATTCTCCTGGTGGTTGTCGATGTCACCGACCTCGACCGGGTTGCCTCGATTCGGCGCGACTTCGTGGCCAATGCGTCCCACGAGTTGAAGACGCCGGTGTCGGCGATCATCGCCTCGTCCGAAGCGCTCCAGATCGCAGTGCTTCGCCACGACGACTCGTCTCTTGGCTTTGCCCAGCAGATAGAGCGATCGGCGAGACAACTCGACCGGCTGGTGGGTGACCTCCTCGATCTCTCCCGGCTCGAGCGTGACCAACCTGAGCTCGAGCCGCTCAGCCTCGACCTCCTGGTTCGTGAGGAGTTGGAGCGTCTCCGGCCCGTGGCCGAGGAGAAGGCCATCGAGCTCTCGATGGAGTTGGCGCCCACCCAAATCGCGGGGAGCCGTCGCGATATTGCGATCGCCGCTCGCAACCTCCTGGACAATGCCATCCGGTACACCGGGGCCGGCGGATCGGTCGGTGCGGTCTTGAGCACCGTGAATGGAGAGGTTGTCCTCAGGATCTCGGACACCGGAGAGGGGATACCGACGAGGGATCTGAGTCGGGTGTTCGAGCGCTTCTATCGGGTGGACGCGGCACGTTCCAGGTCAACCGGCGGCACCGGCCTCGGTCTTGCGATCGTCAAGCATGTGGTGGAGAGCCACGGCGGCAGCGTGGACGTCGAGAGCGAGTTGGGCCGAGGCTCGGTTTTCACCGTCCGGCTTCCGGTTCTCGATGGGGACAACGTCGGGCCATCGCTAGCCTGATAGCGGCTTGTCGCCTGTTCCTTCATGTCGATACTCGAAACCATCGCGAGCCCGGCTGACCTTCGCGGGTTGAGCCCGGATCAACTTCAGACGCTGACTGAGGAGATTCGCGCCTTCATCATCGACAAGGTCTCCGCCAACGGGGGCCATCTCTCTCCGAACCTCGGTGTGGTCGAGCTCACCCTTGCCCTCCATCGAGTTTTCGATTCCCCCAACGATCGGATCATCTGGGATGTCGGGCACCAGGCGTATGTTCACAAGTTGGTCACCGGGCGTATGGCGGAATTCGACTCCCTGCGTCACACCGGTGGCCTGTCCGGATACCCGAGCCGTGAGGAGTCGCCACACGATTTCGTGGAGAACAGTCATGCCTCGACCGCACTCTCCTATGCCCTGGGCCATGCCCTCTCCGGCTATCCGGGTTACACCGTGGCGGTGGTTGGGGACGGTGCCATGACCGGCGGCATGGCTTACGAGGCACTGAACCACATCGCGGTGGCGAGGCCGAGCCGTCTCATCATTGTCCTCAACGACAACGGTCGTTCCTACGCCCCGACGGTGGGCGGTATCGCCGCCCTGGCCACCCTGGCCCACTATCGCTTCGATCCGAGGTACGAGAGGACCAAGCGCACGCTGGGCCGGATGCTCCGGGGCATCCCTCTTGTCGGGGAGACGGCAGACGAGTTGGCGGGGCGCCTCAAGGACGCGGTGAAGCAGATCCTGGAGCCTTCGACCGTGTTCGATGCTCTTGACCTCAAATACACAGGACGGATCGACGGGCACAACCTGGCGCTGTTGGAGGAAACCCTCACCGTCGCCAAGACCTACGACCGGCCGGTGGTGGTCCATGTGATCACCGAGAAGGGAAAGGGGTATCAGCCGGCCATCCAGGACGAGGTGGAGAAACTCCATGGAGTCGGCAGCTTCGATGTGGCGACGGGGAAGGCCCTGAAGTCCGAGTTGAAGCTGACCGAGGTCGCGGGCAGGGCTATCGCCGAAGCAGCCGCAACCAGGCCCGACATGATCGGGATCTCGGCGGCCATGATCAGCACCGCCGGTCTGATGCAGATGTCGCAGCGCTTTCCCGATCGGGTGTACGACACCGCCATCGCTGAGCAACATGCAGTGACTCTGGCGGCGGGGATGGCGATGGCAGGCAAGAAGCCGGTTGTGGCCATCTACTCGGCGTTTCTCCAGCGTGCTTTCGATCAGATCGTGGCCGACGTCGCCCTTCACGACCTACCCGTGGTGTTCCTCGTCGACCGGGCCGGGGTCACCGGCCCCGACGGCCCCTCCCACCATGGTGTCTTCGATCTCTCCTATCTGCGGATGATCCCCAACATGGTGGTGGGCGCTCCGGCCGACGCCACCGAGCTTTGCGCCATGATCGAGACCGCAGTGGACCACGACGGGCCGATCGCCATCCGCTATCCCAAGAGTGCCGCGGTCTCGGTCCCGGCCATCCCGGTCCCTCCGATCCCGATCGGGGAGGCGCAACTCCTCGCCACCGGATCAGATGTCCTGTTGGTGGCGGTGGGCCGGATGGTCGAGGTGGCCGAAAAGGCCGCCCTCGACCTCGGGGAGAAGGGGGTGTCGGTGGGCGTGGTCAACGCTCGTTGGGTCAAGCCCCTCGATCCCCGCATCCTCGAGTGGGCCGGCCCGGTGGCCCATGTGGTCACTCTCGAGGACAACGTCCTGGCCGGTGGGTTCGGCTCGGCGGTGATGGAGGGGTTCTCGGCCGCCGGCATGACCAAGGAAGTCACCTGTATCGGGGTCCCCGACCAATTCCTCCCCTTCGGGTCACCCTCCGACCTGCACGAATCCGTGGGCATGGACGCCTCGGGTGTGGTGAAACGGGTGCTGGTGCTGCTCGAGTAGCAAGTCGGCATATCGGGCTCGGGTCAATACGCTGACCTGCGCCCATGCGGTCCCGAGCTGTTCCTATCGCCGTGGTCGTATCGATCGGTGCACTGGCCGGGTTCTCCGTCTACGCCCTATGGGGGCCCCAGCAAGAGGCAGCAGTCCCATCGACCACCGCCCTTGCCCGGGTCGCCCCGTCGACGGTTGCGACGACAACAACCTCCTCCGCAACCACGATCACCACTCCTGCTGCCACCGCGTCCACCATCCCCGCCAAGGGCTGGTTGGTGATCCAGGGCACCGGAGACGTCAACCTGGACCCCGGGTACATCCCGGCGCTGGCCGCGGAGGGCTGGGATCATGCCTGGTCGGGGCTCGATGGCCTCTTTCTCGAAGACGACTTGACGGTGGTCAATCTCGAATGTGCGCCTTCCGATCTGGGCAACGCCGAGCCCAAGGAGTTCGTGTTTCGTTGCCCATCGGAGGCCCTGCCGTCATTGGCGAGTAACGGGGTCGAGGTGGCCAATCTCGGCAACAACCACTCCGGTGACTATGGGAAGGAGGCCATGGTGGATGGCCGGGCCAATCTACTGGCCAGCGGGGTGGCCCCGGTCGGGGCAGGGCGCGACGTCGACGAGGCCGGAGCACCCGCCCTGTTCGAGGTGGAGGGCTGGACCATCGCAGTGGTTGGGTTCGGAGGGGTTTTCCCGAACGACGCCTGGGTCGCCTCAGAGGACACCCCGGGGATGAGGAATGGTGATGACACGGAGTCGATGGTCGAAGCCGTCGAGGAGGCGTCGGCACTTGCGGACCTGGTAGTCGTGACCATCCATTGGGGTGTGGAGCTGGACACCACCCCCCGGCCCGACGACGTCGAGCGAGCCGAGGCAATGATCGCAGCTGGAGCCGATATCATCTTCGGGCATCACCCGCATCGTTTGCAGCCGTTCGATCTCATCGACGGCAGACCTGTCTTCTGGTCCCTGGGGAACTTCGTATGGCCGAATTCCTCGGTTGCTGGCTCGACCACCGCAGTTGCCCGCGCCGTGGTGTCCCCCGATGGGACAATCGAGGGATGTCTCATCCCCGCCATGATCGAGAGCCCCGGGCACCCGGTGCTGACCGGGGAACCGAGTTGCCGGCCCCCATCATGAGAGAGGGCTCGACATGAACGAGCGTTTCGGCCAGGTTCTCATCGTGCTGCTCACCGGTCTCGTCCTCGGGTTCGGCGTCTTCGTGCTGACCAGGGATCGGGCGGCTTCGACTCCAGGCGACGACACCACCCGCCCCGAGGCGGGGGCAACGACGACCACCTCATCGGGCGATCCAGGCTCGACCGTGCCGGAGGAGACCACTACCACCACGCCGGGCAGCACCCAACCCTCTGGCGAGCGCCCCCCCGACACAGTTCCCGGCTTCACCGTGGGACAACCCTGGGGGACCACCATCGGGTTGACCATGTTCCGGGGCAACCCGACGCGGAGCTACTTCGGGACTGGCGACGTCAGTGAGCAACCTTCGGTCCGGTGGACCTACCCGGATACAGCCATGTGCAGCACCTCTACCAACCTCGGTGAGACCACCCAATGGTGCGGAATGGGCTGGACCGGCCAGCCCGCGGTGTGGGAGCGACCCGACGGGATCACCGAGCTCATCTTCGGCGCCTACGACTCGGCGGTTCATTTCGTCGATGCTGGGACCGGAGAGGATCTCATGCCCGAATTCCAGACCGGGGACCTGATCAAGGGGTCGGTGTCCCTGGACCCTGACGGGTATCCCCTTCTCTACTTCGGGTCCCGCGACAACAAATACCGGATCCTCGCTCTCGACGGCGACGAACCGGTTGAGCTCTGGTCCATGGACGCCGCCGACGTTGCCGGGACCTGGAACGACGATTGGGATTCAAACGGTGCTGTTGTCGACGACATCCTCTATGTGGGTGGCGAGAACAGCTGGTTTTTCGCCGTCGAGCTGAACCGGGGCTATGACGCCGAGGGCAAGGTCACTGTCGATCCTCAGATCCTGTTGCAGATCCCGGGCTACAACGACGAGTTGATAGACACCGCCGGCGGCAACGTCTCGATCGAGAACTCGCCTGTTCTCTACGAACAGCGGGTCTATTTCGCCAACTCGGCAGGCCGGATCGTCGGTCTCGATGTGAGCCGAGTGCGGGAGGGCGAGGCGCCAATCGTTTTCGACTACTGGGCAGGTGGCGATATCGATGCCTCGCTGGTGGTCGATGCCGAAGGGATGCTCTACGCCGCGGTGAACGTCAAACCCGACCAGGTCGGCCCCGGGTATCGGACCCAGGCCAACATCGACCGCACCCGTGAGGTCGGGCAGCTGCTCAAGCTCGACCCTTACACCGACGGCGACCCCCGGGTTTGGGGCGTCGATCTCACCGCCGGAAGCGAGCAATCAGGGACCTGGAGCACGCCGGCTGTCTATCAGGGTGTCGTCTACGACAACACCCATCAGGGACAGCTGATCGCGGTCGACGCCGCCAGCGGGGAGATCCTCTGGTCCGATGAGGTCGGATGGCACACCTGGTCCTCACCCGCGATCGTCGAGGGGATGCTGGTGACCGCCACCTGTCTCGGTGACGTCCGCGGCTACTCGTTGGAGGACCCCAGGGCCCCGGTCCAGGCCTGGTCGGTCGAGCTCGGTGAGACGTGTCTCGAGTCGACACCCGCCGTTTGGGACGGGGTCATCTACATCGGTTCCCGGGACGGCTATTTGCGGGCACTGGGCTGACCTCCACCAACATCGAGCTCGATGCCGGTCATGAGTGTTGGAGGACCACTCGACACAGGGACGGCTCCACGAAAGGATCGAGCGAGGTGACGACAGTCTGGCCGCCCAGAGCCTCCGCCGCGCCCCGCAACAGCCCGAGGTGGATCGAGCACACCACGTCGGCGTTGGTTCGAGCCAAATCACGAAACGGGCAGTCTCGAAGCTCGATCACTGTCGCCGTGCCGGTGTGAGCTGATTCTTCAGGTGCGAAGCCGTAGTCGACGAGCAACCCGGTGATGCGCCTGGTCGTCTCCTCTGCTGAGAGGGGCTGAAGCGGCGAGGGACGCTGAGTCAGATACAGGCCCCATTCCCGTCCGGTCCTCAACGCTATCTCTCCAGGTTCGCTGGTGGCGGCTCGCAACGCGGTGGCGAGGATCTCGGATAGAAGCCGATAACCCGACCCGGCCGGTGGTTCGCTGTTGGGCGAGAGCTCATAGAGCATCCGGGGACGGCCAGGCACGGTCCGGACTTCGGATGTCTTGTTGACCAGACCGGCTCGCTCGAGGACATCCAAATGACTGCGGACAGTGTTGGAATGCAGATTCACTACCGAGGCCAGATGCTCCACATCTCGAGGCTCGGCGCTGTCCTCCAGCAGTCGCAGGATCCGACGTCGGACGGGATCGGCCAAAGCGCGGTAACGCGCTTCGTCTCTTTCAACCAACGTCGTGTCTGTCACTTCGAAAACGAGTTTACACGGGCCGAACCATAAAAAATAGAGTATGGGACTTTTGGCCCTATCTCGGCGCGATCACCCTCGATCAACTCCGGACATGAGGCCCACGCGGTGTGGCGATCGAACCTCCTCGGAGCCGAGGGTGGAGCAAAGTGGAATGGCATCGGGGATGTAGGCGATGACAGAGGTCTCCCGTCGCCGGTTCATCCAATTGGCCTCTGGCGCCGGGCTCGCGGCTCTCACCGGCGTCCTCGAACTCAAACTGATCGCCCTGGAGGCGTTTCCCGGTATCGATAACCCGCTTCTCACCTATCCGAACCGTGGATGGGAGAAGATCTACCGGGATCAGTACGCATACGACGACAGCTTCACTGTGATCTGCGCGCCGAATGACACCCATATGTGCCGGCTCCGCGCTTTCACCCGTAACGGGGTGGTCATTCGCCTCGAACAGAACTACGACGGGGGCAACTACGGCGACCCCCAGGGAAACCAGTCCACCGTTCACTGGAATCCTCGAGGCTGCCTCAAAGGCTATACGTTGCACCGCCGGGTTTATGGGCCCTATCGCCTCCGTTTCCCCATGGTCAGGAAGGGATGGAAGGAATGGGCGGACGACGGATTCCCCTCCCTCTCCGATGAGCCGGACCTTCGTGCCACCTATCGATTCGACGACCGGGGTAACGACACCTTCGTCCGACTCAACTGGGACGAGGTCGACGGTTACCTTGCCCGAGGGCTCGAGGCCATAGCTCGCACCTACTCGGGCGACGAGGGGAGGCGGCGTCTGCTGGAGGCCGACGGCTACGAACCGGAGATGCTCGAGTTCTGGGAAGGCTCCGGGGTCCGCACCATGAAGTTCGGGTCGTCTCTGCCCGTCCACGGGGTTGCCGGCAAGTTCGGGCTCTTCCGATTCGCCAACATGCTGGCTCTGCTCGATGCATCCGTCCGTGGGGTCGGCCCTGCTGAGGCAAAAGGCGCCAGAGACTGGTCGGAGTACACCTGGCGAGGG